>DATDCV010000736.1:0-12599 GCA_036524155.1 Verrucomicrobiia bacterium
GGCAGCCCTGGTGGCTGAAGTCCAAGCTGACGCTCTCCGGACATCCTTCGCTCTTGCGGACCGAGAAGACCTTTCCCGAAATGCGGACGGCCACCGGTGAGGACGGCTGCGCTTTGGGCGGCAGGAGTGCCAGCGCGCCCAGTTTCTTCTGTAGTTCCGCTTCGACCGGTTTGTTCCTGGGCTGTGCCCGGCTTTGCATGGCGGGTAGCAAGTGCTCCCAAACCAGATCAAGCACCCCCTGCATGTTGGAGGTCTCGCTTGTGATGAAAATCACCGCATCCTGCTCGGGCATCACAATCGTGTATTGTCCAAACGCGCCATCGCCGCGGTAAGCATTGTGGCGGCAGCGCCAGAACTGGTAGCAGTAGCCCTGGTGCCAATCGCTTTCCTTTTTCGCGCGTTCGAGGTCCGGTGCGGGTTGCTGAATCTTGAAACTGGTGGCCTCGTCGATCCAGTTGGCGGGCAGTAGTTGCCTCCCGTTCCATTCGCCCCGCTGCAGGTAGAGTTGGCCGAATTTGGCCAGACCCTCCGTCTGGATTTTCAGACCCCAGCCGCCTGTGTTGATCCCGCGCGGGCACGTTTCCCACGAAATCCCTTCAACCCCCAGCGGCCCGAACAAGCGCGGTTTCAGGTAATCAATCAGCTTCTGGCCCGTCACCTTCTGCGCAATCGCGGAGAGCATGTAGGTGGCTCCGCTGTTGTAGAGAAACTTCGTCCCGGGAGCATTCGGAATCGGCAAGGAAAGGAATTTTCTGACCCAGTTTTCTTCCGCCCATAATGAGCCGGTTGAATCCTGTGCGTGCCCGACTGACATCGTCAGCAAGTCCTTTACCCGCAGGGCGCGGAGGTTGTCGCTGACCTCGGCGGGCAGGTCGTCCGGGAAGAACGACACGACCTGGTCGTTGACGCTCAGCCTCCTCTCTGCTGCGGCGAAGCCGATGGCGGTCGAGGTGAAACTCTTGCTCATCGAATACATCATCTGCGGCGCCTCCGGCTGATACGGGCGCCACCACCCCTCGGCGATAACGTGGCCATGGCGGACGATGATCAAACTGTGGAATTCGTGTTTGCTCCGGCCGACGGCTTCGAGGAACGCCAGGATGCCCGGAGATGACACGCCTTGCGCCTCGGAGCGGCTGCGCGGCAGCTTCCTGCGAAGTGTTTGTCCGGCGGCCAAACTCTCCGGTGCCGAAAGAATGAAGCCCAGTCCAGCCATGCTCAGGCCAAGCTGTTTCAGGAAGATTCTGCGGTGTGAGGTCATGTTCGTCAGGGGACGAACATGGTAGGATGCCACGCCGAGGTCAAGCCAAGGAAAGCCAAAAACTGGCCGATAAGACTGAGGGGGATTAATCGGGTCGTCGGCGCGGGCACCAAAACGCGCAGCGACAACGTCGCGCCTTCTGGCAGTACTGTTGGTAGCCTCGGACGTCTTCAGACCCTCCATTTCCTTTTCCACGGGGACCAGTCGAACGGCCGCCCGACGAACTTTTCTGCGCCCAGAAGTCAAGGACGTTGCAGGCGGAAAAACAGGCTCGCGGACGCAGTGGGAAGTGTGACGACGTTCTGACCGTTGCTAACGCTGACGGTTGTGCCAACTGGCAACCACACGGGGGAGGCCAAAGTCGAGGTCGAGAAGAGGCGAAACCCTGTCGGAGCAAGCGGCCACGTCAGCACCAGGTCGGACGCAGTCAGGGTCAGGTTCAGTTTCACGCTGAAGAACTCAAACGCGAGCGCATAGGTTTCGCTGAGCGAGACACGAGTGGAGGCTGCCTTTTGGACCTGGAGATCGTAGCGGCCAGGTGCCAGCGCGGGAACGAAGATCTCTTCGACGTTGTCAATAGGGCTGACGCTGGAGGCGACCAGGTTCGAGGTGACGGTATCGTAGAGGAAAAGGTTAAGATCGTTGATACTGGCTTTGTTCAGCGGTTTGTTCCACACCAACGTAGCAGTGAGTGTGGAGACGTTTGTCACCAGGAAATAGTAATGGTTGACCTGGTCGGAGACGTTGATGCCGATCGATTTGTTGGTAATGGAAGCGAAGTCCCAGCCGGTCAGGGCGACCTCATTATTCAGGTTGGTCCCTGGCGGATGCGGGCTGCCGGGCGAATTGGAGGTGGATTCGATGGGGGCGTGCTGACCACCCCGAAGCTGGCTCCAGGCGTTGAAGACGTCCACGAGGCCGGCACCGTAACGAAAATCGAGCGGACTGGTGCTGGAATTGATCCAGTCGGAGGGTTTGATGGCACCGTTGAGCAAGAGTGCTTTGATGGTGCGGAGATCGGCGGCTGCATTGGTAGTCGCAGGACCGCCGTCGCCACGGGTGGCAGCCTGAACGAGAACGGCGGCGGAGCCTGAGACGTAGGGGATGGAGTAACTGTTCGCACCATTAGGGAAATTGGCAGCATCAGGAGCGACTAGATCAGGCTTGCAGCGGCCGTCAGATGTTGGGCCGACGCCAGAAGGTGAACCGTAGATGCCGACGCCCAAGCCGTTGTAACAAGTGCCGGGCGGCAGGACGCTGCCGCCATTACCAACCCCCGACGAAAAGATGGTACCGTAGCGGGCGGCATAGTTGTCGTAATCCGGGTTTACGGTGGCTTCGTCACTCGCCATGAAAGTGAAGCTCTGGTTGACGATGCGGCCAGGGATGGACGGTTGCTGCAAGCTGCCGACAAAATTGTTGTAGAAATAGTCAGCGTCATAGTTGTCCACGTGGCTAACCAGGGGCGCCGGGCCAGTGTTCAGCCCATAAAAGTTGGCGGCAACGAGGTTCGCATGCCATGACTCGAGGCCGACGCTGTTGGGGAAATTGGCTGCAGAACCGTTGCTGGACACCCAGGTAACCAGGGAGACGTCCTGGCCAACCGCAGCCGGGTTGACCTCGAAGGCGTTCGCGGCCACGGTGCCTTCGACGTGCGCGACGCGAACCGAGCCGGCCTTGAGTGTGGGATCAACCTGCCAGAGCAACGTGGCGCCGATGGTATCGAGGTCGCCGCCGCGGGCACAGACCGGGCAGACGCACAGGAAAAATAGAAAAAACGGCCTGCCAAGAGTGCTCCAATGCATGTATTTCATTGATGGTTCCGGCGACGGCGGATGATATTCCGGAGAGAGCCCGAAGCCAACCTGTGATTTTTTGAATTTACTTTGCTTTTAGTTAAAGGATTGGCTACAGGCGTTTCCAGTATCAAATGCACCTGCTTATGATTACGACCCAGTGCCGCTCTCCGGAAAGAACAATGTTCCCATGCCGCAGAACCGGGAGACTCCTCTTCAGGATGGCTGGCGTTGCTTTGGCTGTATCGTGCTGGTGCGCGACGGGGGCGGAGGCCCGGGAGTCGCGGACGACAGTTATCCTTCAGCCACGAGACGCCTCGTGGGCCGAAGCGCTCGCGGCACGCGAGATTCGACGATATATCTACGTGCGAAGCGGGGAGTTGATCCCAATCAATGCGGGGTCGGACCGCCTTCCGCCAAAAAAGAATGTCATCCTGGTGGCCCGCAAAAGCCGTCCTCTCGTGGGGCAATTGAGTGATGTTGGCGCCGATGTAAACAGGCTCGGACCGCAGTGTTACCTCCTGAAAACGGTTGCGCGGCCGCAGGCCAAGGGCTCAGGGTTCCCGGTCAAAAGGCTAATGATCGTGGGAGGCGATGATGCGGGGGTCCTCTATGGGGCATATCGATTCGCCGAGGTGCTGGGTGTGCGGTTTTACCTTGAGGGGGACGTGATTCCCGACGAGCGAATGAAGTGGGAATTGCCGTTGGTGGATGAGCATTCCCGGCCGCTGTTTGCGTTGCGCGGCATTCAACCGTTCCATGATTTTCCCGAAGGACCAGACTGGTGGAACCGGGATGATTACCTGGCCGTCATCGGACAACTGCCAAAGCTGCGCATGAATTTCATCGGGTTGCACACCTATCCGGAGGGGCGGCCAAATGCCGAACCAACGGTTTGGATCGGGAGGGCAAGCGACATCGGTGAGAAGGGAGCGGTGAAGTTCAGTTATCCGTCGAGCTACCAGAACACCTTGCGCGGCAACTGGGGATATGTGGCAAAAAAGACCGGGGAATACATCTTTGGAAGCTCGCAGTTATTTGAGCGCGATGGCTACGGAGCCGAGGTGATGGCCGGATTCATGCCTCAGCCGACGACGCCGGAGGAGTGCAACGAGGTCTTTGACCGCACCTCGGCAATGCTGCGGGACGCGTTCTCGTTTGCCCACCAGGTCGGGGTCAAGACGTGCGTCGGGACCGAGACCCCGCTGGTTATTCCGAAGCTCGTCCAGCAACGGCTGAAAGACGCAGGAGCAAATCCCTCCGAACTCTCGACGGTCCAGGCGCTGTACGCCGGGATTTTTCGCCGCGCCGCTCTGGCCTACCCACTGGATTATTATTGGTTTTGGACACCGGAGGATTGGACATGGTCCGGGACGAAAGATGAAGCGGTCAAGGCGACCATGGACGACCTGGCGGCGGCAATCGCGGCCCACAAGGCAGCGCACGCGCCGTTTGGACTTGCCACTTGCGGATGGGTGTTGGGTCCGCAACAGGATCGAGCGATGTTCGACAAAACACTCCCCAAGGAAGTAGCAGTGAGCTGCATCAACCGGGAAGTCGGCAAGACGCCGGTCGAACCCGGCTTTGCGGAGGTGCATGGGCGCGCCAAATGGGCGATTCCGTGGATGGAGGACGATCCGGCGTTGACTTCGCTGCAGTTGTGGGTGGGCCGGATGAGACGGGATGCGGCGGATGCGCTGCGATATGGTTGTGACGGGCTGATGGGAATTCACTGGCGGACGCGGGCGCTGGGACCAAACGTCAGCGCGCTGGCGCAAGCCGCATGGAATCAGCAGCCGTGGCTCGAATCCTATAAGCCGGCGCCGCTGGCACCGAAAGAACCTCAGGAACCCGGCCCGGTGGGAGGGGCTGTGGCAGCGTTCCCGAACAACCCGATTGCCGGAACGGAGGACCAAACGCTGTATCAGACTGTTCGTTACAATGTATCAGCGTACCACCTGCGGGCATCGAACGGCATATGCCGGGTGACATTGAAATTCTGCGAACCCCACTACGGCGAAGCAGGCAAACGCGTGTTCGACGTGAAGCTGCAGGGGCAAACGATCATTACGAACCTGGACATTTTCGGCCGGGTGGGAAAGAACCGGGCGCTGGATTACACGTTTGAAAACATCCTGGTGACCAATGGGTGGGTACGGATTGATTTTGTGCCGCGGGTGGAGTTTCCGAGCATCGCCGCGATCGACATCGAGGGCACAGGCTTCACGACCAGGGTTAATTGTGGCGGGCCGGCTTACCGGGATTACGCGGCCGATGCACCGGCCTCAGAGACGGTCAAACAGGTCTATGCAGAAACGAAGGACTTTTACCAGGACTGGGCCAGGCATGAATTCGGGGACGCTGCGGGGTCAGACGCAGCAGCGATATTCACCAAACTCGACTGCAAGTTGCCGGTGCAGTCCGTATGGACCGACGGGCCAGGCGGCATCCAGCCGGACGCGCGACCCTGGGACCAGGTGAAAAACGACTATGCCTTCGTGGACGAGTTTGCCGGCTTGCGCCCCCGGGTACGAGGCGCCGGGGCCATGGAACGGTATGATTATTGGCTGAACACACTCCAGTATCTCCGAAGCATCGGGCAACTCAATTGCGCGTGGGGGGAGTATAACCGCGCGCTGGACAGAGTGCGGGCCGAAAAAGAGCCGCAGAAGCGACAAGCGCTAGCACGGGAAGCTGCCCTGCCGGCGCGCGCCGAAGTGGTGCGCGTGCTTCGGTCACTGTACGAGCACCTGCTTGGGACGGTGTCAACGCCTGGGGAGCTCGGCACGGTTATGAACTGGAACCAGCACAACCTCCCGCTGGTACTAACGAAACCAGGCGAAGAGCTGGCAAGAATCCTGGGGCATGAACTGCCCGTCGCGACCGAAGCGGATATGCGCTACCATGGCCCGGTGCGGGTCATTGTGCCCACTCGGCGCACCGGCGTACAGGTCGACGAGGTCCTCGAACTGAAGGTGATTGTTCTTTCGAAAGAGCCTCCAATGCAGGCGGAACTGTTTTGGCGAACGCTGGGCAAGGGGAAGTTTTCGAAGATCCCCCTTCGCCTTGTGGCACGCGGAGTCTATTCGGCGCAACTTCCACCGGCTGGCCAAGGCGATTTCGAGTACTACGTCAAGGTAGCGACTGATGCCAAGCCGCCGGTATATTTTCCGCAGAGCGCCCCGCAGCTAAACCAAACGGTGGTGGTTTACGGCGCTTACTAGGAGGTAGGACTACAAGCGCGTGCGGGTTTTGCGATTAAGCCGCGAGAGCATAACGTTGCGTACGGCACCTTTAAGAATCCGGTGGGCCTGCGCCAACGCCTCATCCAGCCGTGCGCACTCGTCCAACTCGATTTCATCCATGGGGTTCTGACGCACAAGGTCTTGAGCGGCCTGGCTGCAAGCCGCCCGCATGGCATCAAGTTCGTAGGCGATTCGGGCGGTGCGGCCTATCGGCAGTGCTGCATTGCGTTTGCTCGTTCTCACATCCCAACAATGCGGACTCCCCAAGGAGCCCGCACTCGGCGGCCGTCCGATATTGGAATCAGTGTCCGTCTGACAAACACCCCATAGCGGGATACGAGAGAGCAATCCGCACATCCCGGGTCCCCGCCTTCTGAATCGACCTTGTGGAATGCAAGATCTTTTCCCGCGCGTTGACTCAGCGGTCCGGGCGATATCACTTCCGTTTTTGAGCTAGGAGCCACGCGTAGAATTCGGGATTGTTGTAGGTTTCGGTCCAGGAATCGTGGCCCGCCTCGGGATAAACGGTGAATTTCACGTTGCCGCCGGCCGCCTTGACGGCCTGCACCATTTCCTCGGATCGCTTCAGCGGGACAGTCGGGTCCTTGGCGCCATGAAATACCCAGATGGGGAGGCGCGACAGTTTTTTTGCGTCGACGGGGTTGCCGCCGCCACAGATCGGAGCAATGGCTGCGAGCTTTTCGGGATGTGCAGCCGCGAGAGCCCAGGTGCCGTAGCCGCCCATGCTTAACCCGGTGAGGTAGACGCGATCTTTGTCGACGCGGTATTTGCTGATTACGTCATCGAGCAAGGCGTTGAGCGTATCGGGGTTCCACCCACGGCCGGGGCTTTGCGGAGAAACGAGGATGAACGGGAACTCGCGTCCGGCCTCGACAAGTTTGGGAGGGCCGTGAACCTTCACTTTGGCGAGGTCGGTGCCAGACTCGCCGGCGCCATGAAGGAAAAGGACGAGTGGCCATTTCTCCTTGGAATTCTCGTAGCCGGCTGGCAGGGCCAGCCAGTAATCGAGCTTCGCCTTGACGGTGATCTTGCTTTCGAAGTGCTTGGCCTGCTGGGAGGCGGCACGGAGCGAAGCCGGCGTGGTGATTAGCGCCAGCACCGCAAACGTGTTTAGGACATTGATAACGCGCGAGGTTTTCATTTTTCAATTCTAAGGACAGTGAATGAATAGGGTGCGAAAACGGTATTGAAACTCAAAGCCAACGCGGCCGACCTCTGAAGTAACGGGCGCGATTTTGGCGGGTTGTTCGAGCGAGTTTGGATCGGCGGGTGAACTTGATTTCATGGACCGTGCCAGAATAAAATGGAGACAGGCGGGACGCCTGTCCTACGTCACGAAGCCGGTTCGGAGCCCGTAATACACCTCGTTCCAGTTGAGTTCTTGTTTGAGCTGGCGAAGCTTTGTGTCGGCGTCAATGAGGACGAGCTCGAGGCCTGCGATCGCCGCGAAATCTTCGAGCATCTCAGCGGTGACAGCCTGGCTGAAGCCGGTGTGGTGGGCGCCGCCGGCATAGATCCAGGCCGCAGCACCAACCTGAAGACTGGGCTTGGGAATCCACACGGCGCGAGCAACGGGGAGCTTAGGCAACGGCTTTTCGGGCGGAACGACGTCGACCTCGTTAACCAGCAGGCGGAAGCGGTTGCCAAGATCGATAAGCGAGGCGTTTAAGGCCGCGCTGGCCGGCGTGTCAAAGACCAGGCGAGCAGGGTCTGCCTTGCCACCAATACCCAGCGGATGCACTTCCAGGGAGGGCTTGCCCCTGGCAATAGATGGGCAAATCTCCAGCATGTGCGCACCCAGGACAAGGTGGCCTTTCGGGGAAAGGTGATAGGTATAGTCCTCCATGAACGAAGTGCCGCCTTTCAACCCGGCCGCCATTACTTTCATCGCCCGCACCAGCGCGGCAGTTTTCCAGTCGCCCTCGGCGCCAAAGCCGTAGCCTTCGGCCATCAGCCGTTGCACCGCGAGGCCCGGCAGTTGCACAAGCCCGTGGAGGTTTTCGAACGTCGTCGTAAACCCTCTGAAATCCCCTTCTTTCAGAAACGCGCGAAGGCCGAGCTCGATGCGGGCGGCCTCGCGGAGCGAGGGTCGCCGTTCCCCGTTCTTCCGCAGGTCGGGAGCCAGAACATAGGCAGCTTCATATTCGGACAGAAGCCGGTCGATTTGGGCATCGCTGGCCGCGTTGACGCGTTGAACGAGATCGCCAACAGGGTAGCCGTTCACGGAATAGCCGAACTGCATTTGGGCGGCGACTTTGTCGCCCTCGGTAACCGCGACCTCCCGCATGTTATCGCCGAACCGGCAGAACCTGGCGGTTTGCCAGTCGTGCCATCCGGCGGCCGCGCGGCTCCAGGCGCCGATTTGCTGTTGAATGGAGCGTTCCTGCCAATGCCCAACGACCACCTTCCGGCTCAGGCGCAGGCGGCTCATAATGAACCCGTGCTCGCGGTCGCCGTGAGCAGCCTGGTTCAGGTTCATGAAATCCATGTCGATAGATGACCAGGGAATGTCGCGATTGTGCTGGGTGTGGAGATGCAACAATGGTTTGCGCAATTGCTTGAGCCCGTTAATCCACATCTTCGAGGGTGAGAACGTGTGGCACCAGGTGATGAGGCCGACGCAATCAGGAGCGCTGTTGGCCTGCAAACACAACTCCAGAGCCTCCGCGGGCGTTTTGACAATTGGTTTGAACACAACGGTGACCGGAATGTCTGGCGAATCGCTGAAGGCCGCTGCGATTTGTTGGGAATTCGCAGTCACCTGCTTAAGCACCTGAGGACCATAGAGGTTTTGAGTCCCTGTTATAAACCAGACTTCAAGATCTTTAAGAGTAGTCATGCGAAGCAGTTCGTTATTGCCGGAAGGTTATAAGAGGAGAGGCGGGGAAGACAACCAATCAATGAATCAGCGGGCCAGCGAATGAGCAACCCCGGCGTCGGTATTCAGGTCGCACTGCGGCGAACCGGAATATTCCATCGCCGCTGTAGGCGCCGACGTGAGGAGGCGATCACAACCGAGGCTGGCAGGGTTTCGCCTCCTCACGTCGGCGCCTACAACCTGTGCCCAATTCATGCGATCCAAAATATCCGGTCGAGGAGCGTTCCGCGTGCCGCAGCTTGCCGGGCCTGCAGGAAGTGCGCGTTCCTGCGGGTTCGGGCCCATGCCACAGCGGACTATTCGGCGATTTGAAGGCGGTAGAAACCGCGGTTGGCCGAAACGGGTGGATTGGTCCAACCGGTGACTCGGCCCGTGGAAGGCAGATTCGTCACCAACAAGTTCGTGCTCGACGCAAGCGAGGCGCCGCCGAAGACATGATAAGACAGGTGGGGTGCGCTGTTCCATTGGAACGCGCACCGGGCTGGTTGGAGCATGGAAGCCTGCGTGAACTCAAACCGGTATCCTTCAAAATAGGAGATGGTTCCGTCCACGTTTCCAACCAGGAGATCGATTACGCCGTCGTTGTTCAAGTCCAACAGGTCGAGGCGCATGCGGGCGCCTGTATTGATTGGCTGGAGTCCGCCCGTCACTACGGGGGCACGCACGGGAGCCGGGGCAAGCAGCACGGGCGCGTTTGCCGTGCCGCCGTTCCTGCACCAGTAAACCCCGGACGCAGAGCTGCCGACGAGATCCTCGACGCCGTCGCCGTCCCAGTCCCACATCCGGACGATTGAACGCATGCCAAGATTAAGGACTACTCCGCCAGCCTGAAGCTGGGTTGCGGGCGCGAAGGCCGGAGCCCGGGTTGTGCCAACGTTTTTGAAGAAATTGACCGCCCCATTGCCATCACCGCAGAGGAGGTCCTTTAGACCGTCGCCATCCCAGTCGTACACAAATGGTGTGGCCCGCGAATACACGGTGAGGTTGGCGCTCCCGACCATCAACGGCACCCCCGGCGCGAGTATTGGGGACGAATCGGTGCTCGTGTTGCGATAAAAATAGACAAGCCCATCGGGCCCGGAGCCGACCAGGAGGTCTCGTTTGCCGTCGTTGTCAAAGTCACAAACGAACGGAGCCGGCGCGCCGCAGCCGGTCGACGGGTGCTGAATGTCCACACCGCCGGCCTGCAGGTTCGAGGCAATGTAAAACACGGGGGCAGTTTCTGAGCCCGCGTTAAGGATGACAGCGATCTTATCAGCGTAGCGGTAGCCGACCAGCAGGTCCTGTCGACCGTCACCATTCCAATCCGTGGCGCAAGGAATGGCGTAATCGCCCACATCGAGCGTTACGGCGCCAGAAAGCAGCGGCGAACCGGGCTGCAGTTGGATCGGCTGCGAGAGGCCCGGCACTGCGGTGAAAGTGAGGCCCAGCGCCAGCAGCCGCGTGAGAAAGTGAAGCGACGAAGAATTGCGCATAACTGCGAGAGTATCGCGGCGCGGCAATACTTCAATACTCCAGAATAAGAGTCATCGGGCACGCCCCGCGGCTTGAGGAATCCTCGATCGCGACTTCAGGCGCGGACGGTTTCTCAGAGGTATCCGAGTCAGGCGCCGCCACTTTGCCTTTGAGGAATGGGGCCAGGAATTCCAGGTCGGCCTCGCGCATGATGGATTCAAAGGGGTGAGACTGCGTCGGGGTATGCTGACAAATCCAGGCAAGAAAGTCAGCAGGTCTGCCAACAAACAGAGCGCTGAGGGCCGTCTCGATTTGCGCCAGGTCGGCACAGGCTGAGGGGCAGCATGGGATGGTCACAATTTCGCCCTGCGCGCCGCGGCTCCAACCGGCTGGTAATCCCGCCAGCCCGCGTTCGGGCTGCAGAACACACCAGACTAGGCGCGCCAGCGCGGCACGGAGGTACCAGGCAGAGACCCCGAGCGGGCCATAACTGCGCCAGCCCGGCTCGATGGTCGTTGTAACGCCGAGGTCGAATTCCAGATCGGTTGCGCGCCAGACGAGAAAGCGAGGCACGCCCGGCCAGGTTCCGGCCCGGTTAAACCGCGGACGCAAGCTGCGTAGGAGTTCGGATTCTGTGGCCAGCGCCGTGGATTCGTCGCTGCATTCGCGAAGATCAATCCGCACCGCGGTTCGCAGCAACCGCAGATGGCGGCGAGGCATCCGGTCGGGGTTGGCGACGCGATAGTTGCGAAGCCGGTTTCGGAGGTTCTTGGCCTTGCCCACGTAAAGCACCTCACCGGCAGCGTCGCGCATCAGATAGACACCTGGAGCTTGCGGCGCCTGCCGAAAGAAATCCGCGCCCAACCGCCCGACCAACGGCCGCGGATCCGGGATGAGCAGCATCTGCGTCATGGCTTCTGGTTCCGTTTAACAGGCTAACCATCGCTTCAGGCTCTTTTGCCGAACGCCTGATGATGGTGAATATCTGGCTTGTGTTGTTCAATCTGATCCCCGCATTCCCGATGGACGGCGGCCGCGTGCTGCGCGCATTGCTTGCCATGCGGATGGATTATGTCCGAGCCACGCAGATCGCCGCGAATATTGGTCAGGGATTGGCGTTCGTTCTCGGATTCATTGGCTTATTCAGCAATCCGTTCCTGCTATTTATCGCGTTCTTCGTCTGGATAGGAGCTTCGCAGGAAGCTGGCGCAGTACAGGTCAAGAGCAGCGTGAGCGGAATTCCGGTGACGCGGGCGATGCTGACAGATTTCAAAACACTATCACCAGGCGACAATCTCTCGCAGGTAGTGGCACTCATCCTGGCTGGCTCACAGCATGATTTCCCGGTCGTCGATGCAAATGGACGGATCGCCGGAATCCTTGATCGTGATTCGTTCATGCGCGGACTCACCCAACATGGACAGTCCGCATCCGTGATGGACTTCATCCGTCGCGATCTGCCCGAAGTGGATTCGCACGAGATGCTCGAGATGGCGATCGATCGACTGCATGAATCCGGCTCGAAGACGCTGCCTGTGACTCATGCAGGTCAACTTGTTGGGCTTATCACCATGGAAAACGTCACTGAATATTTGATGATCCGTTCTGCATTACGCGTTGCCAATCAGATGCCGCAGACGCTTGGATAAGAATCTTCTTATCTGCTGTATCGTGGATTGAGAATCACTGTATAATGCGCTCACTCCGATGGGGAGTAGCCGCCCACTTTTGGGATGCACAGCCGTCAGTACGTGGCGCAAAGTGTCACCGGCTGTTCATGTAAATGGCAAGACCATCGCCAAATCAACTTGGCGATGGTCTTTTTTATTATCGTTTGGCATGTCACTCTGAGAGCGTTCTTCGCGACCCAAGAGTCTCGTTTTAGAGGTAAGAGATTCTTCGCGGAGTTTATCCTGAGCTTGTCGAAGGGCTCAGAATGACAT
>DATDCV010000737.1:0-13057 GCA_036524155.1 Verrucomicrobiia bacterium
GCTCCAGGCATGCGCTTTCACAGCAAACGTTCCTTCTTTGTCTCCCCTCTTCTCGTCCCCGTTATCTTGAGCTTATCCGGCAGTTTCGGAAGCAGCGGTACTCCCCCATCATGCTCGCCGGCCCTCGAAGAAGCCGCCGCCGCGTTGGCGCAATCGCAGTTCGACGCCGCCGGTCGCGGTTTTCTTGGAGTCTCAAAGGACGTCTCGAATTCGGCGTTCGTCCGTGGGCTCGCGGCCATAGGGCTTGCAGAAACGGCGCTCGCGAGACAGAACACCAATGCCGCCATCCAGGCCTGGCGCGAAGCCAAAGAGAACAACGGACTGCCGCAATGGCAGCGCGACCTCGCTTCGAGGCGGCTCGCCGAGGCCGAGCGGCGCTCGAAGGGTCTGGCCGAAAGAGACCCGGCTGCCTATCGCGCGGTTTTGCCTCCGCTGCCCACGGCTACCGTTGTTTTCCATGTTGCTCCAGGCGGACAAGATGTCGCCGACGGCTCCGAGGCGCGGCCGTTCGGCTCGCTCGTCAGGGCCCGCGACGCAATTCGGGAGCTGAAAAAGTCGCGCGGGGGATCATTGCCCGCGGGAGGGGCCAAAGTGGTCGTGAGAAGCGGGACTTTCGCCGTAAAGGAGCCTTTCAAGCTCACCGCCGAAGACTCGGGGACCAGTGAGGCTCCGGTCGTCTATCAAGCGCAATCCGGCGGCGCCACCGTGTTCGAAGGCGGCCTGCCTGTGAGGGCGTGGAAACCCATCAGCGACACGGCGGTGCGAGAGAAGCTCAGCCCGGCGGTCCGTGACCAGGTGCTCGAGGCAGACCTGAAAGCGAATGGTATTACGGAATGGGGTGATCCGACCGCGTTGAAGAAGCGCCCTGAGTTGTTCGTCGATGGTGTGCCACAAACCCTCGCGCGGTGGCCAAACGAAGGCTTCGTGAAGACCGGTGAGATCCTCGGCCAGGATACCTTCAAGGTTTGGGGATCCATTCCCGGGTGCAAGGACGGCAAGTTCCGCTTCGTCGAAGAGCGCGCCAGGAACTGGCTCGACGAGCCCGATGTGCGGCTTTACGGCTACTGGTTTTGGGATTGGTATGAGGAATATCAGAAGGTGGCCGCGATCGATGCCGGGCAAAGCAGTTTTACGCTCGCCAAACCGTACTCATCCTACGGCTACCGGGAGGGACAGCGGTATTACGCCGTTAACGTATTCCGCGAGTTGGACCAACCCGGGGAATGGTATCTGGACCGGCGCTCCGGCCGGATCTATTGGCTGCCTCCGGCAAAAACCGCGGCATCGAAAGCAGATGTCGTCCTGAGCCTCTGTTCCGAGCCGTTCGTCGTCCTTGAGACCGTTGAACATGTCGTGATTCTCGGTTTTACGTTCCAGGACAGCCGGGGCGACGGCATCCATATAAAAGGCGGGACCGACTGCCTGGTGGCCGGGTGCACGCTCCGGCGCTTGGGAGGCGATGCGATCATCGTTGAGGGCGGCTCCCGTCACAGCGTGTTCGGCTGCACGATGCACACCTTGGGTTGCGGCGGTATGAGAGTGAACGGCGGCGACCGTCAGACCCTCTCCCCGGGCCGCCACTGCGTCGAGAATTGCACCGTACCGGATATCGCGCGCATCAAACGGACCTACGCTCCGGCCGTTCACCTGGATGGCTGCGGCAACCGGATCGCCCACAACCTGTTCGAGCGCATCCCTTCCTCCGCGATGCGCATTGAAGGAAACGATCATGTGATCGAACTCAACCGCATCCGCCACGTCGTTCAGGAATCCGATGACCAGGGCGGTATCGACATGTTTGGCAATCCCTTGTATCGCGGCGTGGTCATTCGCTGGAACCACTGGAGCGACATCACCGGAGGCACCGAGTGCGGCGCCGCCGGTATACGCCTGGACGACATGATCTCCGGCATCGTGCTTCACGGAAACCTCTTCGAGCGTTGCGGCGCCGTGCAATTTGGCGCTGTCCAGATCCACGGCGGCAAGGAAAACGTTGTGGATGGGAACGTATTCATCGACTGCCACGCGGCGCTCAGTTTTTCGCGGTGGGATGAGCCTCGCTGGCTGAAGGGTGTCGAACCGTTTCTGGAACAAGCCAACCGGGAACCTTACGCCACCCGTTATCCGGATCTTTCACGCATCAAGGCCGATGCCAACGTAAATTTCATCAGCCGTAATCTCTTGTTCCGCTGCAAAGGCGTTTTCCTCAGGGATGGCGGAGTGGAAAAATCCGCGCTGCTGATGGTCAGCGACGCGCCGGCACCCTCGGAGTTGCTCGCCGTGGGCGACTCGAACGAACCAATGGTGCATCAGGCCTTGTTTGAACCCATCCCGGTTGGTGAAATAGGACTGTATCCACACCCTTGGCGAGCCAACTTGGCGCCGGGCGATTGAACGGCAGCGACCGGCCGGCGCGCGGACTTCAGTCCGCAGCAATCCCCGACCGGCCGTCGCGTCTGGAATTCGGATGCCCTCTGCGGACGGAAGCTGCTGCGGACTGAAGTCCGCGCGCCGACCACGACGCAGCGGCCGCAGATCAATGGAGCACCGCTTCGGTGTCAGAATGCTTCACAAGCGCAAAACAAGCGCCTACATTCTCCGGCAGACAACCCATGAAAAAAGCACTTCTCCTTCTCGGCTCCTTTCTGCTGCTCGTCTCCAACACCAGGCTGGCTGCCAGCCAGGCCACGGATGAGGCTACCTTGTATCGCGACGAATTCGGCATTCCGCACATCTACGCCCCGACGCTCGAGAGCGCGGCATTTGCCGAAGGCTACGCCCAGGCCGAGGATCGTCTGGAAGAGTTGTTAAAGAACTATCGCCGCGCCGCCGGCACCATGTCCGAGGTCTTCGGCCCGGCTCACTTCCGCGACGACCTGGTGCAGCGTCTCTTTCGCCATGAGGAAATCAGCCGGGAAAAATACGCCTTGCTGCGGCCGAAAACCCGCGCGGTGATCGAGGCCTACCAGGCGGGAATCAAACGCTTCATGAGCGAACACCCGGAGCAAGTGCCGGCCTGGGCGCAGCAGATTCATCCCTGGGACGTCGTCGCGCTGGGGCGGTTCATTATCTGGGGCTGGCCTTTGGGTGAGGCGGGCGGCGATTTGCTGCGCGCCGGCATCCAGCCCGATGAAATGAAGTATCGCGGCTCGAACGAGGCTCTGCTTAGCCCCGCGCGCACCGCCATGAAAGCGCCCATCGCAATCATCGACCCGCACCTGAGCTGGTACGGCGAATTCCGTTTTTACCAAACCAGGATCTATGCCGGCGATTTCAACGCTTCCGGTGTCTGTATTCTCGGCACCCCGTTGCCGAGCCTGGGCCACAGCCGGTTTTGCTCAATCGCCATGACCACCGGCGGCCCGGATACCTCGGATGTATTCGAAGAAGAGCTCAACCCGGATAATCCCCGCCAATATCGCTACGACAACGCCTGGCGCGATCTCACCGTGCGCAAGGTCAAAATCGGAGTGAAAAACGGCGACCAAGTCGACTGGAAAGAACAGGACCTCGAGTACAGCCATCATGGGCCGATCGTTGCTCATAAGAATGGCAAGGCCTACGCCATCGCCATTCCTTACATGGACGAGGTGGGGTTGACCGACCAAACCTACGACATCATGACGGCGCGGAACCTCTCTGAAATGAAGCGCGCCCTGGGTGAACTCCAGCTCATGGGCCAAAACATTATGGTCGGCACCATCCAAGGTGACATTTATTACGTTCGCAACGGCCGCGTCCCCATCCGGGCCAAAGGCACCGACCCGAGCCGGCCCATTCCCGGCGCCTGTTCCACCAACGAGTGGCGCGGAATCCATCCCTTTTCGGACCTCGTCCAGCTCGAGAACCCGCCCCAGGGTTACATGCACAATAACAACGTCACGCCCTTCGGCATGATGAAAGACAGCCCCCTCACGCCCGAGAAATACGCTGCCTCCCCTTACCTCTACAACGCCACCCGCACCAGCCCCCGCCACCAGCGCGCCGAAATGATGACCGAGTTGCTCGACGCCGCCCGCAACGTAACCGTCGAGCAAGCCATCGCCATCGCTTTTAACACCCGGGTCTACCATGCCGAAAAATGGCAGGAGAAACTGAAAGCTGCCTGGACCAACGCGCCGGAGTCCGGGAAACAGCCGGATGCGGCTGAAGTCTACCGGTTGATCCAGGAATGGGATCGGCACTCTGAGGCCGGCTCCGAAGGCGCGCTCGCCTTTTACGCCTTCAAGCGGGAAGGCCTGGACGGAAACAACCGCCGCGCCGTCGAACCGCCGCCCGACCTCGGCGACGAGCAAATCCTCGCCGCTCTAGGCAAAGCCGCGGCCTGGCTAAAAGAAAATTTCGACTCCTTGCATGTTCCCTACGGAACGTTGTTCCGCGTCGGCCGGCAGGGCGCAGACCGCACCTGGCCGGTGGGCGGAGGCTCCGTCAACGATGCCGGAATGGCCACCGTGCGCGCCATCAGCTTTGACAAGGTCGGCAAAACGCTGGTCGGCCGCGGCGGCCAAACCTCCACTCAAATCGTCATCCTGACCGACCCGCCCGAGTCCTACACCATCGTCCCGCTCGGCGTCAGCGACCATAAGGAAAGCGGTCACTGGGACGACCAGGCCGAGAAACTCTTCAGCAAAAGCAAAGCCACGCCCACCTGGTTTATGAACCGCCAGGAATTGTTGAAACACGTTACGGCGACAAAGGTGTTGAAAGTCACCAAAGGCTGACTCGCCTCCGGGGCTCTCCGGCATGGCAAAGGCCCATCGGCTCAGAGGCCTGGCCCGGATATTTCCCAGCGATTGTAACCGCCGACGTCAGGAGGCGAAACCAACCGGATCTGCAGCGTTTCGCCTCCTGACGTCGGCGCCTACAATCTGTACCGGGCTGGTGCGGTCCAGGAGATATCGCGGCTAGTGCTGGAGTCGGAAGAAGGTGTTTTGGTCGGCAATCGGTTGCGCGACCACCAGGGCGCTGCCGTTGGTTTGCGGGGCGGCCGGCAGGTTTACCCAACCGGCCATGCCGTCGACGGAAGTCTGGAGGCCGAAATCGCTTGCCCAGGCAGGCCACGAGAGAAGGATTTGATTTCCCGAGAGGTTGATGCTCAAGGAGGGCGGCGGGTTTACGGTCACGGTTCCGGTGATGTAGTCGGCGGCCAACTCGTTGGCGGCGGCGTCGGACACGGCGCGGAAGACGGGAGCGTCGGCGAAGGCGATTGGAATGGGTCCGGTGGCGGCAGGTTTTGCGGCGAAAATCACGCTGACGATTTGGCGCTGACCTGCGGGGAAGACGGCGCCGGTGGGGAGCGCCAACGCCAGCCCCAGAGCACCGGAAGCGGCCTCGAGCGAGTTTACGTTCAGGACGGCTCCAGCCGCGCCGGCGCCCAGCGTGGCACTGCTGAATTGCAGTCGCGCCGGGTCAAACGTGAGCGTCAGGCCCAACGCGTTTTCATCGCCCTGCGCCTGGAGTTCGACCGGGACAACAACTTCCAGGCCCTGGACGGCGGTGGCATTGAGCACGCGGACCTCGCGCCCGAATCCTTTCGCCACCGGGGCCGGGGGCAACGGGGAAGTTGGACCGCTAACCGCAGTCAGGGGGTCGACCCGGGCGAAGTAGCGTCCGGCCTGGACCCAATCGGTGACTTTAAGGTGGCCGTCACCGCGGGTGGCGCGGGGCGCGCAATCGGCGCGTTGGAACTCGCTTTCCGAGGCGGGAACGTCCAGGCCGGCAACGAACCTCCCGGCCTGCACCCAATCATTAATAGTAAGCAACCGGTTGCCGCCCGGGCGCGGCGTGGTGTCGCCTTCGAGGTCGCTCGGCAACAACGTGACGGTTCCGACGGTGAATGTCGCCGGGAGTGAAATTGCCAGCGGATCGGCAACCTGGCGAGGGAGAGGTTGGTCCGCGAAGTAGAGCGTTTGGAGGACCGGTGTTGCCTGCGTGACCACCACCGCGTCGAAGGTAACCAGCGCGACGTCCTGTGTGCCCCTGGGGAATTTTGCCCCGGCAGGCAGGGCGATGGCGATGCCGACCCGGCCGTAAGGCAGTTGGTTCGTGTTGACGACCAGGGCGGCGCCTCCGAGAGCGGGGCCGGCGGCGGCGGCGGCGGCGGAAACAAAACCCAGCAGGGAACCACGTTGATACCCGCCAAAAACGAGGCTGAAACTGAGCGCGTTCTCTTCGCCACTGGCGTTGAGCCGAATCGGGACGGTCACCGGCCAGCCCGAGGTGTTGGTGGTGTTGACGACGCTAATCTCCGACGGCGGAACGATGACCGTGAGCAGAGCATTCAAACTGGTGATGGAACCGAGGGTGTTGGTGATTTCGACGGAGTAGTCGCCCGCCTGGTCACGCCGGACATTAGCCAGGGTGAGGGCTGAAGCCGTGGCGCCGGCCAGATTCGTTCCGTTGAGCCGCCACTGGAAACTGAGCGGCCGGGTGCCTCCGGCGGTGACGGAGAATTCCGCGGTGCCGCCCAGCATCACGGTCTGTTTCTTCGGTTGCGATGTGATGTAGGGCGGGAGGTCGGTGAAGGTCAGGCGGGCCACCGAACTGGTGGCGGATCCAAGTGAGTTTGTGACCGTGACAAAGTAAGTTCCGGCGTCAACCTCAAGGGTTTCACTGAGCGTGAGAGTCGAATTGGTGGCGCCAGCGAGGGCCACGTCGCCATGCCACCACTGGTAGCTGAGTTGCGGCGAGCCCTCGGCGTGGACAGTGAAGGCGGCGCTTTCGCCGAGGACGACAGCCAGGTCGGCCGGTTGTTGCAGGATGAGGGGCGGTCCGCCGAACGGGCTGACGTTTTGATACACAGTGAAGGTGCTGTCCCAATGGTTGGCGAGGGCGACATCGGGCCTGCCATCACCGTCGAGGTCGCCGACGGCGAGGCCCCAGGCATTCCAACCTGTGGAATAGTCGACGCGGGAGCCGAGTGAGGAAGCGGTGAAATCGCCGGGCGAGCTGAGGTTTTGAAAGATCGAAACGTAGCTTTCGAGCTCGCCATCGGCGGCGATGTCCGGCTTGCCGTCGCCATCGAAATCCGCCAGCGCCACATCGTGGGTCCAGTGCCCGGTGGGAAACTCAACCCGGTCGGCGAGCGAGTTGGCGGCGAAGGGTGAGACGCCGAGGTTTCGATAGACGGCGATGTTCAGCGGTCGAATCGAGCCGATCACGATGTCCAAATTGCCATCACCATCGATGTCGCCGAGCTCGATGGTGTCGGCTTCAACCGGGGACGGAAAGTCAACGCGCGCAAAAGAGTTCGCATCGAGAATCCCCGCTGCGGAGGTGTTACGGTAAACCGCCAGGAGCTGGCCATAGGTAGCCACGGCGATGTCGGGCTTGCCATCGTGATCCAAATCGCCGATCGCGAGTTTGTAGGGGCCGGTGGGGGCCGGAAGGTCGACTCGCGGCGCGAAGGAGTCGGCGGTTAGTGTCCCGGGGCTGCCGATGTTCTTGAGGATGGAGATAGTGTTGTCGCCGTAATTGGCAGCCACGAGGTCGAGTTTGCCATCGCCATCGAGGTCGGCGGCGCGCGCGAACCGGCAGTCAGCGCCCACCTGGATATCGACGCGGGCCGCCAGCGAGATGGCCGCTCCCGGGCCGGGCGCGGTTGTATTCCGGAAGATGGAGATTTGAGCGACACCGATACCGGCGACGATGAGGTCCAGCTTCCCGTCGCCATCGACATCGGCAACAGTGATCTTGTAAGAGTCGGCCGGGGGAAAAGGGATTTCGATGGGAGGCTCGAACGAAGCGGAGCTCAAGGAACCGCTGGTGCTGATGTTGCGCAGCAGCCAGATGGAACGCGCCCGTGAGTTACCAACCACGAGGTCGGGTTTGCCATCGTTATCGAGGTCCGCGAACGCGATCGGTGTGGGCCCCAAAGGCGCGGACATGGTGAACGCGGGGGCCAGTGTCCCCGGGCCGATTGGCGACCCGTTGCCGGGAAACGTCGGCAGAAAAGGCTGCGGGGAATCTGCGCTGAGCCCGTTTACCGTGACCGAAATCGGCGCGAACGTCGCCCCGGACGGCACTTTGACCTGGAGGCCGGTGCCGGTGGCGGCGGTGACCGTCGCGCGGACAGCGCCGAAATAGATGGTGTTCTCACTTGCCTGCGGGCTGAAATTGCCGCCGTGAATTGTGACGGTGCTGCCCGCTACTGCCACCTTCGGCTCAAACCCGGTGATGGTTGGGACCGCCGCGCGGGTTTGGATGAGCGTGAGCGCGCACGTGGTGATGCCGACCGCTAAGGAAGCGTATGGGAGGGGGCTCCATCGGGGATTTTTCATAATTTCCTTTAAGAGCTGATCGTTATTCCCTTCTAGCAAATCTAATCAAAAGCGTCAACCTAAAATCGGCAGTCGACCGCAGCGCTGGCTCGCGAAATCGCCCACATTCTTCGGGTTGGCTTTTGAGGTGTTGAAGGCCTCATGCCCAGGATCTAAAGAGGCGGCCGGCCGCCCATCTGCCAGTTCTTAATCACTTCCAAGGGGTAAAGCAGCATGATGATGTTTAGCGTCAGGTTATCGCGGACCCACAACGCGCAGCCCACCTCCATGGCAATGAACACAGCCACCGTGACCCAGGGGCGCACTCTCGAGGTGAAAAGAAAACCGGTAGACATCATCAGGATGTCGCTGAGGGAATTCAGGATACTGTCGCCGACGTAACCGAGCGAGATGGTGACCTGGCGATAACGGTCGATGATGAAGGGGGAATTCTCAAGGATCTCCCAGCCCGCCTCCAGGCACACCGCCATCAGGAACCGGTGGCGGACGGGCAGCCTCCGCGCTGTGAGCCACAACAACGCGTAGAACATCATTCCGTGGCCGAGGTGCGAAAACGAGTAGGGGTCGGCCAAGCGCTGCGAGTTCTCACTGCTCCAGATGTCGCCTTCCCAAAAACCGAACTTCCCGTCCGGCCCGAGCAGGGATCGGCCCATTCGCCATTCGATGCTGCCGGTCAGCACGAGAACCGCGACGAACGCGACGAGCACCCGGCGTTGCGACCACAGAAAGCCAGAGAGCTTTGTCGATGCCCGGCACCAACTCTGCCGAAGGGCACCGGGCGACCGAGTCGAAGTGTCAGTGAGCCAGTGAATGGGTCGAGCATGCCTGAGGCTTCCAATGGCGACAAACACGAAATGTCGGGCCGCAAGGCAGCAAGGAAACTACGTTCACTTTGCGGCAAACCAGCGTTTGGCGAGCGGATCGGTCGTGAAAAAGTTCAGCAAGAGTTCAGCGACCTTTTGCCGGCCAGAGGGGCTGGGGTGCACGCCGTCAGGGCCAAAGTCTTCCGGGTTCCAGACGAGCTGGTCAATTTTGCGTCCCCGGGTTCCGTCGGCCCAGAGATATGGCCCCCATAGAAGGAGCGGGCACTTCGCTGAAGCGAGTTGGGCATCGCCCTTCATTTGCCGTTGAATGAGCCAGCGGGCGGCAAAAGCGCTTTCGTAGGCGTAAGGCTCGGGATTCAATCGGCTCTTCGCATAGCCGCCGTAGATGCGGCTGCCAAGGTAGACCACCCGGAGGTTCGGGAATTTCCGTTTCGCGTTCTGCAGAACCGCCAGCGTGTCGCGTTCGAGTTGGCGGGTGTGTTCCTGAAGCGAACCGGACGGACCTTTGTTGGCCAGTTTTACCCACGCAACCTGCACCTGTCTGGGCGAGAGGCGGGCAGCTTCAAGACGGCGCAGCGCCTCTTGCCACGGCCGGGCATCGGGAGGCGCCCACTCCGCCATCGCTTGCCCGCCTTGCGCGCAATCGACCACAACGACTTTAGGAGATTTCAGCGGCGAGCGGTCGGCGATTTGTTTGAAGCGGGAGAATTCCTGAGTCGCATTGGACATGCTGATGGCGACGAGGCCAATGACACCTTCTTCACTGGGTTCGCCGTCGGGATTGAGCGGACGGATTTTTGCCGACGCGCCCTCGGCGGCCTTGCGGTGGGCTGCGGGCGGCTGGTTTCGGCCCTCACCGTACAAGCCGCCATCCTCACCTTCATAACGGTCGGCGGCGGTCATGTCGGTGAGCGGCATCAGTTGTTCCGGCGCTTTACGTTGGTTTGCGGGCCCCGCCGATTCCCCTTGTTTCCGGCGCTCAGCCATGGCGCGTTGCAGATACGCCTGTTCCGCGTCCGTTAGCGTTTCCCCGCGCTGACGCCGTTCGTAGAGCTGCCTGGCCCTGGAAAAGTCGATTTGGCCGTTCCCAGGTTGGGCGTGGAGGAACGTGAACGCGATCAGCAGGAGACTCGCGAGACGGCCGGGTTTCATAGGCGTCGTATGTTTTTTATTGGCCAGGTGCGTGCCAGACGAACGAGAAACGCCCCAAGCACATCCACGGGCCCCTGCGGTTGTGAGCGCGACTACGAGGCCAGTTGGGGATTCTCCATGAATGCGTAGCAGATCATGTGGCAGATACCCATCTGTGCATCTTCAACCCGCCCGTAATGAGTGTCATTGATGACAATGACCTGCTCGGCGATCTCGGCCATGCGGCCGCGTTTGGCGCCCACGAGCGCCACGGTCTTCAGACCGCTCTTCTTCGCCCATTCGAGCGCTTTCACACAGTTCGGCGAGTTGCCGCTGACGCTAATGCCCATGGCGATATCTCCAGGCTGGCCGTAGTTCTGGAGTTGCCCGGCGAAGATATCATCGTAGGCGTAGTCGTTGCCCAGAGCCGTCATCCAGCTCACGTTGTCCGTCAAGGAGAGCACGCGAAAGCGCTTGCCGGTCTTATCCGAGGCGCCTTTGCCGAGGTCGGTCGCGAAATGGGACGAATTGGCAGCACTGCCGCCATTGCCGAACACGAAAATCTGGCGCCCGTTCCGCAGCGCGCCGCGCATCTTTTCGATCAGTTCAGCCACTGCTTCCGCCGGGATGGAATCATGCGCAGCTTTTTGCGCGCGGATATAATCAGAAATCCATTGTTTCATCTAACGCACAATAGTCCTTTACATGGAGGTTGTCAGGCTGATTTCCAGAGGTGCCTGAGCCTCGGCTTCCGTGGGAGGGAGTTAGCGAAAAGGCCGGACCGGGCATAGTCAACTCGCGGCCGTATTCCTGTGCCGCCAAATGATAGCGAGTCCCCCCAGGCCGCCGAGCAGCAACAGGGTGACGGCAAACGCGCCGCTATTGCTGTACTGCGGAATGAATTGCAGCGCCGCAGCGCCGACTCCGGGACCGGCGAAATTTCCGAGACCGATCGCGGCCTCATGGAAACCGCCGTGCTCACCTTTGGTGTCGCTCAGATCCATCGAATAAAAAAGAGACGAATAATAGATCAGGCCGGCTGCACCGCCAAAGACAAGTTGTGCAACAACCAGCACGGCGACGCCCGGCGCCAGCAGCACCCAGATGAAACTGCCAACCAGACAAAGGTAGGCGAACAACAGCCAGCGGAACCGGTAATGCCAACCGTCCCAGAGCCACAGCCCGAAGAACGCGCCGAGGCGCGAAAAACACCAGGCGGAGCAACAAAACCCGGCCAGGGTGGTGGACAGCCCGAGCCGGAGGGCGATCCCTGGCATCACCGCCACGAGCGTGTTGATACCGATATATGCAAACGGATTGGCGAGCCACGCCATCCGCAAGAACGCCAGGGCTGTTGTCGGCGGAGAGGCAGAGTCCTTAGCGCCGGATGCAGAGTGGGGAGCGCCCAGCGAAGAGCACGGTGCGCCGGGCTCGGGAAGCCCACTTTCGCTTTGGCCTATGCATTGGGACGATGAACCTGGACGGGCCACCTCTCCCCTGTCCCCTCTCCCCCAGAGGCGGAGAGGGGGACCAGGATTGCCAGGCGAAGCTTGCTCCCTCTCCTCCACTGGAGGAGAGGGCTGGGGAGAGGAGGCCCTTTCTTTCTTTCGCAGCCAGGCTTGTAGAAAGGAGGCGCATGCCGCTCGGTTGATGGGAAGCGTGTCCGCGGCGCTCTTGATGGCGGTTGCAGGTGGGTGGGAGAGTTGCGCCAGGCGTTCGAGCCAGAAGGTGAGCGCGATTTGGCCGAGCAGGCTGGCCAACGGCACATAAAACAGGCTTTTGAGGCCGAGATGGGTCAGCATTGCGCCGCCGGTGAAATTGCCCAGAGCCGCCGTGGCGGCCCAGACGACATTGTATACTCCCACCATGTGCTGCACCCCGGCGCGGTTCTCGCCCTCGCTCACCAGGGCCTCGAGCGTGGGCCAGGTAAAGCACATGCCGACGACAGCCATGACCATGACGAGGACCTGGCCAACAGCCGAGTTCAGGAACAAACCGGCGGCGAGGGCGCCGGCCATCACGATGAAGCCGGTTTTGAGCGCCCGGAAATAGCCGCGTTGGGCCAGCTTGCCGGCAAAAAAACAGCAAATGGCGTAAGTGGCCCCGTTCAAGGCGGCCAAAATCAGGTTGGCTTTGTTGCCAAAGCCAAACTGCTTCTGCATGAAGAAGTAAAAATAGTAGAAATAGTAAACCGTCGCGAAGGAGTTCAGACCTTCGAGGACAAAATAACCGATTTTTAGCTTTCGTGAAAACATCGCCAGTGATCAACCTCGAGCTCCCGGGTATCCTTACCAGACGCGCTGTTGCTTGAGAAGGCCGAAACGAAATTTCCGGCTTTACTTTGGGGCGTTCGTCCGCCTCAGTGGAAACGGATCGCATGGCCGGATCGGACAACGACATGCCAGAAGCGCCCGGATCTCCTCGGAGCCATGCGGGGTGGCTCAAAACCGCGAGTTTCAGGCTGGGCGTGCTGGCGAGCGCGCTTTGCCTGGCGGCACTATTGGGCGAAGCGGCCTTGCGATTGTTTTTCGCCCAACGGCTCGAGGTGGTCCAGGATGAACGCCATTTGCTGTACCACTACGATGCCAGTCTGGGCTGGTTTCCACTTCCGAACACCAGGCAGAGGGTGCGGGCTTCCCGCGTGTTCACGGTGGCGCACAATAGCGCCGGCTTTCGCGATCGCGAACACCGCCTTGGCGAAACAGCCGGCATCCTCTTCCTGGGCGACTCGTTTGTGTGGGGTTACGACGTCGACGCTCCCGAGCGGTTCACGGACAAGCTCCAGGCGAGGCACCCCGAGTGGAACGTCTACAATTTCGGAGT
>DATDCV010000738.1:0-12354 GCA_036524155.1 Verrucomicrobiia bacterium
GCCCATCTCGTCGACTCCGCAGGCAAACTCTTCAGGAGTGAAGGCGAGTCCCGCCAATGTTGCGTAGCCACCGTAGCTATGCCCCATGATGGCAACGCGCTTAGAGTCGGCGTACCCTTGTTCCACCACCCATCGCTTCCCATCGACCAGATCATCCTGCATTTTTCCGCCCCACTCGCGGTCGCCGGCGCTGTGGAAGGCCTTGCCGTAACCAGTTGAGCCCCTGAAATTAACTTGGAGCACGGCGTAGCCGCGGTTCGCCAACCATTGCACCCACCAATTCGCTCCCCAAGCGTCCCGATCCCAGGGTCCACCGTGAACGAGCAGGACCGTAGGCAGGCTCCTGGGCTCCACCCCAATCGGCAGCGTCAGATAGCCGTGGATCACCAATCCATCCCGGGCAGTGAAAGATATTGGCTGCATCCGAGCGAACGGGTACTTCAGCAGCTCGGACGAGCCCTCGTGAAAAAGTAGTTCCGTCCGGCGTTTGGACCGATCATACAGGTAGTAGCTGCCTGAGTTCCTGTCCGAATCGTAGAACACAACCCATTTCGAATTCGCCAAGTCCCTGCTGATGACTGAAAAATCGCCGTCACACGTGGCTTTCAGCAGCTCAAAATCGGGTTTCAGGCTTTTGTCGATCACAATCCAATGGGTCCGCTCGCGAGTAACGGAGACTGCTTCGAGGGTGTGACGGACAGGATGAATTTGCACGCTACAGACATCATACTGCGGGTCTTGGAAAATCACTTTGCCCTTGCCGGAGGCCAGATCGAACTCCATCAATCGCGTGGCGTTGGCGCCTACACTGGAAGCGATCCAGATTCCCTTGTTGCCAGGGGTAAAGCCCTGCACCCATCCTGGGTTCTCGTCAGGTCCCCAGGTCTGGAGGGAACGCCACCTTGCTTTGGGATGTGCCCGCACCCGAATTTCCGTTCCGCCATCGGGCGTCGTTACCTTCGCTTCGAGCACCCGCAGCTGGTTGTCAACGCCCCAATTGCTCACGTCGCCGGGATTCTTCGTGTCGAACTTCACCGCTCCGTTCGTCAGGTTCACGCGATAAACGTCGTGCTGGTTGCGGTTTTCCCAGTTCAGTCCCACCAGCATTTCGTGCGGGTAGTTTGGGTCCAGGCGCACGATTCGGGCCTGAACCCCTCTGAATGGCGTCAGATCGCGAATGTTCTTGGTGTGGATGTTAGCCTGATAAAGGTGAAGGTTTTCGTCTCCGCTCTCATCCTGAAGATACAGGATGTGCTCGCTATCGGGCTGCCAATAATAGTTGCCCAGACCATGTCGCTTCTCCTGGGTAATCGCCTGGTCGTCCTCTTTTCCGATGGTCCGCACCCAGACGTTCATGACGTTATTGTCCGGGGCGAGATAGGAAAGGTACTTGCCATTGGGGGAGAGCCGTGCACTGCTCTTCGAGTTGGTCGGGCTTCCCCATAATAGTTCCCGCGGGATCAGCGGCGGCAGTTCTGCACGAACGACAGTAGAAAACAGGAGGAAAAGTGTGACGATGAAAGCAGAGCTCTGTTTCATACGAATCGGTTTTCTGTGGCCGTCGCCGCCTGACGTTAGGGCGTCGGGCGTCAAAAAGGAAATCTTTTCCGGATTAGGGACCTACCCGGGACCAACCGGTTGCTTGCCGAAGGCACAGCAGAACCAGGGCGGTAAGCAGCACCGTGGAAATAACCGAGAGCATCAAAGAGATGGCGGGAGCGGCGGGGCTCGAACCCGTAACCTCTGCCGTGACAGGGCAGCGCTCTAACCAATTGAGCTACGCCCCCGCATCTGAATGCAAAGTGCAGAATGGAAAATGAAGAGCTTCATTCGGCACCCGATTCACAGGGCAGCAGAACCTAAGAAATGAGGGCTTCAGAGTCAAGCAGAACCGCGATAAAACGGCGAAGGATGGGCAGAATAGTTCGGGCAGCAGACGCCAAGGAGGTGGGGGTGGGGAACCCCGCTGAAGAAACGTACTGCTACCCGAACAAAGAAATGGTAGGTCATTGCCCCAGGGCCTGTCAACCCTTTAATGGGCCTGTACCAGGCCGTTTTCGTGGGCTGAAGGGGACCGGGTCTGGAGCCGCGTTAGGCGAGGTGGCGCGTAACCATTCTCGCAGGTCGGAGCGCCGGTTTCCAACCGGCTTAAACCAGCCAGCCACCCGCCCGTTTCGGCGGAGAGGCCCGGCACAGGGTTACCCAGGGCGTCATAAGCCGGCCGCAAGTCGGCGCTCCCGCGAGGAAAATGCGAGGACAAATGGGACGGCGGAGATTTACGTCATCAGCCGGCTGCAAGTCGGCGGTCCTGCAGGACAGGGCTTCCTGTGAGGCCCGTTCGGCGTTGCCATGGCGGCGGAGGTCTGCCTAAGATCGACAGTTCCGGCGAGAGGGAAGCCGGCGGGCAATGTCCGATTACAAAGTAAAATTCGAGATTTTCGAGGGCCCCCTGGACCTGCTTCTTTACCTGATAAAGAAGGAGGAGGTCGATATTTACGAAGTCAACCTGACGCGGCTGGCGACGCAATTCATCGAGTACATCGACACGATGCGGCTGCTGGACCTGGAAATTGCGGGGGAGTTCCTGGTGATGGCGGCGACGCTGATGTACATCAAGAGCCGCGAGTTGCTGCCGGTGGATCAGCAGGTGGAGACCGACGGGGAGGACGACGGCGAAGACCCGCGCTGGGAGCTGATCCGGCAGTTGGTGGAATATAAGAAATTCAAGGACGCGGCCGGGCAGTTGGGAGTGCTGGAAGCGCGCCAGGAGAGCGTGTTCCCGCGGGTGCCGGGAAAGCTGGAGTTTGAAGCGGAAGGTCCGGCGCGAGCTGAGGCATCGATTTTTGATTTGTTGAATGCGGTGAACCTCGTGCTGGCCCGGTTCGGGCAGCGGGGGGATCAGCGTGATATTTTCGAGGATAAGTGGAGCGTCAGCGAGAAGATCGAGCATTTGATGCGGGCGCTGAACGAGCGGCAGCGGCTGAAGTTCTCTGAGTTGTTCGAAGGGGTGACCAGCCGGACCGAGGTAGTAGTGACTTTTCTGGCGCTGCTGGAGCTGATCCGGCTGAAACAGATCGCGGCGGTCCAGGAACAGCCTTTTGGCGAAATCGAGATTTGCCGGGCAGCGCCTGTGGCGGCGAGTGCGCCGGTGCCCACGCCGCCCGAGCCGGTCGCGGAACAGGAGCCGGCGGGTCCGGACAGCGGCGGGGGCGCGTCCGGAGAGGCCCAGGCAGGGGAGGGAGTGCCCGGCGGCGCAGTCGAGTCGGCGGCGATCTCCTCGGCACCCGCACCAAACAGCAATCAGCAAACCGCGTAGCATGGAATTGAAGTTCATATTGGAAGCGATCCTTTTCTCGGCGCAAAAGCCGCTTAGTTTGAAGGAACTGCGGGACGTGTTCGCCGGGGCGGTGGAGCATGCGGAAGGTAATGAAACGGTCCGCGGCCTGAAAAGGGTGAAAGAGGAGCAACTGACGGCGGCGCTGGAGGAACTGGCGCGGGAGCACGAGGCGGCGCAGCGGAGCTATCGTTTGGTGTGCGTGGCGGGGGCGTGGCAGTTCGTCACGCAGCCGGAATACGCGGCGTGGTTGAAGGCGCTGGTAGGGCACCGGGCCCGGCCGCCGCGGCTGTCGCAGCCGGCGCTGGAGACGCTGGCGATCATCGCGTATCGGCAGCCGATTACGCGGGCGGAAGTCGAGCAGGTGAGAGGCGTGGCGGTGGACGGGGTGATGCAGACTTTGTTGGAACGGGGGTTGATTGAGCAATTAGGCAGGGCGGAACTCGTCGGGCGGCCGATGACTTACGGGACCACCGCGGTTTTCCTCGAGTATTTCGGCTTGCGCAACCTCGAGGATCTGCCGGCGGCGGATGAGTTGCGCCGGATCCCGGTGCAGCGGCCGGAGAGCCTGGCGACGGCTGATCCGGGCCTGGCGACGGCTCCCCCCGAGCAATTGAATTTACCGAATGAACATCCCGGACCATCGGAAGGTAATTGACAAGCTGGACGCGCAGATCGTCAGGCTTTTGAACGAGCGGACGGCGCACGTACTGGCGATCGGCGAAATCAAACGCAAAGCCGGGGAGGAGATCTACGCTCCGCACCGCGAGCGAGCCGTGCTGAAGCGATTGTCGCGCTTGAACGCCGGGCCGATGACCAACGAGTCGCTCCACGCAGTCTATCGCGAGGTCATGTCGAGCGCGCTGTCGCTCGAGAAATCGATGCAGGTGGCGTACCTGGGTCCGGAGGCGACGTTCACGCACCAGGCGGCGATTCGGAGGTTTGGCTCGAGCCTGCGGTATTCGGCGCAGAAGACCATCGCGGACGTGTTTACCGAGGTGGTTAAGAACCGGGCCGAATATGGAGTCGTGCCCGTCGAGAACTCGACCGAAGGGGTGGTGACGCACACGCTGGACATGTTTGTGGACAGTGACCTGCGGATTGTGGCGCAGATCGTCCTGCCGGTGCAGCATTGCCTGCTGAGCAACTTCGCCCGGCCGCAAATCTCGAAGCTGTACGCCCATCCCCAGGCGCTGGGTCAATGCCGGGTGTGGCTGCAGAATCATCTGCCGCGGGTCGAGATCCTGGAGACTTCCTCCAACGCGCGCTCGGCCGAGCTGGCGGCGAAGGAGCGGAACTCGGCGGCGATCGCCGGCATCCTGGCGGCGGAGAAGTACCGGCTCGAGGTGCTGGAATACGACATCCAGGACAACGCCTACAACGCGACGCGGTTCCTCGTCCTCGGCCGGCAGTTCACCCCCAGAACGGGTAGCGATCGGACCAGCATCCTCATTAGCGTCGCGCATAAAGTTGGCGCTCTCCACAGCACGCTGGCTGCTTTTCGGAAGTACCGCATCAATATGTCCAAGATCGAGTCGCGTCCGAGCAAGCGCAAGGCGTGGGAGTATTTGTTCTTCATCGACGTCGACGGCCACGTGCAGGACCGGAAAATTTCCAATGCGCTGCAGGTGTTGACCCAGCACTGCAACCTGGTGAAGGTGCTGGGGTCCTACCCGAATACGGAGTGAAGGGAAGGCCACGACGGGAAATCCAAGAATCTCGGTGCTGCCCCCCGACAGCCCGGAGCGCCGAGTTGCACTCGGCTTACACCGTCCGGACTGCATAAGCCGACAACATGTCGGCGCTCCGGGCTCGCGCTTGACCCGGGCGGGGCTTTCTCCTCATCCTGAACCGGTGAATCATCTGGCCAATGCGCGGAGAGTGTTCGACATCGAGCTGGCGGGCATCCGCGCCGCGCGCGGCAACCTCGACGGAGCGTTCAGCGCCGCGGTGGAATTGATTGTCGAAGCCCTGGAGCGGCGGGGGAAGGTTGTCCTCGTTGGCATCGGGAAATCAGGCAATATCGGGCACAAGATTTCAGCGACCCTGACCAGCACCGGCTCGACGAGCGTGGTGTTGAACAGCGTCGACGCGCTGCACGGTGACCTGGGGATCGTCAACGACGGCGACGTCATTTTGGCGCTCAGTTATTCGGGAGAATCGGAGGAACTGCTGAAGTTGCTGCCGGCACTGAAGCGGTTTCCGGTTAAGATCGTGGCAGTGACGGGCGCGCCCAAATCCTCCCTGGCGCGGCACTGCGATGTGGTGCTCAACGTCCGGGTCCCCAAAGAGGCTTGTCCCTTTAATTTGGCGCCGACCGCCAGCACAACCGCAATGCTGGTGCTGGGCGACGCCCTGGCAATGGCCATCCTGCAAGCCCGCGGTTTCAAGCAGCGCGATTTCGCGCGGCTCCATCCGTCGGGCGCGATTGGGCGGGCGATGCTGTTGCGGGTCCGCGACATTATGCGCGCGGGCCAGCGCAACGCGGTCGCGTCGGAAGATCGCACGGTGAAAGAAGGGCTGTTACTGATGACCGAGGCGAAATCGGGCTGTCTGAGTGTGGTCAACACGCGCGGCCGCCTGGTCGGCGTGTTTACGGATGGCGATTTTCGCCGGCACATCGCCGAGGATGAGAACCTGCTGGTGCGGCAACTCACGTCCGTCATGACGCGGAACCCGATTCACATCCGCGAAGAAGCGCTGGCGGCCGAGGCGGTGAAGGTCTTCAACGAACGGAACATCGACGACCTGGTCGTCGTCAACTCGAAGGCGGAACCTGTGGGCCTGGTTGACTCGCAGGATCTGCCGAAGCTCAAGCTGATGTAAATATGCGAAAGATGCTAACGATCTGCGTGGCGCTGGCGGCGCTGGGTTTCCGCTCCAGCGCGCTGGCCGACCCGGCTTATTCACCCAATACCCCGATGCAAACCCCAAAGAGCCTCAAGGTGCAGCGAACCGAAAAAATAGAAGCCAACTACCTGCTGTTCCTGCCGAAGGAATACCAGGCGGCCCAGGGTAAGCGCTGGCCGTTGCTGCTCTTCCTCCATGGCGCGGGAGAGCGCGGGGCGGACATCTGGAAGGTGGCGGTGCACGGCCCGCCCAAGCACGTCGCGGCGCACCCTGAATTCCCGTTCATTGTCGTCTCGCCGCAATGCCCGGAGGGGCAGATTTGGTCGGAGGAAACCTTGCTGGCGTTGCTGGACGAGGTGACGCGGGAATACGCGGTTGACACCAACCGTGTTTACCTGACGGGATTGAGCATGGGGGGTTACGGGACGTGGGATCTTGGGCTGGCGCACCCGGAGCGGTTTGCGGCGATAGTGCCCATCTGCGGTGGCGGGGAGCTGATCAAAGTATTGCTGGCGGGCGGCGAAAGAGCCGGGGCGCTGAAGAGCCTCGGCGTCTGGGCCTTTCACGGCGCCAAAGACCCGGTCGTGCCACCCGAGGAATCCGAACGCATGGTGAATTTCCTGAAGAAGGCCGGGGTCACGGATGTGAAGCTGACGGTGTATCCGGAAGCGGGGCACGATGCGTGGACGGAAACGTATAACAACCCCGAACTCTATGAGTGGCTGCTGAAGCACCAGCGAGGCAAGCCCTGAAAGCGAAGAAGGGGCCGGTGACGCCAATTCCCGGTTGCACGGCGTTATTTACTGCCACCGGCCCCAACTTCACAAACCAACCACAACCAAACTGTGACCGTTTGCAGGCTCTTATTTACCCCGGACCTCTGGAAACTCCAACTGTGCGTCTTGCTGCACACCCCTGTGCGTTTGAATGCACACCCGCGGAATAAACGGGGTGGTGGGACGGTGAAACAATGGAGCGATGGGGTGCCAGACGGCTGGGGTAATGGAGTAGTGGAGTGATGGGAGAGCCTCCTTGCGCCGCAGCACATGATTGGGGACGATGCCCTGGCAGTCGGCGCGCGGACTTCAGTCCGCAGCAATGCCCGACAGTCTGCCGCGTTCCGGATGCTCAAGTGCCCCTCGTTGACGGCTGTTGCTGCGGACTGAAGTCCGCGCGCCGGGACAAGTTCACGCTTAACTCAGAGTCGACATCACATCGGCCAGGCTGACATTAGGCGGCTGCTGGCCGGCGCTGGGTGAAGCGGTCATCTGCCCGAATCGTGCAGCCAAAGATCCACCCAGAGTAAACGAGCCGACGGTCAACGCGACAAGTCCCAGACAAACTGCCGCGACCCGGATTCTCCTGATGATGCGAGCGAAGTGGTTTGTTTTCATGGCTCTCACTCTATTCCCTTGAAGGCGGGAGGTGTTAATCGAAAGAATTTGCAGCCCCATCGATGCACTCGATGGAGAGCACCTGAAGACGTCGCCGGAAGTTGAAGCGGGCACCCGGTTCGATTTAGCATTCGCCCGATGATAACCGCCCTGGCCTCCGGCGCTCTGCTTGGTTTGTCCGCGGGCCTTTCGCCCGGGCCGCTGCTGGCGCTGGTGCTGGCGCAAACGCTCCGGCACGGCCCGCGCGAGGGGTGCAAGATCGCCCTCAGTCCGCTGGTCACCGACGCGCCCATCATCGCGCTGACGTTGTGGTTCGCCACCCGGTTGGCGGAACTTCGGCCCTGGCTCGCCATCGTGTCGTTCGCCGGCGGCGCCTTTGTCCTGTACCTGGCCTGGGATAGTTTTCGGCCGGCGCGCGCGCGCTCGAACGACCCGGCTGAACCGCCCAGGTCTTGGCTCAAAGGCATCCTGACAAACCTGCTCAGCCCGCACCCGTGGCTGTTTTGGCTGACCGTTGGCGCGGCGATCCTGGCCAAAGCGATGGCGCAAAGCCGGCTGACCGCCGCCGCCTTTCTCATTGGTTTTTACCTATCGCTGGTTGGTTCCAAGATTCTGGTTGCACTGCTGGCCGCGCGGTCACGCGACTTCCTGGCCGGGCCGTCCTATCGGGTGGTGATGCGCGTGCTGGCGGCGCTGCTCGTGGGCTTCGCGCTGCTGTTATTCCGGGAGGGACTGAAAAACCTCGCCGTCATCTGACGCGGGCTAAAGGTACGGCATGAGCAGGCGCGCGATGCCGTCGCGCAAGCGGCACGGGAACGTGCGCTGGTCCGCCTCGGCGAGGGTGACTTCATGAGCCGTTCCTTTCCTGGCGGCGACGAGGCGTTCCGAGCGGGCCGCCAGCTCGACGTCATAACATTCCAAGTTGTATTCAAAGTTCAACCGGAGGCTCCGCGGGTCCCAATTGGCGGACCCAAGCAGCACCCAGCAGCCATCGACGATCATCAGCTTCGAGTGGTCGAAAGGCGGCGCGGTCAACCAAATCCGGCAGCCGTGTTCGAGCACCTGCCACCACATCGCCCGCGAGGCCCAGTGCATCAACGGCAGATTATTTTGCGAAGGCAGCAGAATATCCACCTGCACGCCGCGCATCGCCGCCAGCGTCAGCGCCGAGACGAGCGCCTGGTCCGGCAGGAAATAAGGCGTCACGATATGAACCGAATGGCGCGCCGTCGCCAGCGCCCCCAGCAGCGTCCAGCGCAGCTTCTCGAAATCCTCGTCGGGACCGTCCGGGATTCCTCGTGCCAGCACCGGGCCGGCGCTTGCCAACGGCGGGAACCAGTCCTCCCCGCGCAACGACTCGCCCGTCGTAAACAGCCAGTCGTCCGCAAACGCTTCCTGCATCTGGGCCACCACCGGACCTGTGACTCGGAAATGAATGTCCTGGACCGGATCCCGCGGCCGGCGCTTCAGGCAGTGCCCGGCACGAATATTAATGCTGCCGGTGTAGCCCTCGCGGCCGTCCACCACCATGATTTTACGGTGTGTGCGCAGGTTCATCGCGAACATCCGCCAGAGCGGGAACACCGGCAGGAACAACGCGTGGTTAGCCCCCTCCCGTTTCAGCGCCGCCCGAATGCTCGGAAACGAGTACCGCGTTCCCGCCGCGTCGATCAACACCCGCACCGCCACCCCCCGCCGCGCCGCCGCGCCCAGCTCCCGCGCGAATTCCAAGCCGATTTCATCCCGGTCGAATATGTAAATCTGGAAGGCAACCGTTTTGCGTGCCCGCCGAATTGACTCGAGCATCGCGGGGTAGGCTTCATCGCCATCGACCAGCAACTCGACGCGGTTGCCCGGCAGCAGCGGCCGTTGCACGAAGCCGGCGACCACCCGCGCCAGCATGTAGAGGTGGCCCGTGTGACCGGGCAGGTGGCGGTGTAATTCCTCCGGCACACAGCCGGCGCTGGCCGGGACCTCATGCCGTTGCAGGCCGCGCCGCAGCAGCGCCGCCTGCCGGCGCAGCCGGTTCACGCCGAACAAAAAGTACAGCACCGCCCCCCCGATCGGCACCAGCCAGGCCAGCCCCATCCACGCGATCGCCGCCCGCGGGTCGCGTTTGCGGAGAATCGCGTGTCCCGAAGCGAGCAGCGACAGCACCACTGCCACCACTGCCACACCCCAATGCCAATACATATGAAACTGCTCACCAAAGTTGGAATGGGTTGGCATGCGGGCTGAGCTTACCGTAACCGCCGCCGCCGGACGAACATTGTTTGCACACGTGACAGCGCCCGGATGGCGTTCATATAGTTTGTCCGGCGAGGTCGTACCCACCGGTTCCATCCCATGGCGTTGTTCGGCGTGCGGACTTCAGTCAGCAGCAACTACCGTTCGCAGGGAGCATCCGCGTTCCAGACGCGATGGTCGGTCGATCATTGCTGCGGACTGAAGTCCGCTCGCCGACCACGCCGCAACGGCCGGCCTCCGCAAATGACTAAGGCTACGCCGCTTTTAACATTTACCGTGGCTTCCCCAAACCGCCATCATACAATCTCACCCGGGCCGCCGCGGCGGCCCAACGAATGGAACCTTCGCGCATCCTGAAGTTCGCCTTTGTTCAGACCCTCACGCTCGTCAGGGTACCGCTGATCCTGCTGTTCCTCGGGCTGGCGGTGTTCTCCAGCCAGCCGCCGTCGCCGCGCACTTTTTGGAGCGCCTTCTGCGCGATGATCCTGGCCGCGTTGACGGACCTGTTTGACGGCTATTTCGCCCGCCGGCTGCGCGTCACCTCCCGGTTCGGCAGCTACGCCGACCCGATGGTGGACAAAGTGTATTATCTCGTCACGCTGCCGACCCTCGTCTTTGTGGCTCAGCGGACCGGGCAGCCGGCACTCGCGCGCGTGTTGTTACTCCTGACCGTCATCTTCCTGTTCCGCGACCAGTGGGTCTCCTTCCTTCGTTCGCTCGGCGCCGTGCACGGCCTCAGCGCCAAAGCCAACTGGTCGGGCAAGGCCCGCACCCTCATTTCATTCCCTACCATCTGCGTGGTCTATTTCTACCTGCAGGCCCCGGCCAGTGTCCCCCTCCAGTTTCCCCTCGCCGTCGTTTATGCGCTGGTGCTTATCAGCACGCTCATCAACGTCATCTCCATGGTGGTTTACACCCGCGCTTTCTGGCCGGCCCTGAAGGCCGAGTTGAAGCATCCCGGCGGTGACACCAAATAGCCGCCGGCACAAGAAGGGGCTTTCATTAGGCGCCTAAAGGGGTATATAACGGCGGCAGTTCAACAATTAACGCCGGAGTACAGTTATGAAAAAGTGGCTAATCCGAATCGTGGTGCTGGTAGTAGTGTTGGTAGTGCTGGCAGTTGTGGCGGTGGGACTGTTCCTGGACAGCGGTATCAAGAAAGGGGTCGAAACGGTCGGGCCGATGCTGACCAAAGTGTCCGTGAAGCTGGATGGGGTGAGCCTGTCGCTGCTATCCGGGTCCGGCAAAATGAAGGGCCTGGTTGTCGGCAACCCTGAAGGTTACAAGACGCCTTCGGCGATCCAGGTCGGGCTGGCTGAGTTGGCACTCGAGCCCCGCTCGGTCTTCTCGGACAAAGTGGTGATCAAGAACATCAATGTGCAGGGGCCGGAGATCACGTATGAGACCGACCTCAAAGGCAACAACCTGAGCAAGATCCTGGCGAATCTGGAGGAAGCCAGCGGCGGCAGCGGCGGGCAAGCCAAACCGGAGACCGAAAAGAAAGCCTCCAAGAAACTGCAGGTTGATAACTTCGTCATCAGCGGCGGCAAAATCCACGTCAGCGTTACTGCCCTTGGCGGCAAGTCGGCGACGGTGCCGCTGCCCGAGATTCGCCTGACGGATTTGGGCAAGGGGCCCGACGGGATTACGGCGGCGGAACTAACCAAGCGCGTGCTGCAGGCGATCGAAAAGAGCGCGGTGCAGGCCGCCAGCGGGGCGGTGACAGATCTGGGCAAACAAGCGGGCGAGTTGACCAAGGGACTGCAAAAGGATGCCGGCGGGGCGGTGGACAAGGCGACCAAGGGCATCGGGGATCTGTTTAAGAAGAAATAGAAGGGTCTATGAGAACGCTGGTGATCGGCATAGATAGCGGCACCCAATCGACCAAAGTGCTGGTCGTGGACGCCCGCGACGGCAAAGTGCTGGCCTCGGCGGCGCAGGAGTATGACTTGCTGCCGGGCCTGCCGCCGGGGGCCAAGGAGCAACACCCGCACACGTGGCGCGATGCCACCGCCAGCGGCATCCGCCGGGCCTTGCGCCAGGCTAAAGCCGTCGCCTCGGAGGTCAAAGCCATCGGTGTCAGCGGCCAGCAGCACGGCTTCGTGCCACTTGACGCAGCCGGGGAGGTCATTCGCCCGGCCAAGCTCTGGTGCGACACGTCGACGGCGGCGGAATGCGACGAGATCATGGGGAAGCTCGGCGGCCTCAAGAAGACGATCCAGGCGCTGGGCAACGCCGTCCTGCCCGGCTTCACTGCCTCGAAGATTCTCTGGCTGAAAAAGAACGAACCCGACAATTACCGGCGGCTGGCGACGGTGCTGCTGCCGCACGATTACCTGAATTACTGGCTGACGGGCGACAAAGTGATGGAGTATGGCGACGCCAGCGGCACCGCGCTGTTGGACGTGCGCAAACGCAAGTGGTCGCGCGCGGTGGTGGCGGCGATTGATCCCGAGCTGGCGGCGAAGCTGCCCCCGCTGATCCCGAGTGATAAACCGGCGGGAACACTGCTGGCCGCGACCGCCAAAC
>DATDCV010000739.1:0-3487 GCA_036524155.1 Verrucomicrobiia bacterium
GCTCCCGCAATTGCGAATCCATTCTGCCGCGCTGCCAGGCGCAAGTTACCTCCCGATGGCCATTTCGGAGGCTGCTCGATGAACGCTGTGCCTTGGAACCGGGCACTCCTGGCTGTCTTATTGAGCATCCTGGCTGCCGGGTGTCCTGCCGCGGAACTCGTCTATCTCGATGACGAGGGCGTTGTTCGCTGGGCCGCTGACAAACAGGAAGTCGCGCTGTTCGGCGCGAACTATTGCCTGCCTTCAGCCTGCGACTACCGTGCGGCGGGCTACGTCCACGCCGACCGGAAGAAACTGGTCGAGGCGGATATGGCCCATTTCGCCCGCATGGGCTGGGACGGCCTGCGGCTGTGTCTTTGGGGTGATTGGGAGAATTGCGACAAACAGGGGAACCTGATCGTGAACGACCACCTCGAGGTGATGGACTACGCGCTTGCCCAGGCCAGGCAGCGCGGCATTTACATCCTGTTTACACCCATCACCACTCATGCCGCCTGGTGGCCGGAGGGCAAAGCCACGGACGGTTACCCGGGCTTTTCGAAGTTTTACGACCGTGGCGAACTGTGCGTGAATCCGGGCGCGATTGCCGCTCAATCGAATTACGTCTGGCAAATTCTCCGGCACGTGAACCCGCACACGGGTGTCGCGCTCAAAGACGAGCCGAACGTCCTCTTCGTGGAGATGATCAACGAACCGATTCATCGCGGCCGGGACCGGGCGGGCGTGACGGCCTACATTAACACGGTGGCCGCTGTCGTCCGGAGCGCGGGGTGCGAGAAGATCCTGTTCCACAACGTCAGCCAGGATTTTGCCATCCTGCCCGCCATCAAGGCGTCGCGGGCGCAGGGCGTGACCTTCGCGTGGTACCCGACCGGCCTGAACCTGAACCGCATGCTCACCGAAAACTACCTGCGCACCGTCGACGAATACCCACCCATGCTGCGAGCTGATCTGCGGTCCATGCCGAAACTGGTTTATGAGTTCGACTCGCCCGACATGAATTCCGGCTACATGTACCCGGCGATGGTCCGGGCGTTTCGCGGCGCCGGCGCGCAGTTTGCCGCGATGTTCTCCTATGACATGCTCGATACCGCTCCGTACAACCTCGGCTGGCAGACCCATTTTCTGAATCTCGTGCATTCCCCACGCAAGGCCGTGAGCGCCATCATTGCCGCCGAGGCGATGCGCGCGCTGCCCCGATACTCGCGTTACGGCGATTATCCGGACAACCGCCGCTTCGGGCCTTTCCGCGTCAGCTACGAAGAGGATACCAGCGAGCTGGTCACGGACGAAAAGTTCTACTACGCGAATGACACGCGGACTCAGCCGCCGAAACCCGCCGCGCTCCAACACATCGTTGGGCTGGGCAGCTCGCCGGTAGTGGATTACGATGGCTGCGGCATCTACTTTCTCGACAAGCTTGGCCAGGGAGTCTGGCGGCTGGAGGTCTATCCCGACGCAGTGATCGTGCAAGACCCTTTCGCGCAACGCTTGAATTACAGGACCGTTTCCTCCCGGCTGGTTGGACGTTCATGGCCGATGACCGTGCGTTTGCCCGATCTCGGCGATGTATTCGCGATTTGCGGGTTGAACGCCGGCAACAGTTTCGCCGGGGCAGCGCGTCGGGGCAGCTTCACGCCCAATCCCGGTGTTTACCTCCTGGCGAAGGACAGCCTCCGAGACACCGAAGGACTGCCGCAGCGCGTCCGCGGCATCGGGCTGCGGGAATTCGTCTGCCCGCAACCGGCCGGCCTGCCCGCGCAAATCCTGCCGCGGGCTCAAGCGAGCTATTGCAGGGACCAACCGCTGATTGTCGGGGCGGACGTGATTGACTCGGCACCGCCGAAATCAGTCACGCTCCACGTTCGCGCCGGCGGCAGCACGGTGTTTGAGAGCTTCAGCATGGCTGCGACGCGCGGGTATCGCTGGGAAGCCACTGTTCCCTTCGGCGCCGTGGCAACCACCAACATCGAATTTTATATCGTCGCGAAGATGGCGGCCGGCGAAGCCCGGTTCCCGACGGAGACCGAGAATCTGCTGACCGCACGATTGGTCTCCCCCGCGGACCCGCTCACGCTTTTTGACGCCGATACCGACCTGCGGCAGCTCGTCTTCAGCCGTATTGGCGACGGCGTGCGCCACGGCATCTTCCAGCAGCGCAACGCGGCCGGCAGCGAGCCCGCTGCGTTGCGGCTGTTCTTCCCGCTGAACTACGACCGCTCTCTGGACGACTACACGGCGTCCCTCGGGGTCAAGGCGCGGATCCGGGACCGGGGCAGGAATGCCGGCGCGGGAAAGGAGCTGCGGGTAAAGGCTCGCAGCAGCGAGGAAGGGCGACAGATCTACCTCACGCTTGTTGAGGCGGATGGCACCTCCTGGAGCACGCCCGTGACACTCTCGACAAACTGGCAGGAGCAGGTCCTGGCGATCCGGGATTTCAAGCCGGCCCGCGGGGTGAAACTGCCGTTGGGGTTTCCCGGGCGCTGGAATTACTGGCTGACGCCGGCCAACGGCCGTGGCGGGCCCGGCGACAAGCCGCGGTTGGAGACAGTTGAGCATTTCCAGATTTCCTTCCGCCCCGCCGGCGGCAGTGCAAGCTCTGCGGCTGACGTTTGGGCTGACATTGCCTCGGCAAAGCTGGTGTTTGAGTAGGCTTCCGACGTAAACGCCTTGGGCTGCCTGGGAGGCGGGTTCGGGCGCCCGGCCAGCGTCTCGAAGCCGGTCCATTCTTTCCTTCATGCCTTTCACCGTGCAGCGATTCGTCTGCGCAGGGGACACCTGAATTCGGGGAACTTTGCTACTTCCTGGCGCATCATAGCACTGTGGCAGTTTCCTAACTTACATGAGCGGCAAAAAACCGGCGATGATGATCCCCGGCAGGCTTCTGGGTTTTCTATGGCCCGTCATTTCGGCGGTGGCTGCCCTCGGCCAGCAGTTTACGGAGATCGCATCCGGTTTGCCGGCGTATCCTGAGCCGTGCGTGGTTTGGGGAGATTACGACGGGGACGGGCGGCTGGACGTGCTCGTGGCGGGCATGGGGAGACGTGATACGCCCACCACAACCCTCTTCAGGAACACGGGAGCAGGATTTGTCGACAGCGGCATTTTCCTCCCCGGCTTTTCTCGCGCGTCAGCCGCCTGGGGCGACTTCGACAATGACGGGCGCCTTGACCTGGCGCTGTCCGGGCTCACCAGTGCCGGAATTCCAGCCGTGGTCATTTACCGCAACAACGGAACCAATTTCAGTCCCGTTAGCGGCAGCTTCGCAGCGGTGTTCGCCGGCAATGTCGCGTGGGGCGACTATGATGGAGATGGCCGGCTCGACCTGCTGGTGACAGGCATCACCAGCGCCAGCCAGAACGGAGTCGCTATCACCAGGCTATACCACAACGACGGGAATGGCGTGTTCAGCTCGGTCTCTCATCCTTTTCCAAATTGCTATCTCGGAGCCGTGGCGTGGGCCGACTACAACAACGATGGCAAACTC
>DATDCV010000740.1:0-25697 GCA_036524155.1 Verrucomicrobiia bacterium
GATGGGGCCAACCCCGTCTGCGGATGTCAGCTATCGCTACTCACTCTCAAACCCTGACCTGCCCGCCGGCCGCGCGCCGGCTCAACGCAGCCTCTTCCGACGCTCTGTCTTTTACCCAAAAATGCCGGCTGCGTCAAGTTATCTCAAACCCACTCCCGGTGCGCGCAGCGCGTCTGCATGAAAGGGGTGGGGACGGCCTCGTCCCCATCTGGAGCTGCTATCATTTCAACCAACGCAGGGACGAGGCCGTCCCCGCCCCCTTCTGAGGCTTCATGCATACGCGCTGTGAAAGCTATACCGACAGGTGAGGGCAAGCTTCCGTCCCGCAGCCTGACGCAATCTAAGGCACCGAGGCGTTGAAGCTTCCGGCGGCACACGCGACTAAGGTGAGGCCAGGCGGAAGAAAGCGTTTGGCCCTGCGATGGGGACCAGAGGCAGACTGCTGATTCCATCCCCGGGGATCTCGTTGGTGCTAATGACCGTCCAGTGGGTAAGGTCGGTGCTCGTCAGGAGGCGAACAGAGTCCCCCGGCGTGGCGTAGATGCGGAATGTCAGACCGTCTGGACGCGAGCGGCTCACCGCCAGGACCGGGCCGGCCAGATACTGATAAGCACCGATATCAACCGCGGTGCCCACCCGCCGCGGAAACCCCCGTTGGTCAGCCGGCGGGGCGGAGGTGCTGTCTGCGGCGCCAATCGCCGGGCTGCCGGGTAGCAGGGCCATAGTCGGCGTCGGCCCGCCGTTGTTGTTCAGTGGTCCAACCATGTCGTTGGTTTCGGCCAGGACCAGGTTGTGGCCGGCGTCGGTGAAGACCGCCTCGGGCGTATTGGCAGCCAGGAGCGTGTTGACGAGCGCGGGGCCGGCAAGCGCAGGACCGCCCCCGAAGACGACATTCTGGACCAGCGTGCAATTGGTCAGCGCGCAATCGCCAGAAATGGCGGCGACCGCAGGGCCCGCAATACCCTGGGGCCCGGGAGAGCCGTAGACGATGTGGAACTGGCCCGAATACGGGTCAAACACGGCGTAGTTGCCGGCACCCCCACCGGGACCACCCATGCCGCCCGAGCCGGAATTGCCGACAAAAGTGCTGTTGACGATAGCCGCCGTTCCTGCGCTGAAAATTGCGCCGCCGTTGCCCGCGCCACCAGGGCCGCCGGGCCCGCCGTCCAAAGCGCCGGGTAACGGTGGCGGATCAAACGGGCCCGGCATTTGCCCGTGCGTCCCGCTGCCACCCACGCCGCCCATCGCCCGGTTGTTCACGAAAGTGCAAGCGTTCACGTTCAACCGGCCAAAGTTGCAGATGGCGCCGCCATTCCCATTGCCCCCCGGTCCTCCCGTGTACATCAAACCCATCTGGCCTTGCGCCGTATTCTCAGAAAAGACGCAAGCGACAACGTTTAGCGTGCCATTATTCAAAACGCCTCCCCCAGAGAAGGCCCAGCCGCCTTGGATTGTCAGATTGGACAAAGTCAGCGTCACCTCCGGCGAAACCGAAAGCACCTGCACGTAGCTGCCCCCGCGCAGGGTCACCGAGTGCCCCGTGCCGTCAAGCACTGTGTTGGTGGCGACATTGATGGTCCCGGAGAGGGCGAAGGTCCCGTCGCAGGCGATGACGATCCAACCCCCGTTCGTCATGGCCTGACGCAACGCCGGCTCGGAAGGCTCGGTCAGCACTGAGGTGGGGGTGGTTTGAGCAACGGACCCGGCACCCAGGCCGAAGGTCAACGCCGCGCAGGCCAACCCGAGCGGGTGAGAGAAGCGGGCGCAGGCGAGCACTGGACGCTGTCGCCTGCGATTCAAACTCCAGCAGAGTCCAATTCGCACAACGGAAAGGCGCGTCTTCATAAGCGGAAAAAAGCAGTTGAGGCCTCGGGATCTTGAGCCGTGAAAGCCGCAGGCGCACGCAGTTTCCCCCGGCATCCGGGTTTGGGTTGAGCACCCAAACCGACCTCATCTGCCTCCCATGGCCATTTCAAGTCCATCTGACCAGGTTGTCCACGAAACCTGGCTCGCCTGAAGCTGCCGCTCACGAGTTCGCTGCAACTCGCTAGACAAGCTAACAAGAAACCCAAGCAAGCGACTTGTCAAGGCCCATTTACTTCCGGACCCCCGGGGAAACGCGGTAGTTACCCCGCCTGAGGATGAGCCCCACGACTGGGCAGCGGTCATCAAAAGGTAGCTCGAGCGCGGAGAGGGTCGCGCCGTCAACTCCGTCACATCGGTCTGTCCTTGAAGACTGCGCAGTGGTACAGTAGGACCAGCACATGAACTACCAGTCCATCATCACCATGGAACCCGGTAAGCGCGGGGGGCGGCCCTGCATCCGCCGCATGCGTATCGCGGTGGCCGACGTTTTAGGCTGGCTTGCTGCCGGTATGACGCACCAAACCATCATCGCGGATTACCCGGAGCTGACGGAGGAGGACATCCTGGCATGTCTCGCCTACGCTGCCGACCGTGAGCGTCGCCTCCAGACCGCTGCATGAAGCTGCTGTTCGACCAGAACCTCAATGCAACCTGTCTGGAAATCCTGTGAACCTTAACACAGGACTCGTGTCACCGCTGTGCGCCGGGGCCGGGGACGAGTTGCGCCTGATCTATTTGCTCGAACCGCGGGTGGTCGCGCTCAACGGTCTCCGGGCGGGAACGCCCTACCGGCTCGAGTGGTTCGACCCGGTGACTGGCGTTCGCCAGCCCGCATCCCAATTGATCGCGGACACCCAAGGAAGCGCGGTAATCACCCCGCCTGAGGATGAGCCCCACGACTGGGCAGCGGTCATCAAAAAGTAGCTCGCGCGCGGAGCTCGGGGGATAGCTGGCAGAGGTCGGAGCGCGCAAGGCGGAGACCTGTTAACACCGCGAGTTATGAAAGTGAGGACTGACACCGGCATGAAAGATAACCGTCTTTTTCTACGGTCCGACGCCGCAGCCCGCGACATTTTGTTTGGCATCCTACATCTCCTTCCAACTCTCGTTGAACGTTTCAAGGGTGACTGGGCGAGCGTGGTAGTTGCCCACTTTGAATAGTCCCGTGAACGAGATGTCCTGTATGGCATTCGTAAAATCTGATCCGAAAGGAGTGCCCCACGGACGATGAAGCGTGCCTTTAAGAATGCTCTTGTACTCGTTGGCGGGCGTAAACACGCTTTGCCTCAACCCGTCGTGTAATGATGCCGCCAAATCGCTTGCCAAAGCGAAGAAGAACCGGGGACTGAATGCTGGGGATCGGTCTCGCACTGCAAATGCTTCATTGAGAATGACGAGATATAGATCGGGGGGGAACTATCTTTCTCACACTGCGGGAGCAAGGGGACCTGCGAAGTTGACCGGCGGAGATGTAGATAGTGAGTACACTTGCTGACGAAGCAATCCACTCGTACAGGAAAGGCGCGAGGTCGCCACAAAGCAGACTCGACGTGGGGACACAATTTCTCCACAATGATGCTGGCAACGAGCCAATTTCTTCGCGTGGCCAACCAAAAAATCAGTACAGTTGCACAAGAAGTCAGAGTCGCGGATGCGGTGGTTGTAATGGGAGCAGGCGTGTCGTTTGCCGCGGGAATGCCACTGGCCGGCCACCTTTCGCCGTTAGTATGGCATGCGTTAGATTCCAGCCCCAATGCGCTAAGGACGCTCTGCGCCGATTTGGGAGTCGCGGTTGAAAACGCAAAGACGGTAATTGGCGACGATTCGGTCAAAATCAACCGAGCGCTGGGTCACATCAAAAAGGACGAAACTGCCCTCCGGTGCTTCAAGCGGAGTTTTTGTGAGCTCAATAATAGTCGAGCCGCTATTCCCTCTGCGGCGCACAGTGCTCTCGCACGCTTGGTGCACACGCGTAAAGTGGTTGAGGTGGTCTCGTTTAATTGGGATACCTTGCTCGAATGCGGGTTCCGCCGACAATTCGGGTTCGACATTAATGGCCAAGGGACCATCCTTTGGAAACCGCACGGTGACTGCAACGCTCCGGATGAGGAATGGGTGTTGCCTAACGAGGACGGCAGGATTCCTGTCATCCTTCTCGATCATGTTACCAATCTGGCAAATATTCGCCCCCGCGTTTTGGTCATTATTGGCTACTCTGAGGAGGATGAGGCGGTCGTGCGCAGGCTCATCGGGCCATTGGCGAATTGCTGGAGGGTTTTTCGAGTTGGTCCTTCTGCAAATGGCGAAGGCGCTATCACTTCGACAGCGGCAGAAGCATTGGAACAGCTTGCGGCTGAATTGGTGCAGACACCCTATTTTCCTGGGTGGTCGACTGTTATCTTCGACCAGCAGAGAGGTGTAGAAGCCGCCGTCGCTGGCGAACGGCTCGGCGCCGGAGATGTGCAAGCGTGTCCGCGACTACCCCACTATGTTTCAGCCTCGGAAAAGCTTTCGCTTTTGCATTTCGTGGAAGTTGCCGGTGAGTCTGGGTCGGGTAAATCAATTACGGTGTGGCAGCTCGCTTACGAATTTCATCGGCAAGGCTGGCAGGTGCTGCGCCTAGACGCCGCGAAAAACACTAACCAGGTGAGCGCCTTGGATACCCTCAAAGCCCAGACCTGGAAAACGGTCGCAGTAGTCGACGACAGTCAGATATTTTCCGCGGAATTGCTCGCGGAAATTCGCGCAACGGCGGGCAAAAACACCAAAGTAGTGTTCGGCACAACCGACGAGACAAGCGGGCGTCCAGAGGCTATCCGCGCAGCCACAAAAGCGGCGGTCGAGGTAATAGCAGATACTTTTCGAACAAAGCGCGCCACCGTTCTGCCGATCGTTCGTGAATTCGATCGTCACGTAGGCGATGGTTTCCTCGATACACCGATTGAAACGCGAATCGAGCAAGCATCGAAAGAGAAGACTCCCTGGATGTTTGCATATGTGTTGCGCGGCGGCTTCCGGCGGGTGCGCAGCTCGTTAGATGCAGCGCAGGACTTTCAGCAAGCAGACGTGTTGCTGCTGCTAATTGCAGCACGTCAACTGGCAACCCTTGATGCCGGTTCTTCAGTTTCGGACTTGATTCGAGATGCAAAACGATTCGGCAGGAACGAATCGTGGGTGCATTCTTCTCTCGCTCTGCTTACGAAACAGCGGTCAATCTTGAATACAGAAATCGTGCGGTGCCTGCATTTGCGGTCTGCCGCTTCAATCATCGAGGCTTCGCTCGAAACGCGAAAAGACCAGAGTTATGCAGACATTGTCTCCATCCTTCAGTTGACGCTGAAAAATTTGTCCTTTCCACTACGCGGAATTTCTTGGCTACTTCGCTGCATTTGGCTGCCGCATTATGAGGTAATCGCCACTGCTGATATCGACTCGCTGCTCATTTCGCGTTGCTATGAGGCAAAGACTCGACTCGAGATTAGAGATGCATGCTTTGTGCTTGAACAGTTGCTTGGCCGACAGAGTGCGGGGACCTTGACGCATCTGTTAAGAAGCCCACACTTGCTTCGGTCGTGGATCCTTGAAGCGGACGTGAGTAATGCATATGCGGTCAGCCTCGTAATTAATAATCTGCATAATAACTCGCATCGCTCGGCCAGTGACCTGATGGAGGCCCTCGATCCGAAACAGATCGCAGAGAAAATAGGCGCTGCATCGCCGGAGAGCGGGCGAGTGTGGGGCGACTTCACAAGTCGAGTCTGCGTGGCGGGAAGTGGCACATGGCGCACCGCAGTGGCGTCAAATCTGCCCCGTGATTTGATTCGCCACACGGTTGATGCCTTGGCAGCCAACGAATGTGAGGAACTTCCAGATTACATAGAGGGATTAGCTGGGTACGATTTTGATTTTGCACTGGAACTGTTGGAAAGAGCTGTGCCAAAATTGGCACAAGCTATTGGCGGGAATTCGCTGAAGACTTACCGCGAGCTACAAAACTTACCGCATTGGCTTCTCGGTGAAGGTCTGTTCATGGACATGAAACCGACCAAGCGCCAGCGCTACATTTCCAAGGGGATATTTGATGGTTTAAACCCCTCCGAAGTCATCAAAGGAATCCTAACATGTCGATATGGGGATTGGGAATATTACGCGCGGCTTTTGGCCTGGGTTGATCGCGCACATTCCAAAAAGAGGCGCGCGATAGTGGAAGCGATGGACTGGGCAAAGCTTGATGAGGTCGTTTCGAGCCATTTCAGAAAACCTGGGCCTGAACTTGGCCTGTTGCTCGCCCGACTCGTTACAGACCAGAAGTCTGGCGAACCTGTTGCAGGTTGGCTATTCAAACACGCAAGGGAGATCAAGGAACTAAGTCCTCTGCTCGCTACCATCTCTCCTCAAACTGCCGTCGCCGTTCTCAACGAAGGCGGCACAATTAATTTGTCGTTGCATCATGGGTGGCTCTTGCATGCGCTCGCCATCGCGCGCATTGCGAGCCTTGATGAAAAAGCGGGCAGAAAAGTTGTGGAACAGAACATTGCCCATATCGCAAAAGGCGTGACCGAACTCTCGTTGTGTGGTGGTATGTTGCGCCTCTTGGAACTCGTCGCCGAATTCCCGGGACTGTTGGACCAAGTTCTTGACGGAATTGACCTGAACCTCGCCAAGGAACGATGGCGAATGGCACTGACCGACCACCGGCCTGAGGAGCGAAAATCCGCTCGCGCAACGCTCGCATTCGTCAGCGCTCGGGCCAAGGCGGAGGTTCGAGAACTAGCGAACGGCATGATTCGACAGCGCCGCTTTCGCAAGCGCGCAAGCAACGACAAATGAGATGCTCGGCCGCCTGCTTATCTGGCAATACATGGCGCCGGAGGGGGGCAGACCAGGTGGACCTAGGGCAGGGTCACACCGGGGCTGGTCAGACCGCAGGAACGTCCCCGCCGACCTTCTGTGGTTGCGTCGAGGTCAGAACAAAGCCCCGCCACAACTCACTCATTCGGCAAAGAAATTCTCGTCGTGAAATTCGTGTCAACTCGGTGCGGCCTTGGCGACGCGGATTGATTTAGGCGAGAAATCTGACAATCTGATTGTATGCGAAAGACGAGTATCAGCGTGACGGAAGCCGCGCGCAATTTTGCCGATTGCGTCAACCGCGCGCATTATCAAAACGTCACCTTCGTTTTGCTCAAAAACGGCTCGCCCGTCGCCCGCCTGGTACCGGACAGCGAAAAGGTCTGTTTGGGCCGGGATCTGGCCGACGCGCTGGCCCATACTGACCTGACGGAAGATGAAGCCGCCGCCTGGCATCGTGATCTCCGTTGAAGCCATTCTGGCGTCGTTGCCAATCATTCCTTACACCGAGCAAACGGCCTGCGAACACGCCCGGATTTGGGCGGAGTTGGAAACATCCGGCAGGATGATTGGATATTATGATCTCATTATGGCCGCGACAGCTTTGGAACGCGGCAGCGAACTGGCCACGTTCAACCAGCGGCGTTTTTCACAAGTCAAGGGTCTCAAGGTTATCGAGCCGAAATGACGCAGGGCAGCGTCGATCCGTTGACTCGTTAATTCGAGACTCCAGATTTGTCGGGCCAAAACGTGTTTTCCCTTGTCGGAGTCTGCCGGCCAGTGGGCCAGGTTGTGCAAATAAGCAGGACTGACCCCGCGAGCGGCCGTGGTCGACCGCGAGCGCCGCGACCAGGAGGCAGCCGCCGCTGGTAGGGACGACTTCCACGTCGTCCCAAAATAGATCCGTTGGCTGAATGGGGACGACGTGGAAGTCGTCCCTACCAGCCAGGGGTTCCGCCGCAATCGTGTCAGACAGAATATGGGGACCGCGTTACAATCGGCTTGCGTCCGGGAAGACCCGTTTTACGCTGCGGTGCCGTATTCGGGTTTTCTTCCGATGAACCAAAAACCGGCGCGCGTGGCAAGCCGATGGCACATTCCGCCTTTAGTGGCCCGGGAGCTGATGGCCTATTCACGGCGACCCTGGACCTATTGGCTGCGGCTGCTGACGGCGCTGGGCGCGGTGAGCGTACTGGTCATCATGGCGGCGACAGGTCAGGCTCGCGTCGGCCGAACCGATGGTCTCTCCTTGTTTGCTGGCTCGACGGTGATCCTGTTCCTGGTCGCCAGCCTCAATGGGCTGCGCTCAACCGGCGACTGTATCAGCGGTGAGCGAAGGCAGGGGACATTGGTCCTGCTGTTTCTCGCCAGCTTGAAGCTGAACACGATCCTGGTATCGAAGTTGGTCACTCACTCCCTGCGTAACGCCTGGGCGTTCCTGGGGACGCTGCCGGTGCTGGGGTTGTGCGTGCTGCTGGGCGGCGTCAGCGGGCGGATGTTTGCCCAAGGCGCGCTCGCCATCCTCGCGGCCGCGTGGCTCTCGCTGATGGTTGGCCTTGAGCAATCCTGCCGCAATCAGGGCGAGCACGAAGCCTTCTCGCATGGGCTCCGGAAATTGTTCCTGCTGAACCTGGTTCCCCTCCTCAGCCCGGCGAGCCTGGTACTGAGCATGTTCCTGAGGAGATGGGGGGTCTATTACTGGCTGACACTCGGGGGCACGTTCATCGCCGGATTGATGCTTTGGTCGGCCGCGAAAACGGCGTTGGCGAATAACTGGCAGGCGGCGCCATCGGACGAAGGGCCGCCGAGTTCCGGGCGGCCTCCTCCACCGGCGCAACCCGCGACCGGACATCTCAAAAGTCCGCCCAGGCGCTGTGGGAACACTCCGCCGGCTTACTGGCTCTTCGCGCGCTACGGGGATGCGCGGCAGGCCTCGCCACTGGCCGTCGGGATCAGCTTCGTGGTGGTCGTGGGATTTATTAGCTTTCTGACCCTGCTTACTGCCGACCCGGACATCCTCGTGCCGCTCTATGCAGGGATGATGGGAGCAGCCCGGTTCGTCCAGATGCTGGCCATGGCGAAGATCGCGCCCCAGAGCTTCGCCGAGATCACCCGGCAAGGCGCCCTGGAAATCCTGCAAACCACTCCCATCACGCTCAAAGAAATCGTCCGAGCGGCTTATGATTTCCTGAAGGTTCACTTCCGGCGCGGCGTGGTGCCGATGTTGGGTTTGGATTTGCTTGTGCTGCTGACGTTGGCCTTGAAGACGCGCAACAATGACGGTTCCTTTGGGCTCCTGGCTGGCCTGCTGCTGGCCCAAAACACCGTGTTTCTCTCGGGCTTGTGCGCCATGGGGGTGACCGGCGTTTGGCTCGGCCTCAAGCAACGCAGTCTCACCCGGGCTTCTTTAAGTCTGGTTTTCTACTTCCTGCTGCTGCCGGCGTCGCTGTACCTCTTTTGGTCAAGCAAGCCGATGTTTGTCACCTTCCTCCTGGTAAGCGCCTACTGCGCCATCGCCGTCCTGATGGCCCGGAGATTGAGGCGTGTGACTCAAGGCGGCGACGGCCTGCAACGGTTGCTGCGCCGGGGGGAGTAGTTCGAAGTTCAAACTTTCGAGCTCGAAGTGACCTCGACCTTGATCCTCGGTCATCGAACCGATTGTTTCGGCGCCAAAGCCTGAAAGTCTGCGTGCTTTGCTACCGGTGGTTTGGCGCTCCGAGCGCGCCGCTCCACCCGCTCTGCGGTAAACAAATGGTAAAGAAACGGCAAAGTTTTTCGCGGAGGACGATCTCCCGCGAGCCCCTCTGACGGTGGTGCGTGCGCCTCCTCGGCGCACCTCCTCTCGGTCGGGCTGGTAGGGACGACTTCCACGTCGTCCCAAATAGATCCGTTGGCTGAATGGGGACGACGTGGAAGTCGTCCCTACCAGCCAGACGTTCCACCGCAATCGTGTCAGACCTCGCCCGGCTGGCTACAGGCCTCGATTCAGCGGGACTTCTCCTGGTGGACCAACGACGGCACCATCAGCATCGTCGGGTACAATGGCCCCGGCGGCGAGGTGACTATCCCCAGCACGATCACAGACCTCCCTGTCAGAACGTTCGCCTCTTACGCGTTCAGTGGCCGCACGACTGTGACCAGCGTCACGATTCCCGATAGTGTCCGGAGCATTGATTACAGGTCCTTCGCCAATTGCACCAGCTTTGGCGTGCGCACCAACCAGTTCGGCTTCAGCATTGCCTGGGCCGGTGGGATGACCGTCGTCGTTGAAGGGCGCGCTAACCTGGCAACTTCGGGCTGGCTCCCCCTGAAGACCAACACCCTTAGCGCTGACACGTTCTACTTCAGCGACCCGGACTGGAGCAGCTACGGCGCTCGGTTCTACCGCATCTGCTCGCCCTGAGGCCGGGTGGAAGTTGAAAGCTGAAGTTGGGTGTTAATGAAAGGGGCTACTGCTGCAGCGTCAGGCGGATGTTCCCGGAGGCCACGTCGTATCCATCCACGGCAATTTGGTACACGGTTCCGGCCGTGGCGAAGAAAGTGATCTGGCTGGTCGTGGCGGCGCCGTAATCGTCGTTGTTGGCCACCAATGAAAGTGTGGTCACCGAGCTGCCCGTGTAAGCGGCCATGATGGTGTCAAAATTACTGCCGGCCGTGCTGATGGTTACGATGCCGGAGGCAGGCGCCTGCCATTTCCACCAGACAGAATGTATGCCCGTGCTGTCCCAGTGATAGGGTTCGTTCGACTCCCACGTCGCCCCGACATTGCTGCCAATGACATAGTCAACCGAGCCGAGCAGTTGCAGGCGGTCGGCAAAGGCATCGTTGAGCAGGCCCTGCTTCAGCCTCAGAGTGATGTTGCCGCTGGCACCGGAGTAACCATCCACAGCGATCTGGTAGGTGGCTCCAGTGGTGGCAGTGAAGACGACTCGGCTGCAAGAGCCCGCGCCGCCCTCATCATCCTGCGCCACCGAAGTCAGACTGGTGACGCCGGTACCTTGATAGACGCCCAGGGTCGTATCAAAAGAACTCCCATCGAGGCTAATCGTCACCAGGCCGCCGGCCGGCGCGGTCCAGGTCCACCAGACGGATTTGCCTCCCGGCGCGTTGCCGTGATTCGGTTCGCCCGACTCTTTGGTGGCGGTCGCATTCGAGCCCGTGACGGTGCCGCCGGTGGAAGGAATCGTGAAACGGTTGGCGAACTGGTCGTTGGAGCTGTTGGTGGTCCCGCCGGAGGCGGATACGGCGCGGTAGAAGCCGCAGCCCGGCGCCACGGTGTTGGAGTCGGAGATGTTAAGCAAGCCTACGGGGGAAATGGTGTTGGTAAGGAGCGGCACCCAGGTCACGAGGTTCGATGAGGTTTGAATGACGCAGGTCGTATCCTGCGGTCCGGTCAGGGTGAACTGGACCACGCCGTTGGTGCGGGCGAGCTTGCTCAAACGCATGGGTGGCGGCGAGCCGGGCACGGGTATAATGGAGTTAAAGCGGATGCTGCCACGATTCCACCTGGTGACGATGGTTTCATCATATTGCACAAAATCCACGGCGAAGGCCGCGACCTGCCCATTCGTTTGGTAGTCAGCCTGCAGCACATTGAACCAGCCTGAGAGCGTGTTATCACCCCGGCCGGGTGAGGTGAACGCCATGCCCACTCCCGAGCCACTGAACGGGTAACGGGACGCCCCGGGATAAAAACCAACGGTTGGCAATGACGAACCTGCTCCGATGATCTCCAGTTCATATCCGCTGGTCGAAAACGACAACAGATTACCGTACCGGGTCGCGGAGAAATTATTGGTTAAAGTCAGGGTCTGCCCGCCGCCGACCCAGGCGGTGGGCGAACAGGTGAAATAGAAAAAGGTCGCGGCGTTGGTCACCATAGGTCCCGGAGTGAAGGTGAAGGTCGCACTCACATACGTGGCCTCGGGATACGGCGGGGGGATGTCCGGCATCACCAGCGTCGTCCCGTCAATGTGACGGAGGTAACGGAGCAGATTGATTCCCGATGCCAGTTGCACGGTAGCGTCGCTGAAGATCGTGGGATTGGCGCCCACATCAGGTAACAGTCCGCCCATCCGGTATAATCCCGGCGGGAGATGAATCGGAGTCACGCCGTTGATCCGCCAGTCGCCCCCCGAATGTGCCGACGAGGTTAAGGTCGAGCTGGAGGTGATGACGGTGCTGCAGAGCAACGTGCCAGTACCAGCCTCCCACAAGCCAACCGGAAAGGTCTGACCCAGGACGAAGCCATCGGATTGAGCATCCCAGAATCCCAGTCCGTCCACGACGATTCCGTCGCTGTTCGTCACTTGGAATTCATATCCCTCGGTAACACCTCCGCCGTACCCGACCGTGCCGCTCAGTGCATCTACACCAAGCGTGCCCGCAGAGAGCGGAATCGCGATAGACAGACAGAGTGGAATCACAAGGCTGATTGTCTTCATAGGCTTGAACTTACTGAGTTACGGCGAGCGTTCGCCACGGCAGACCTGGTTATCTTCACGGGTTACATAGCTGCCAACGCTGCTGGCCAGCTTGCCGGGTTGCTCGTGGTGTGTCAAGCTTCATCCGCCCCAGTGGTCGCTGCAAGCTGATGAGCGCGTAGTGCGGGCGCCGTATCGATTCCCCTAGAACGATCGAAACGGCAACGTGATCCTTGAGCCGGAGGTTGCCGCGGTGCTGCGATCGGCCTACTTTCCACGCGCATGTTCAGGCTGGTGTTGTTTGATATCGACGGCACGCTCCTGCGGACGGGCGGCGCCGGGGTGAGAGCGTTTGCGAAGGTGTTTGAAACCGAGTTCGGCGCGACTGACGGTTTTGCCCAGCTCAAGTTCGCGGGCCGCACGGATCTCAGCCTTGTCCGCGAGTTCTTTAGCTTTCACCATATCCCGACGACGGCGGAGAACTTCAGGCGGTTCTTCGACCGTTATGTTTTCTGGCTCGACCAGATCCTGGGCGACAGCCAGACGGTGCTGTGCCCGGGCGTAGCGGAGTTCATAGGCCGGTTGCGGGGTTTGGCCCAGCCGCCATTGCTGGGGTTATTGACGGGCAACATCCGGCTGGGAGCGGAGATCAAGTTACGGCATGTGCGTTTGTGGGACGCATTCGAGACCGGGGCGTTTGCCGACGACCATGAGGATCGGAATGAGATCGCCGCGATCGCGCGTCAACGCGGCAGCAGGATTTTGAAAGAAGAGCTGGCGGGCGACGAGGTGCTGGTGGTGGGAGACACGCCGTTCGACATTCGCTGTGGCCGGGCGATCGGGGCAAAGGTGCTGGCGGTGGCGACCGGGGGCGCCACCCTCGAGGAACTGCGACGCCACGAACCGGATTGGGCCGTCAAAGATCTGCCCCAGGTCACGGCGGAAGACCTGGTGCGAGGGGCGCCGGTTATTTCGACCGCGAACCCGGACTCTCCAGGATAGCTTGGGCGGGCTTTAGTGGCGGTGCTTGCGTCCGCCGCCGCCGCAACAACAACCACAGCCGCCGGAACCATCGCCCGCACAAGCCGGCGCTGCGCTCGTGTCGCTGCCGGTCGCCGACGCGAAGACGGAGAGCTTTTTCGATAGCTGGCTGGATCCGCAATGGGGACATTTGGCCCCTTTCCATTTGCTGGAACGGACCAGCAGTTCGCTGTCTTTCTCGCACTTTTCGCAATGAAACTCGTAAATCGGCATGGCGGGACAATAGCTGGTTGCGTGCCGATCTCAAGGCGGAATGCGGGCGGAACACAGACCAGAGCTGCGTTCAGGGCTGCGAGATGTGGCGGGCGGATGAACGGACTTTTGCGCGGCCTCGGGCCGCCTTCGCCGGCCATGGTTGGAGGTTGAAAACCCGCTTAGTGTTTGAAATTATAAGGTCGATTTAATGCGTAAACCGGAACCAGCCATCGCGCCGGCAAGAGTAATTCTCTCCCGTTTTGTTCCCGGGTTTTCATTGGTTTCAGCGGCGTTTTTCATCTTCTGCTTTTTCTATGTCTGGCTGCGGACTGAGCCGGCAGTTGAGTGCCAGCGGTACAGCCCGGTTTTTTTCCTGCGCCATTCCTTCTTCGCCGAATTCCTGGCTCGGCCGGGGGGATTGGCGGAATACGCAGCGGCCTTCCTGGCGCAGTTGAATATCGAGAGCTGGCTCGGAGCACTCGTCTTCACGATCTTGTGCGGGGGCATTTATTTTCTTCAAAGGAACCTGCTGGGCAAGATCAGCGGTCGCACGCTGGATTTTCTGCCCTTGGTGACCCCTTTTCTGCTGCTGGTTCTCCGGAGCCGCTATAGTCCTCACACGCTGTTGCTGGCAGGCGGACTCATACTGTCGTTAGGCCTCTGCGTCGGCCGGGCGGTTCTGCCCGCGTCTCCGACGTGGTTGAGAGTTGGGGCCTGCTGGGTCGCGGCGCCGATCCTCTTCTACCTCGCGGGCCTCTGGGCACTTGCCGCTTTCGCGATCGTGTGCGGTCTGGACGACGCGCTGCGCTGGAAATCGCGTGTCCGAGCCTGCTTCTGTCTGGCCGCCATCCTGGTGGCGCCGGTGTGGCTCCACTTTTCGGGTGATGTGGACGCGGGCAAGGTGTTGAATCCGTGGGGGGCTGGCCTGACTTTGATGGTGGCATGTGCAGCCTACGGATTTGCGCCGGTCGCGGCAGCCGGGCTCGGGATCTATCAGCGGCTGCGTCAGGCCGCGCGGCAAAAGGAAACCGTCCCTGGTTCCACGTCTCACGGGAGACAGAAGGAAGTAGCGGAAAGAACATCACTTTTGCGGGGGCAAATGGTGTGGGTGCGGGCGGTGCTGTTCGTCGCCGCCTGGGCGATCGTGTGGGCAGGCTTTGATACGAAGGTCCATACTCTGGCCCAAATAGAGTATTTCACCGCGGTCGGCCAGTATGCGAAAGTGCCGCCTCTGGCGGCCGGGATCAGCAGAAAGGAGATGGACCCGCCCACGGAATTACGGCTGCAGTACGCGTTGTATCACACCGGCCGCCTCTGTGAGGACCTGTTTTCGTTCCGCAACCAAAAGGGCTGGAATCCGTTGCCCGGACTGGCATTTCGCCTCGAGGCCTGCCGTCCGCAAAGCCACGTCCTGCTCGAGTTGGGCCTGGTGAGCGATGCCGAGCATTTCGCTCACGAGGCGCTGGAATTGGAAGGAGACCGCGCTGAAATCTTGCGGTTGCTGGCGCAGATCAACCTGCTCAAAGGGCGTCCGCAAGCGGCGCGGGTTTTCCTGACGGCCCTGAGCGAAGTGCCGTTTCAGGGGGCCTGGCCGAAGATGTGGTTGCGGGCGTTACCGGCGGACGTTCCCGAGGCGGACAGCGCGAAGTTCGCGTGGATTCGGTCGTGCATGTTAACTAACGACCTGCCGCACGAGGCGATGCCGGCCGAGCCGCTGCTGCGACATTTGCTCAACCGGAATAAGGACAACCGGATGGCGTTCGAGTATTTGATGGTTTGCTACCTGGTCCAATTGCGGATGGACAAAATCGTGGAGGCGTTGCCGGCGCTGGATTCGTTTGGCTACCGACAGATGCCCCGGCATTTGGAGGAGGCCATTTTGCTTCACCAGCAACTGACTCACACTCAAGTCAATCTACCCGGCCCCGGCATCAGGCCGGAGACGGTGCAGCGTTTCGAGCGCTTCGGCGCAGCGTTGCGACAGCGGCTTGACCAAACCGAGGAAGGCCGCCGCCAGTTGACGAGGGATTTCGGCGACACCTTCTGGTATTTTTACCTGGCGCGGCGAAAACCATGAAGACGAGCCGGAAACGTTTTCCGAAGCTGATTTATGGCGGCACGGCGCTGCACTTGGTCTTAGCGAGCGGGCTTGCGGCAGCCGCTGCTGCCGCCGACGCGAGCGGCTCCGGGCCAAAACTGCCGCGGCTTTTTCCTGACTACGCGGGCATTACGCTGCCTCCGAACATTGCGCCGCTGAACTTCCGCGTCGAAGAACCAGGCAACCGCTTCCAGGCCGACCTTCATTCGGTCACGGGACCTGCTCTGCATCTTTCGGGCCGAAAATCCACGTTCCAGATTCCCATGAAAGCCTGGAACAACCTGCTGCAAGCCAACGCCGGGAACCCGTTTTATTGGGATATTTCGACGCAGGATGCCCGGGGTGAATGGCGCCGGTTCACCACGGCCACCAATTATATTGCCCGCGAGCCGATCGACCCCTACATCGCCTACCGCCTGTTGAAGCCGCTCTACAATGCTTACATGAACCTGGGAATATACCAGCGGCACGTTGAGACGTTCAAGCAGCGGCCGATCCTCGAAAACAGCAAGTTCGACCACAAATGTCTCAACTGCCACACGTTCCTGAACCGGCGTCCGGATACTTTTGTGTTTCACACCCGTCTGTCGGGCAAGGTTCACCCGATGTTGCTGGTGCGGTCCAACGAAGTCGCGCGGGTGAACCAGACCATGGGTTACATCTCGTGGCATCCCAGCGGCAGGCTCCTGGCCTTCTCCGCAAATAAACTCTCCATGTTCAGCCATACGCTGGGCGAAACCCGCGATGTCTATGATGCCAGCTCGAATCTGGGCATTTACCGGGTTGACTCCAACACCGTCGTTTTTCCTCCAGCCATCTCGGTGACCAACCTCAACGAGACCTGGCCCTCCTGGGCGCCGGATGGCCGTTATCTTTACTTTTGCCGCGCCGCGCCGCTCCCGCTCCAGAACTTCCGCCAGATCAAGTACGATCTGGTGCGGATCAGCTTCAACATCGAATCCGACACCTGGGGCCAGGTGGAAATGGTGCTGGCGGCGCAGGATTCACATCTGAGCGCCGCGGAGCCGAGGGTTTCACCGGATGGCCGGCTGCTGCTGTTTTGTCTCTCCGCCTTCGGCAATTTCCCGATCTACCAGCAAAGCAGCGACCTTTACGCGATGGACCTGGGCACGCGGGCCTGGCGCCGGCTGGAGATCAATAGCGACCAGACTGATTCGTGGCATTGCTGGTCCTCGAATGGCCGCTGGGTCGTTTTCAGCAGCAAACGGCTTGACGGCCTCTTCGCGCGGCCCCATTTCGCTTACGTCGGCGCCGACGGTCAGTTCCACAAACCGTTCCTCCTGCCCCAGGCAGACCCGGCCTTCTATGACACTTACCTCAAGACTTTCAACGCGCCCGAGTTCGTGCTCGGGCCGGTGACGGTCACCCAGGATCAACTCGCAGAAGCCATCAACAAACCGAAGAACGTCCTCGTGCCGAAGGTCAACGCCGCCACGCCGCCGCCGGAAACCGGCGGAGGCGAAGGCCAGTCCGCGTATCACCCCGAGTAAACCGGGCGCAAGGTCCAGGCTGCTCCCGGCAGATCAAACCGCCGCGCCACCCGAATGGAACCGGACCGGTGCGGCTTCCGACAGTTCGTGCTCACAAGGCTGGTTGATCGGCGCGTCCGCCACCCGGTCGGTCGGCTGCACCACCCCGTTCGAGAGCAAATAGGATTCCACCTCTTCCCCGCTGACGTCAGCCAGCATCCGCCCGTCGATCTCGACGCACGGCGTGAGCGTTTGGCCGCTTCTGTCAATCATCTCCTGCCGCTGCGACGGGTCGTTAACCACGTCGCGATCCTCAAACGGCAGGTCGTATTTGCGGAGGACGGCGCGGACGCCCTGGCTCCAGCCGCAGGTCGGTTTCAAGTAAGCTATAACTTTCGGTTTAATCATAATTCAGAATTACTTGTAATCTGCCACAACGCGCGAAAAACACAAAAGGGCTCTTTTCCTGCCTCCGAAGCAGCGTTTCCGGAGGGCAATTTTGAGGTGTCACGGCGCCGGCTTTGGGGAAGCGACTCGGTGCCCGCGCAGCGGCGGAGGTGCGCCTTTGGGAAGTGGCGCGGGCCGGACGCGAGGGCGGCCGGTTATCGCGCGCGCCCCGCCATTTGGCCGCGGGTAACGCCGAGTTGGCTCAGGAGTTTAAGCTCCCGCCAGAGTTGCGCGCCGGTGATCTCGCCGCGGAGCAACTGGCGGTATTGGGCGATTGTTTGTTCAACCTGATCGGGGGTCTCGGTGAGGAACTCGAGCCGGAAGTGGGTCACACCGAGCGCCTGCATGCGCGCGACGTATTCGGCGCCGGTCTGGGCGAGCGCGTTGAAAACAGTATTCCGGCAGCCGGCATCGGCCTTTACCGGGTGCTGCGCTCCAACCCGGTCGCGAAGTTTCACGTCGTGGATATCGCAGGGGCGGCCGCAGTTAGTGTAATCGGTGCCGGTCGAGAGGAACGCGCAAAAGACGCAGTGCTCCATGTGGAACATGGGCATATGCTGGTGGATCGTCACCTCGAACCACCCGGCGGGGGCCGCCTCGAGCAGGGCTTCCAATTGCGTGAAATTGAGATCGTAAGATGCGGTCAGGCGCTCGAGGCCGAACCGGCTCCGGAAATATTCCGCTGAAAGATGATTGGCAACGTTGAGCGAGTAATCGCCGATGCGCCGGTCGTGGGCGAAGAAAATCAGGTGATCGTAGTTCCGCACCAGGTAACCATCCGCCTCGCTCGAGCGCACCAATTTGAGCGTCCACTCCTCGCCCATCTTGAAGATCCTCGGAGGTGCAACCCAAATCTCGAGGGGTTCGGCGCCGGTCGCGCGCGCTCCGCGAACCAACTGGACGGCTGCGCGGTACTTTTTGGGGTCCTCGAATTCGCAATAGATGATGCGAACGCCGGACCGCAGCACGGTCTCCAATTGCGCCATGTCCCGCACGAGCACGATGAGTTGGGAAGCGTCCCGCGCCGCCCGCTGTGCGGAGGAGGCCGGCTGGGCGAGCGGGGCCGGCGAAGTGTCCTGCCCATTGCCCGCCAGCGTCCAGCGCAGCGGTTTTGCCCGGAGCGCGTCCAATTCAGCGACGATTCGGCGACGAAGGCGATTGAGCTCGCTGAGCGGAAGCAAGAGTGCGCCTTCCAGCCGCGTCGTCAGTTCGCCGAGGCGAAACGGGGTTCCGCCCAGGCGCCCAAGCTGCTTGCGAAGGCGTTCAATGCTCAAGGGCTGCTCGGTCGCTCTTTCGAGCGCCATTGCTGATTCCACGCGCACAACATGACCCTGGCCGTCCCGGGCGATGGCAGTTAGGGGCTGGGCCTCCCGCCCATGCACCTCGATCGCGATCGCACGCTGAAACCGCGGTTTGTCGCACTCGAACGTCCGGCGCAATCGGCGGTCCAGTTCAGGATCGCTGGTTTTCCAGATTTTGTCGCCGCCGTGGATGCGGCTGAAGTCAATGTCGCCGCGGCCAAAGGTCAAAAGAACGGCACGGTCGCGCAGGACAGGCATCCTGCCGGTCCCAAGTCTCTCTTCCTGATTAGTGGAGACAGAGGGGACGCCTGTCCTACCGGTTTGCGGAATTACCTCATACACGCGGCCGCCTTCCTCCTTTTCCTCGGGGCGGCCGGCGTCGAACACGACACCATCTCCAGGTTTCAAAGGGCCTTCGAGTTGGATAAGGACACCCTGGTGGCGCACTTCAGCGATCTGCCCCAGGTAAACGCCGCGTTTCTTGCCGAAGCGCCCATGCACCAGCGCCTGGTTGTTAGTGCCGTGAAACCATCCACTGTAGAGGCCGCGTGAAAAGGCCATTTCCATCTCGTAAGTGGGCGGAACGACCGGAGCGGACGAGGGCGCGGGACCGCCGGAGTGCGAAGGTGTGGCGAGGAGGCGGTCAAGAGCCGCTCGATATATTTGAGTGATGTTCGCGACGTATTCCGGGGTCTTGAGGCGGCCTTCGATCTTCAGCGAGGCGACTCCGAGCCGCGCCAGGTCCGGAAGCGCTTCGAGGCCGGCGAGGTCCTGGGGGCTGAGCAGGTACTTCCGGTCGCCGAGTGGCATGAGCCGGCCATCCGAGATCAGGTCATAAGGCATCCGACAGGCCTGAGCACACTCGCCGCGATTGGCCGAGCGTCCACCCAGCGCCTCGCTGGTGAGACATTGACCCGAATAGGCCACGCACAACGCGCCGTGGATAAAGACTTCCAGCGGCAGGCACGAGGGACCTGGCGAGGTGATAATTTTCTCAATCTCCTTCACCGCACATTCGCGAGCCAGCACGACCAGGTTGCAGCCGAGGTCCCGGGCGAATTCGATACCCGCGGCGCTGGTGATGGTCATTTGCGTCGAGACGTGGATCGGGAAGTCCGGCGAGAGGCGGCGGATGAGCCGACAGATTCCCACATCCTGGACGATGGCCGCGTCCACACCCGCCGCGATGATCGCGCGGGTGTATTGTTCCGCTTCGGCCAACTCGTTTTCGAACACCAGCGTGTTAAAGGTCACGTAACCCTTGACCCCCCGCCGATGCAGGAACTCCATCAGCTTCGGCAAGTCCGATTCCGTGAAATTCTGCGCCCGCATCCGCGCGTTAAACTTCTCCAGCCCGAAATAGATCGCGTCCGCGCCGTTCTCCACCGCCGCCCGGGCGCATTCCCAGTCGCCGGCTGGAGCGAGCAGTTCTGGAAGGGTGGAAAAGCAAGTCTCGCTGGAGCCCATCGGAGGCAAGGTAGCCTTCATCCTGCCGCCGGACAAAGGCCAAATCGGATAATATCCGAGATCCGAAGCTTTATTTGCTGCACTTATGACAAAAAACGGTCGGCTTTTGACAATCCTGATGTAGCCCGTTTTTTGGTCGTGACAGACGCTGTTTTTGTTAGCATTCAACCATTTAGTATGCGCTTTTCACCCAAAGAGGCTGAAAGCCGGCGCGAGTTTTTCCGCGCGACGGCTCGTTATAGCCTGCTGGGGGCCATCGCTGTGGCGGCCACGGTCCTTGGCAAGCGCCGCCTGGGCAGCCAGGATTGCATAAATCGAGGCATCTGCAGCAGTTGCACGGTCTTCGAAAGCTGTGGTTTGCCCCAGGCGCTTTCAGCCAAACAAGCCCGGGCGGGAGGTTGAGCATGGACGGCGAGAATCAGGAAATGAATCGGCGAGAGTTCATTCGCAGCGGCGCGAGTCGCGCGGGGCTGGTCGCGTTGGGTGCCACGTTGGCGGGTAACGGTTTGGTGAGTGGCGCGGAGAAAAAGAAGGAGGGCAACCCGTTTGCGTATGATGTCGAGCGCCTGGGCAAGGTCGATCCGAAGCTGATCGCGTATGAGCAGGCGGCAAAGTTCGCGGCCGGGACGCGGGAGCCTCGGCGGATTGCGGCGGGCGGTGACGGACGGCTTTACATCGCGGGCAAAAGCGGGGTGACGATTCTTGGGCCCGAAGGTGGCGTGATTTCAACGATCGCCCTGGCCGAACCGGCGCGCTGTGTCGCACTGGCCGCGGATGGGAGCGTCCACATAGGGGTGCGGGACCACCTCGAGGTTTTCGACCGCGAAGGGCAGCGACTCAAGGTTTGGGAGAGTCCGGGGAAGAAGACCTGGTTCACGGGCCTGGCAGTGGGAGAAAGCGATGTATTTGCGGCGGATTCGGGCAACCGGGTGATCCTGCGATATGATCGCTCCGGGAAAGTGGCGGGGCGGATTGGAGAAAAGAACAAGGACCATAACGTGCCGGGCCTCATCGCCCCGAGCCCGTACATTGATGTTGCGTTGGGCAAAGACGGGCTGCTGCGCGTCAACAATCCGGGCCGTCATTGCGTCGAAACCTACACGGTGGGCGGGGATTTGGAACTATCCTGGGGCAAGCCCTCGGCGGCGATTGACGGTTTCTGCGGCTGCTGCAATCCGGTAGCATTGGCGCTGTTGCCGGACGGGAGCTGTGTCACCTGCGAGAAAGGGCTGCCGCGGGTGAAGGTATATGCGGCGGACGGGACCTTCCAGTCTGTGGTCGCCGGGCCGGACTCGTTCCCTGAGAACGCCAAGGCCGGCTCCATCCATGATCTCTCGGATGGCACAATCGGCGGCCTTGATGCGGCCGTGGACACGCAGGGGCGGGTTTACGTGCTGGATTTGGTGGCGGGGGACGTGAAGGTGCTGAGGAAGAAGGCGTGAACATAAGCCTTGAGGCGCAATGAAATCCGAAATCCGAAATCCGAAATCCGAAAGAAATCCGAAGGCCGAAATCCGAAGGGGCCGCAAAATTGCGCAAAAGGGTTCTTTTGCTCCTTTTGAGCCTTCGCAAGGCCTTCCTTCCCCACGCCATTGCCCTGGTCCCGCAGCCAGGGTTTCAGCTCTGCGAGGTTGCGATTTCGGATTTCGGATTTCGGATTTCGGATTTGTTTCGGCGTTTGCCCAGCGATGACTACCGACCCTCAATCCCGCCCGCCCGTTCCTCCCGTCACACGCCGGCAATTCCTGCGCGACGGTTCGCGCGTGGCGGCGATGACCGGTCTGGGGGCCATGCTGGGGGTGGTTGCGGGTCGGAGCACCACCAACACGACGGTGTGGCAGATTGACCCGCAGAAATGCGTGCGGTGCGGCAACTGCGCGACGAGCTGTGTGCTTGAGCAGTCGGCGGTGAAATGCGTTCATGCGTATGCAATTTGCGGTTATTGCCAGCTTTGCACGGGTTATTTCGAGCCGGAGCCAAACGACCTCAACACCGGCGCTGAAAACTGTTTGTGCCCGACGGCGGCGATCAAACGCACGTACGTCGAGGATCCTTACTACGAATACACGATCGATGAGCGGCTGTGCATTGGTTGCGCCAAATGTGTCGAGGGCTGCAACCGCTTCGGCAATGGCTCACTGTTCCTGCAGGTGCGGCACGACCGTTGCGTGAACTGCAACGAATGTGCCATCTCGAAAGTATGCGCCGGCGACGCGTTCCGACGCGTGCCCGCGGACCATCCCTACCTGCTGAAAACGATGAGCCACTGAGATGATCCACGATCCACGATCTGCGATCCGCGAGGCGGGAAAATTCGAGACGTTCGCTCGGAAATCGAAACTGCTCGTGTTGCTGCTGTTCATCTGCCTCCCGGCAATGTCGTCTTTCTCCGAGCAGCGGTTTCCGCCGCCGGAATTCACAGAGACAAACCATCAACTGCCGGCCACGACCACGCCGGCGGCACGCGGCCTGTTTTTTGAGTACCAGGACCTTGTCGTGCTGGCGGTGTCGCTCGGCGTAGCCACGTGGCTGATCTACGGGAAGCGCTCGCGCAAAGGCCTGGTAGGGCTATCGATCTTTTCGCTGGTTTACTTCGGGTTTTATCGCAAGGGCTGCGTGTGCGCGATCGGCTCGCTCCAAAACGTGGCGCTGGCGCTGGCCGACCGGGGCTATGCGCTGCCGCTGGTGGTAACCGGGTTTTTCGTACTGCCGCTGATGTTCGCGCTGTTTGCGGGGCGATCTTTCTGCGCGGGCGTGTGTCCGCACGGTGCGCTGCAGGACCTGGTGCTGCTTAAACCGGTGAAATTACCCCCGTGGCTGGAGCAGGGATTGAGCGTTTTGCCGTATATTTATCTCGGGGCGGGCGTGCTGTTCGCAGCCACTGGCAGCGCCTTCATCATCTGCCAGTACGACCCCTTTGTGCCGATCTTCCGGATGAGCGGCCGCGCGTTAATGGTGCTGTCAGGGGTGGCGCTGCTGGCTCTGGGCGTGTTCGTCGGCCGGCCTTATTGCCGTTTTTTGTGTCCGTTTGGCGCCTTGCTGAAGGTTTGTGCGACGGTGGCGAAGCTGCGGGTCCGCGTAACGCCCGATTATTGCACACAGTGCCGCCTTTGCGAGGCTTCCTGCCCCTTCGGGGCAATGCGCGAGCCGCAAACTCCGCTGACCGGCGCGGCGCAAATGCAAGTGGACCGGCGGCGGCTGGCGTTGCTTCTGGTCGCCACGCCGGTGCTGATGGCGGCTCTGGGCTGGATCGGCGCCCGATTGAGCGTGCCCGCGGCGCGGGTGCATCCGACCGTCAGCCTCGCGGAGCGGTTCGTTCGCGAGAAAGATGCACCTGTAAAAACCGGCACGCTCACTCCTGACGACTTGTCGCTCGAGCGCGCGCGGCAAGCGCCGGCGGAAATCGTCGCCCAGGCCGTCAGCATCCGGCAGAAGTACCACATCGGAGGCTGGATTTTTGGCGCGTGGGTTGGGCTGGTGATCGGCGCAAAATTGATAGGCCTGTCGCTGCATCGGCGGCGCACGGACTATGAGCCGGACCGGGGCGATTGCTTTGCGTGCGCGCGGTGTTTCGAGTTCTGCCCGAATGAGCTGGTGCGACGGGGCATCATGCCAGCATCGGCGTTGCCGGTGAGGGTGGAGCCCAGAGGGTCGGAGGTGGCGACTTGAATAGCGCTCTGGCCAAAGTGGCTGTGTCCACAGCCGTAACAGGCGTTTCCCCGGCGCGAGTCTGGGAGCTGTCGGCGTGGATCTCGGGCGTGTTTGCCATGCTGGTCGGCGCCGTGATGCTCATCGGGCACGTGTATGCCCCGACGTTGGACCCACTAAAATCGCCCGAACTGAAGGAGCTGAAAACGAAGCTGCGTGAGAACCCGGCGGATGAACCGACGAAACAGGCCATCCGGAACCTGGATCTCAGTCACCGGCAGAAGTATTTCCGGCAACTTTGGCGAACGCAGTCAGGGGTTTACCTGCTGCTCGGCGGGGTCGGCATCTTCCTCCTCTCATTTAAACAGGTTCGTGCGCTCCGCAGAGAATTGCCGCAGCCCAGGCCGAACCCGGACGCAGCGGAGAAACTCCTGCGCGCCGGCGTGATCTCCCGCCGGGCGGTCGCCGCCGTCGGCGCGGCAGCGGGCGTTTTTCTTTTCTTCCTCAGCCTGGGGCCGGGCACGGCGTTGCCGAAGGGGCAGGCTGGGATCGACGCGCTGCTAGGGTTGGCGCCCACCAGCGCCGACGCGGATTCGCCGACGGCCAGTCCCGTGGCCGACGCGGCGTCGCCGGAAGAGCTGCTGCAAAACTGGCCACGCTTCCGCGGCCCGGGAGGCAACGGGCTCTCGCAGGCAACGAATCCACCGGCCAACTGGGATCCGAAAACAGGCGCCGGCATCGCCTGGAAAGTTCCCACTCCAGCCAAGGGCTTCAACTCGCCGCTGATTTGGGGCGACCGCGTCTATGTGTGCGGGGGCGATGCGGCGCTGCGAGAGGTGATCTGCCTGGACCTAAAAACCGGCGGCCTCCTTTGGCGGCAGGCGATCACGAACGTGCCCGGCAGCCCGGTCAAGGTCCCGGAGATCCCGGAATCGACCGGCTATTGCGCCGCATCGATGGCGACCGACGGCCGCAGGATTTACGCCATTTTTGCCAACGGCGACCTTGCAGCCTTCACCCTGGATGGCAAGCCCGTTTGGTCCAAAGGATTCGGGGCGCTGAAGAATGCCTACGGCCACGCGACGTCGCTGGCTACCTGGCGCGACCGGCTGATCGTGCAACTGGACCAAGGCGAAGCCGAGGAGCGCTTGTCCAGGCTCTATGCCATCAACGGCCGCACCGGGGCCGTGCTGTGGCAAAAAGATCGGAAGGTGGGATCTTCATGGGCAAGCCCCATCGTGATAGAGGCCGCGGGCAAGCCCCAAATCATCACGCTCGCCATCCCGTCGGTGATCGCCTACTCGGCCACGGACGGCGCGGAGGTGTGGCGAGCGGAACTGCTGAACGGCGAGATCACGCCCTCGCCAGTATTTGACGGCACCCATGTAGTCGTCGCCAGTCCTTCAGACAAACTGGTCGCGATTCGTCCCGACGGCGCCGGCGAGGTCAGCAAAACTCACGTCGCGTGGACCAACGAGGATAATGTGCCGGATGTCACGAGTCCCGTCAGCACCGGCGAACTGGTGTTCACGGTCACCACAGGGGGCATGCTGACTTGCTTTGACGCGAAGACCGGGAAGAAGCAATGGGAACACGATTACGAGTTCGAGTGCCACGCCTCGCCCGTAGTGGCGGCCAACAGAGTGTATGTCATCGGGCAGAAAGGCGTCGCGGTCGTGGTCGAAGCCGCGCGCCAATTCAAAGAACTGCTGCGGACGGAAATGGGCGACACCTTCAGCGCCAGCCCCGCGTTCGCCCTGGACAGAATCGTGATGCGGGGAGAGACGAATGTGTGGTGCGTCGGTACCGCTGGAACCACTAAGTGAAGCGCCAGACCGAATGAAGTCCGAAATCCGAAACCCGAAATCCG
>DATDCV010000741.1:0-5454 GCA_036524155.1 Verrucomicrobiia bacterium
TCTCCCACCCTAACGAACCGCCTCCCCGACGTCTCCGCCGCTTGCATCGCGTCTGGCCCGATCGCGATGGAAACGTTTCCTACCTTCTGACAATATGCGTGAATGGCCGGGCGCACGTGCTCGACAATAACGCTGTTCTTGAACGTCTCGTCGCCTTCCTGCTCGATAGCCCGGAACGCTACCAGTGGTATGGTCGTCGTTTCGTAATTATGCCCGACCATCTCCACGTCATCGCGCACATGGGCTACGGCGCGGTGAGACTTGGCCAATGGATTAAAGCCTTGAAGGCGGTGGTGGGCGGTCTCGAGCGCCGCGCTGTTGGGCCGGTTGCCGCTCCGGGCGGTCACGAATTCACCCGCATCCCGCGCTCATGGCGGTGGCAGGACGGTTTCCATGATCACAAGTTTCGGACACCAGAAAGCGAAGCGCGCAAATGGGAATACGTTTGTCTGAATCCGGTCCGTTACCACCTCGTGAGTCGCCCTGAGGAATGGCCATTTGGTGGCGAAATTTTTTACGGGGAAGAGGGCGGCCCCAAGTTGGTGCGCGGCACGCCGCCGTTGCTGGAGACGGGAATGTTGATTGAGGACGACGGAACGCCGCGTGGGGGCACGCGGCTTACACCACCGCCGGTACCCTAGTAGTTCGAGAATCACTCCATCGCCGACTTCGTCTCACCTCCACGTCTTGGGCACTTCCACCAGGTCGGCGCGCGTCTTGCCGTTTTCGGTGATGCGGGCGAGGAAATAAACATTCCCGTTCCGGCCGACGGCGATGGAGTTGACGTAGAGCGGCCGCTGGCCGTTCTCGTAAAAGATCGCGCCGCGGTCGGTGTACTTGGCCTTGGGGATGTCGTAGGTAATGAGGTGGAGGTCTTCGAGGCCTTTCGCTTCACCCATCGCGGTACTGCTTTTGCCGGCGACGCGGCGGCCGTTTTCATAGATCGGCGCGCCGGTCAGGTAATGCAGAGTATGACCGTCCGGGCCGAGCGTGAACCCAAGGTAACCATAGCTGAACTGGTCGAACATGCCGCTTAGCTTTGAAGGCTCGGAAGTAAGGCGTTCGAGGACTTCAACCCGCGGAACATCGGGCGCGAACCGGAACAAATAGCCCGAGTTGCCGTGGACGCCGTAGATCATTTTCTCCGGCGCGTACCAGGCTGTCTGGCGCCAGTTGTAGCCCATGTGTCCGGGTGAAGTGGGATCGTAGAGGCCAAAGTAGTCCTTCTTGAGGTCCTCACCAGCCACGGGAGCGATCGCGTCGGCCTGCGGGTTGTAACAGAAAATAGTCCCTTCGGAGGTGGAGAACCAGGCGCGCCCGCTTTCAGGGTCAACCGCGATGGACCGGCAGAGCGTGCGATAGGCGGCGCCCTTGCCGTTCTCGCCTTCGGCGCAGCTCTTGCCGAAGTTTTTCAAATTGCGGGACGCAAGATCGTAGCGGAAGAAATACCCGGAGGGCCAGGTCAACCCGAACATCCGGCCGTGCCGGGTGTCCATGTTCATCGTCAGCACGCCTTCCTTGTCCGGAACAATGCCGAAATCCTCGAAGGTCTTTTTTTTCAGATCATAAGCCACCAGGTGGCCGCCCGGGTAAGACTTATAGCCTTCGGGTGGAACGCCCATTTTCTCCATGCCATCGATAATCGTGTAAACCCCGACGTGCGTCGCGAAGTAGAGCTTGCCGTCGGTCTCGACGAAATTGACATGGCTCTTGCCCTGGGGAATCGCTTTGAGGCCCTTTTCACCGCACGCTTCGGTCAGGTCGCCGAGGCGCTGGACGGTTTTGGTCTTGGGGTTAAAGCAAAACATCTGCGCGCCGACGTCGATGGATTCCGAGCTGAGCACATAGTAAATATTGCCATCTTTGCCCGCGCCCATGCCATTGTAAGTATCGTGTCCCTGCGGGAATCCCGAGTTATAGGTATGGGCGATGAGTTTGCCGGAACCAGCGGCGGGAGCTGCGAGCGCCGGGGTCGCGAGCGGAGCGGCAATCAACAAAACGCCGAGCATAGCCCACCTTCCTGGCGGTCGGTTGTTCTCCGCCGCCCCTCGCGTGCGGGGCTGCGAACTTGTCGACGGTAACAGGCATGGAAGTTGGTTTTTCATGGGTAACGAGCGGTGGAGGAGTTGTTCAACTCCGGTATGGGTTCATGTGACTTGCGGCCGTGGACCTTTTCATAAGCACGGCAAAACGGGCAAAAACTTTCGAAGGTCTTGACCAGCCAGAACGCGACTCCGGTCTGCCGACGCCGGGCGCACTGGCAGACCGGGCACTGCTCGCTGCGCCTGGCCAACCGGAGGGCGGTCTTGCTGATCATGACCTCAGCATGTGCGGAACCCGGCCAGGATCAAGCGGATTTAGAAAGGGAAAAGGCGCCGACTCGAGGAAGTCGATTCGGAGACGCTCACGATCTTTCAGAAACAACTCTCACCGTCAAAATCATCGCGGCACGACTGAACCCTCGGCACCCCCCAGAAACGCCACCGTCCGCCTGCAGGAATGGAATTCCAGGGAAAGGCTTGCCGAGCCGGCAGCTCAAGCCCAACCTGGAATATGAACCACAATTAGCAATCAAGATGTGCAGGTCCGAGCCCTTTTCTTTTCCAAACTCTGGTGCTAGCGGGCGGAATCGGCGCAAACCGAGGGCCACGAGGACGCCCATTGAAGTAGGAACGTCAGACGGCATCTATTGTTTCGTCTGATCTGTGACCCGTAATGGATCGTCACCGTACTGGTTGGCCCCCGCCATGCCGCGGAGAAGTCCGGTCTCGATGAATGCCCAGATAGGACCGACTATCGGGATGAGAGCGACGAGCACCATCAAACCAGATTTCCCCCGGTCGTGCCAGCGCCTCACCGAGGTCGAAAGCCCGACTGCGACTACAAAAGGAAACCAAAGCAGAACAAGAAGTGCCGGGATCCATATCATTCCCCGACCGACAGCGCGGAGCACTACAGCTACCAAAAAATCGATCTCCATGAGACCGAGCGAAATGAGCCAGAACGCCCGACGAGGAATGCGGCCGTGAAACGAAAAGAGGCTGCTCATCGGTGTCGGGTCACGCCAGCGCTTCGCACAGATGGCAACCTCTACCGTCAGGAAGAGTGGGAACGCAGCGAGGCCCAATGCAATGGCGAGAAGCAAACCGTCTCTTGTGCCTCCAGCCTCCGCAGTAATCAACCCGGCGATGACTCCCGTGAAGATGAGAAATGCAGGCTGGAGAACTAGAAAGGAAACCGGATCAATGCTTCCTCCGAGACTTATGAAGCTTTTGCTTGGAGCAAGAAATGCTGCGGCACCCTGGCGTAATACTGAAGCGCAGGCGTAGACCGCCATACCAAGGAGGGCGGCAAACAAAAGGACCAATGTGGCGTGAAGTGAGCCAAGGCCGTCGAAAAAAGACGTGCGCTGAGCGAGAATAGCAGCGAAGCCGCCACCAGCGGCAAATACGAGCGACGCCAAGGCGACGCCGAGGCGCCTTGAGGACGCGTCAGATAGGGTGTCGTGGGTGGCTCTGGCAAGCGCGACACCTACACCAACGGCGAATAGTCCAAACAAGCCAAGTATCGCGGCGGTCGGCGACTGACCGGTTCGCAAAATGACTGCCATGAATAACGCGACGAACAATAAGGCCCCGAGCAGCAAAATTGACCACCCTGACAGCAACCGAAGTTTGGTTGAGTCGCTCATGCTGTTGTGCGGCGATGCCACGTGTCAGGTGATTACGGCCAGCTGGAAATAATGCGAGTCGGGTGAACATCCAAACGGCTCGGTGGCGGCAATAGAACGCAGTGGTTTCACTGGGCCACTTGTACTCATGTCGCAGCAGCGTGTAAAGCCCGACTTTGAGGGGCGTTCGTCGGGCTGGTCATCCGGTCCGCTTGAGGGAGGGTTGTGGTTTGGTGGCGGGCCAGCCCCAGGCTGATTACCTAGCGGACCTGGGCATACACCGCGACCGCGTATTCACGGCGTAAGATGCGCTGGATAACCGGTACCTTGCCAGAGGCGTGGCGGATGTCGAGGCGCGGAAGGTGGAGGTCCAAAGGAGGCACGGACTGTCGTAGGTCTATTTCCTGGCTTCCGCGCGGTTTGTGTGACAGTCTAGTTTCTCCCCTCATCGGTTTGTGGGTTTTCCGGCTTTTTAGCGCTTGACTGGCTGATTTTGATGCCTGGTAGCATGCATGTATATACGTCTAATTATTGTTTCGCGTAGGCGGTGGACTTTGTCCGGTGCGGGGAGTGGCATTCAAGTCAGGGATTGACCGACCTGCCGCAGGGTGGCTCCCGGCTAAAGATGAAGCTGAACCGCCAGGAGGAAATCGAGCCGTGGATTTTGAGCTGGGGGACGCATGCCAAGGTGCCGGAACCTGCGGACCTGCGTGACCGGGTGAGCAGGGCGGCGAGGCAGGCTGCCGCTACGTATGCGAAACCTGGTATGTAAGAGCCGAGAGGCGAGTTGCCCAGCAGGAGAAACGGCTTTGGGGAATATGATGTCAGCGTTGTGCTTTTCGCGCTGCAATGTATCTCATTATCCAAGGCGTGGGCAAAGGAACCATGCAGGCTATGAAAACGAGCCAAACACTCGCGATTGTGTCCAAGGCATGGGGAAAGAGCGAGGTGCCAACCGCGATTACCTGGTAAGTCCAAATTGAGACGAGCGCTATGTAGGCGTACGTATAGAGGACTTGTTTCCGATTGGGACGACTCCTCTCGTACACCGCGTAACGGCTTGATGAGCCGAGCCCGATGAAGGAGTGCTGGTCTCCAGGTCCGTCGTACACGACGCGGAGGCTCCTGAGGGGGATTAAAGGAAGATAAAGAAAAACCAACCATTGCGTGGTTATGTATGAACCGTCGGCGTGGAAATCTCGTTGGCCGTAAAACTTGGTGCCGATGCCATTCAATGAGAAGGCGGTGCGGGAGATCCTTTCATTGGTGTAGCTGCGCTCTATTTTTCCGGTAGTGAAGTCGTAGCCGCAATCACAGCGGAGCGCCTCAGTCGTGTTTGTCAAGCCACAGCGGGGGCACGTTCTTACTTGGCTCAGGGCTGGTGTGGGTGTGGCCATCACGGAAGGAGGATAAACACGGAGGTGGAAGTGTCAACGGCGAGCCGGGACGGCGAGGAGGGAAAGTGGTCGGACTTGCACATTGTGATATTTGGGCGTGCTTTCCTGGCGGGGCGCAGCTCTAGTCGCCTGCATGCTACGCATGTTGCCGGTGTAAAATACCCGGGCGCCATTTATCATTCGCCTTGGCCAGAAGCAGGAGCTTCGACGGGACGGGCGGAAAGGGGGTAAACCACAGTCCGGTTCACATTCTGCGCGAAAATCAGACAAAACTATGGTGACCCCCTTTCTTGACCCCTTTTCCTTTTGGCATCCATCAATCACTTCCAAACAGTAGCCGCTTTGGCTACTGAATTGTTATGGCTTGGCCCGCCCCCCGCCCACTCT
>DATDCV010000742.1:0-7138 GCA_036524155.1 Verrucomicrobiia bacterium
ATAATTATGCGCAGTTCCCTCCCCATCGCGATAACCAAAGGCCTGACCTGACGCGCTGAATTGGCTTTGACCTTCGCCACCTCCGCATAATTAACACCTCAGCATAATGTCCATTATGCGGAGCTCCGCATAATGGACAAATACGGTCCAAGTGAAAAATAGTTGTTTTAGGAGAACTGATTCGTCGGCGGAATGCCTGGCGAGCCTAGACTTTGCGCATCCGATTATTGGAGCCCCGTCCGGGCACGTCCCTCGCGGCTTGGCGTCCTGCGCTGGGTCCTGCGGCCGAGCCCGCCATGTTTTTGAACGACCTCCTCTCCCCAGCCCTCTCCTCCAAAAGGAGGAGAGGGAGCAGGCCGCCGTTTGCGGGCGCTTGTTCCCTCTCCCTGCGCAGTGGGGAGAGGGGCACCGTTCCAATTTGATGTCTCGTAAATTGTGCGCACGTTATCCTAGACAACGACCTTGCTGTTATCTATGGGGTCCAGACAAAGGCTCTAAATCAGGCTGTCAAGCGGAACGCTTCCAGGTTCCCGGTGGACTTCGTGTTCCGGCTGGCGCCCGAAGAGCTTGAGGGTATGCGGTCGCAATTTGCGACCGCATCCAACCGGTCACAAATTGTGACCGGTTCCCAAAAGCATCGGGACCCACGCCACCCTCCGTTGGCCTTCACCGAGCACGGCGCGCTCATGGTCGCCAACATCCTTAACAGCCCGCGTGCCGTGGCCATGAGTGTGTATGTCATCCGAGCCTTCGTCAAAATGAGGGAGGACCTCGTGGCCAACGCGGCCATTCTCAAACGCCTGGCGGAAATTGATGAGACGCTGCTCATTTACGACGTGGCTCTGCGGGAAATCTGGGAAAAACTCCGCCCCCTTCTGGCCCCTCCTCCGCCGCCACCGCCGCCGCCCCCAAAACCCGAAATCGGTTTCCATGTCAAAGAAGAGCCAATCCCATACCGCGTCCGGAAAAGACAGAAGTGAAACGGCAATGGTGTGACGCTGCGGCCGAACCCGGATTACTTCGGCAGGCACCGGGCATTTCACGGGTTCAGGTAGGGATAGCTGCGACGCAGAGCGCGAGGTGCGATGGCTGGGAGCAGACGGCGCGACGTCATTGCGGATTCAGAATAGGGATGCCGGTGCCGGCGAGATAATTGAAGGTGGAATCGTAATAAGCCGGATCACGCGTCGGGTCGGCGCTGTCCCCTGGCGGAACAAAAATCACCATGCCCTGCCGCGCCCGCGTCAGCAGAACGCGATAGGCGTTTTTCAAGTAACCGCGATTGAAATCGCTTCTGATATTTTGCCAGCGGCTGCCGCGGAAATCATGGTAGCTCCAGCCGGAACTGTTGCACCGCAGGTCCGCATCCCACGTGACGCACACCCAGTCCAGTTCCAACCCCTGCACCTGGAACTCCGTCGCCGCATCTTCCAGGTAATAGCTCGACCGCGTATCGTCCCGCTCATTCAGAAACCACTGCACCGGATCCACATCGACCCGGATATCAATCGCATGCGGCTTCAGCCGTTGCGCGCGCGATGACGCCACCAGCCCGAACCGCTCTGTTCCTCGAGCGCGGGAACGAATCCATCGCTTGGCCAAATCAAGGTTGCGTGTCATCACAATCGGGTAACGGTTCGCCAGGCTGGCGAGCTCCGCTCGCGCCTGCTGCTCCTCCCGATCCAGCAGCGCTTTGACGAATGCCGACACGTTTTCCGCCCGGAACGAGCGCATCGACACCGCCAAATGCAGGTCTTCCTCCAGGTGGGTGTTAGCCCGGCCGCTCACCGCATCCAAAGCCCTCCCGGCCGCATACTCGCTATCAGTCAGCCGCGAGGAAATGTGCATGTGCCAGTCCGGGAACTTGGAATTGACCGCCCCCAGCCAGGCATCAATGCCCGCCTCGCCGTCGTGAATTTCCTGTCCGCCGCCAACCAGGCACACCACCACTGCCCAGTCCGGATGCCGGTCCATGCACGATACGAGGAACTCTGGCTCGCTCTGCGAAAACCCGGCGACCTTCTTCCGGCGCTGCATGAAGCTCGCCGTTTTCCGAAGGTCCCAGGCCCGTTGCGCTTCGTCAAAAATCGCCACGTGCTCGTCTGGCGGATGCGAACGATCGAATAGTGCCTCGTCTCGGAAATGATGCACATTTTGAATGAAGGCTTTGACGCTCTCGCCGATTCTACCTTTCCTGACCTTCTCGCCTCCCGCTCGTCGCCGCGCGTATTCGTCCCGGGTCAAGGCCTCGCGCAGCACCGCCACCAGCGGCCCGTTGCCGGACAGGAACACGGCATGCGTTGGCTCCTTTTCCTCTCGGCGTCGCGTTGCGATATTTAGCCCCACCAGAGTCTTGCCCGCGCCGGGGACACCGGTCACGAAACAGATCAACTTCCGCCGGTCTGTGTTCGCCTCATCCACCAGTTCCTCAATCCGCCGCGAAGTTTTGCTGAGGTCCTGTGCGTCACAACGCGCAATCGCTTCCACCGAGTGCTGCGCATACAACGCCCGCGCCGCCTCAACAATGGTCGGCGTCGGCCGATACGGCGCGCGCGCCCACTCCTCTTCACTGATCGGGCTGGCAGGAATGTTCTGCAGGGCAAGCCCCAGCGCGCGCCGAAACCCATCCGGATGCACGGAAACGGGCCGATAAACCTTATCTTCATCCGCATGCAACATCACCGGTGGCGAATCCGTGGCCTCGGTCGCAACCAGGATCGGCACAATCGGCACCGAATGACTTGCCTCATGAAAATTCTTCAGGTCCAGCGCGTAATCCCACACTTGGTCCAGCGCCGTGCGCTCAAACACCTTTTCTCCCACCTTGAACTCGATGACAAATACAACCCCGCCGCTCACCACCACCGCATCAATCCGCCTGCCCATGCGCGGGATATTGAATTCCAGAAACAATGAACCGGTGATACCGGAGAGGTTCGCTTGAAGAAATCCGATCTGCGCCAGCCACGCGTCCTTCTGCTCCGGCACCAGGGTGAAATTGCCGTTGGTCGCGAGCTCGCCAATTATCGAACCCGGCTGCGCACTCAGAAACTCGCCCAGCGCACACCCGTACCAAGCACGGGACAGCCCCGCATCGACACCGGCGTTCTGAGGAAGCGCTGACATGCGCCGCCAGGCTGACACAACCGTTGACGAAAGTGAACTCGCTAGTCGACCTCGGCCTGGGGGCAAAAAGGGCTTTCCTTTTCTGAGCGGACGGGCTTAGAGTCGGACCGCAACCACTCATATGTCATTCCCCAAGCAACGAGATGTCGAGGGTCCGCTTCTGAAGGTTTTGGCCGAGTTGGGCGGTGCGGCGAAACCTCGAGATGTCTATCCGCGGGTAGCGGAATGCTTCCCGCAGTTGACGAAGGTAGATATAGACGAGCGGCTGCCGAGTAATCACTCAACCCGGAAGTGGTGGAACCTGGTGCAGTGGGCGCGACAGACGCTTGTGGAAGAGGGCGCGATTGATCGCTCTACGCGCGGCGTTTGGAAACTGACGGACACAGGGCGACAGAAACTCGGAGCCGGCGAGCACAACACGCGACTGGCGCACGGAGATCTGAAGGCGCTTGTTAACGCGCACCATGAGGCGATGGTGAGCAGGATTATCACAGACTTGAATGGTTTGACGCCGGCTGGTTTCGAGCGGTTCTGCCTGTCCTTGCTAGAGGGGTTGGGCTACGAAGACGTGGTGGTGACAGGGAAGAGCGGCGACGGAGGTATTGATGGGTATGGGGATTACCGGCAGGGGATCGTGAAAATTAAATCGGCCTTTCAGGCCAAGCGGTGGAAGCAGTCGCCGGTTGGCAGGCCAGAGATTGACAAATTTCGCGGGGCCATTCAGGGGGACTATGATCACGGTTTATTTCTGACGACGAACACGTTTACGAGGGACGCGCAGCAGGCTTCGGTGAAAAAAGGCGCAATTACAATTCTTCTGTTGGATGGGAACGCGATAGCGAATCACATGATCGGGTCGGGCATTGGTGTGAAGAAGAAGCCGGTGTTTCTTATGGATGTGGACGACGACTTTTTCACGTTTGAACGGGATGAGAGTGAGCGCCAGGGACGGGTGGGAATCTGAACTTCAGAGCCTGGGGCTCTGAGTCTAGCGTTCCTTCAGGGCTCGCAAAGCCACGTTCTCAGTCAGCAGGAGCGAGACCCATTCTCAATAGTAAGGACCGATATCGAACACTCGGACGAGGATGGCGTCCGCAGTAGTGATGCGGCGGACCGTCTCAGGCACCTTGTGGCGAGGAAGGCGCGAGCGACGGCCCGGCACGAGCTCACCTCCTTGACCTCCTACACCTATTCTCCTTGCGAGCATCATGTCGACGGCGTATCCCTGCCGCGTGTACATCGGCCTCGCAAAAGCTGAGCAGGCCCGTGCAAATGTTAAGAAGGCGCTCGTAGCGGAGCGCATAGAGTCGTTTGCTGCACGCCGGCTATTTGACACAGTTCCGTTCATCTTTACGGCGGCTCCTGATTGCACGGAGTGGAAGGTGCGGACGGCTGAATTTCTCGCGGTCGATCCTTGCTCGGTGTTCATCATCGGATCCGCTTGTTCTTGTGTAAGCTTCAACCCAAACAAGAACTTTAAGGTCTTTGACGAAGGTAGGCCGTCTGACATCGATATTGCCGTGATCTCGAACTATCATTTTGAGCTCGCGTGGCGAAAGCTCCGCGAGATCGGTGCGGGGAAGTATAACCTAGATACTGCCGGACAAGCGTCCTTGGCTGAGCACAGAGACCATCACGTCTTCTGGGGAATGTTTGCGACCGAAAAAATTCTCTCCGCGCTTCCTTTCTCTCAGGAATGGTTGCGCGCATCAGTGGAGATTTCAAAAAGAGCACCGATGGAGGGGCGGGAGATCAAGTTCCGGCTCTACAGGGATTCGTATTCTTTTGTCGCTTATCACCTCAACGGGCTGAAAAGCCTACGGGCCCAGCTGACGTCCGCAACACAGAGCGGCAAATGAGTAAACAGTTGCTATTACGAATTAGACCAACAAATGTACGAAAGCTTATGGGCGAAGATTTTCTCAATTCAACACAGCAAACCGTCGCTTGGCTGAAGAACACCCATGACGCCGGGAATCTGATGATGAAGCCTCCCTTTCAACGCAACCCCGTATGGACTGAGCCACAAAAAAGCTATCTTATCGACACTATTTTGAATGGATTTCCGATACCGGAGATCTATATGCAGCAGGAGGTGGACGCCAACGGGCGCGAAAAGCACATCATCGTTGACGGGCAGCAAAGGGTGCGTGCCTGCCTAGAGTTCATCGAGGGAAAATTTGCGATGAACAGCAAGGATTCCCCCCGATGGCCGGATCTGATGTTCGAGGACTTGACGGAGGCGGAGCGAAAACAAATCTTCGCCTACAAATTCATTGTGCGAACTCTCCCTCCCGTGAGTGATGAGACACTCCGCGGTATCTTTCGTCGGTTAAACCGCAACGTGGTCGCGCTCAATGCTCAGGAGTTGAGGCATGCAACCTATTGGGGACCTTTCATCAAATCGATGGAGAAGATCTCGGACTTTGAGTGGTGGGAGCAGCTCGGTCTCTTTACTCCCAATGATGTGCGACGCATGCTGGATGTGGAGTACGTGAGCGAACTTGCCATGGCGTTCTTGCATGGCCCTCAAAACAAGAAAACAAATTTAGAGAAGACTTATCAGTTGTACGAACCGGCCTTTGAGGAAGCCCCTCGTCTAGAGCAGACTTTTGTCAAGGTGTTGGGAGAGTTGGCCCAAATTCTTCCCGAGCTGCGGGGTACCCGTTGGCGCAAGAAGTCCGATTTCTACACCCTTTTCTTGGTATTTACGACGCACGCGCAGTCGCTGCCGCTCAGCGCCGAGAAACGACTAAGCGCGCGTAGCGCGCTCCTTGCGTTTGGCAGGGATGTCGATTCTGCCGTCGCCACACCGACTTCCAGCAGGCGCAGGGCCGTGAGGCGACAAGTAATCAAGTACTCCAATTCAGTCGAGAAAGCAGCATCGGACCTTGCGAACCGCAAAGCGCGCGCCGAGGCACTGCAGGAAGTGCTCCAGCCGGTATTCGCCTAATTGGCGGACCTGACCTAAAACTTGTCCCCTCGCTGCTTGCTCGCGCGCGGGAAATGAGTTCGCGGGGGCGCACGCGGTCTTTGCTCCGCTTGCTGTCGCCAGATCCTACTCGCGCCGAGTGCTCAGGACCGCTATACGTCCCAATCTCAGCCGGCCGAATGCCATCCGACCAAACAGGGCAGCAATGGCTCGAGCGGTTGTACAACCTGCGCCGCGATGAGAGCGGTTCGCATGAGCGGCCGCACAAGCCGGCGCTGTTGCTCGCCATATTGGATCTTCTGGACAAGGGGCGAGTGGCCCGCAATGAAATCCCGCTAAACGAAGACCTCGCAAAAACATTCCGGCGGTATTTCGATGTCGTGCGCCAGCGTGACGATAAGCCCTCAATTGAAAATCCATTCGGCGTTCTGTCCGGCGACGGCTTTTGGACCCTCCAAAGTCCCGGTCGGAGCGGATTGTATGAGCCCCGAAACGCGATCAAGGCCATAGCGAGGCCGAAGACGTTGTGCGCTAGACGCCGGCTTTGGCGCCGGAGCAGGGGTGGAGACTGAAGGCTAAAAGCGGGCGGCACGCTTGGAGCGCGGCTGGCCCAGAGCTTTGGTCAGGGCGAAGCCAAAGACGTTGTGGCGCATGCCGGCTTTGGCGGCGGCTCTGGTGACTTGGGCTTTGAAGCGGCACAGTAGTTTGCGATTCCCTTGGTGATGAGGGTGCCACAGTCGGCGCATGACAGAACCGATGGGCCGGGAGGCCGGCTTTGGACGGATTTGCTCTCCGGCGTGCTAGGGGTGGCGCGTCAGTGCAAGACTGGAGGAGCGCAAGGACAGCCGGCGCGATGGTGTTCGCGACGGTGCGGGTGGTCTAGGGCTTTTGTGAACAACGCTGTGAATAAGATCTTTTCGAATCTTTACGGGCGGGAAGGCTTTGTCCCGCCCCCCTGATATAAGTGAAGAATGCAAAGTGCAGAATGAAGAATGCGACCCTGACGAATGAAGGATGCAGAATGGAGTTTATGAAAAGACGGAAGCGAACCAGAGCAGGACGGACTACGGGACCACGGAC
>DATDCV010000743.1:0-2067 GCA_036524155.1 Verrucomicrobiia bacterium
CTACTTAAGGATCAGGGTCGCCTTGGCGAGGTTGAACCTGTCGTGAGCGTTGATTCCCTTTTTTGCGCGTATCCAGGTCATCGTGGAAAACATCGAGGGCCAGCCCGGCATCAATGGCGGGTTTTGCCGCGGGAGTCAGGCGCAGGTCACCAGCCGGGAAGTTCCGGAACCAGGCAGGTTCGACCCGCTCGAGGTTGTTGGTCAGCGCCGCCAGGGGCGCATCGTCCCGCCGCTGGATGGGGCCGTTCACCAGGTTGTTCCGGAACACGAGACTCGAGCTTCCGGCGAAGCGGTATTCGATCGGCGCCCAGTACTTCTGAATGACCACTGTGTTGTTGTCCACTTGGACATTCGAAGCGTGCTCCAGCCCGATCCCCACGTCGGTGCGTGGGCCGGTGCCGTCGTTAAACACCATATTGTTCCGGATGATGCTGGCGCCCCCGTTAAAGCCGCCGGCGGCGTCGGTTAGGCCAAAGCCGATGCCGCGGTCGCAATTCACGATCCAGTTGCGCTCAACGAGAATATTCTGCGGGCGGGTAGGGCACCGCTTCCAAAAGTGAATCGCGTGCTCGGACATGCCCGGCTGGCCCGCCGGAACGCGAAGGTCGCGGAACACGTTGTCCCGCACGACCCAGTTGACACCCTTGTGGATGTCTATGCCGCCGGTGTAGAACTGATAGGCCCAGCCGCTGGTGAACTCGAAGAGGCAGCCATCGATGCAACCGTCCGTTGCTCCGACGGGATCGTTTTCGCTCGACGAACCTTTGATGAACTGCTGATTGCAGTTCACCAGCCGGCAGTTGTGAACTCGCAGGCCCGAAACGTCAAACGGGCTCTCCCCTCGCACCTGGACGCCGTGGTGGCGGCAATAACCGAGCGTCAGATCAGCGATAACGACGTTGTTGGCGGAAACCAGAAACACGGTGGCTACGGCGGCGTTGGTTCCCTCGTCCGGCCCGCGGACGACCACGGCGTCACGATTTCCTTTGGCGCTGCGAATCACCAGGCCCGGGCATTGGAGGTCCAGCGCGGGCACATCGAGCAGATAGGTGCCATCTTCGAGCAGCAAGGTCGTCGCGACTTTCGCCCGGTTGGCCGCTTCAAGGGCCGACTTCAGTGCGGCGACGTTGGCGACGTGCCGAACCTCGCCGCGAATGAGCTGCAACGGTTGGGCCGTCCCAGGCGCCGCTTCAACACGAGCCGGCAGCGCGAGGCAGAGGACCGGCAGGACGGCGGTGAGGCAACCAATGAACGGCCGCAGGGACAGGCGAACGCCCGGCCTGCTTTGCCCGCATCGCCACGAGTGAGATCGCTGGCACCTGTTCATGTGTGTGATACTGCTCAGGGATCAGAAGCCGTCAACCTCAATCCCGGCGGGCAGGTTTACCGTCTGGCCCGGGCTGGGTCTGGGCAACGGCTTGTGCAAGGGTTTGGGAATCGGTGATGGTAGCGGCACCACCGGGTTGCGCGGCAAACAGGATTCCGAGAAGGTCGCCGCCGAACAGCAGGGCAGGGTTAGAGTGGGAGCGTGCGGGTGTGAGCTGAGGACGCACGCCAATTACACGAGGATTACTGCTGGGCCAACTCCGTCTTCCCGCGAGCAAGTGGCGCCGAAATCGGCTTGGCGCTGCGATCGTGGCACTACGGTTGCGGAAGCTGATGATGAAATGCACGAGGAACTCCATGAACCTGTCTGCAGAAGAAACCAAGGGCCTCCCTTCCCCAGCCCTCTCCTCCAATGGAGGAGAGGGAGAAAGCCGCCGGGGCACTGTAAGTGTGGCGGCGATGCTGGGTTCCCCTCTCCGCCTCTGGGGGAGAGGGGATAGGGGAGAGGTGGCCGTTGGCTTGTAGCGTGCCCACGGTCTCACTGTGAGCGCAAACGCGAAATGTGGCTTCCCATGAGAACCGGGAATGGTGCGCATGTGCCGGCGCGCGGACTTCAGTCCAATGTCACTAGGAATTGAGCGGTAGCTTTTTCGATGTTGACCGCCTCAGCACCGCGGCTGGACCGGTTTGGGCCGGATTGTTTCTTCGATATTCCTCTAACAGCGCGGGCCCCACTTGGTA
>DATDCV010000744.1:0-5200 GCA_036524155.1 Verrucomicrobiia bacterium
TTCGTCGGGTTCAAATGGTTATTTTTACCCTTGCTGAGGGGTTGGCCCACTTCGGTCCGACCGCAAGCTGCGTTGAAAACGCCTCAGTAGCGGAAAAGCGGGCAGCAATTGCATGGTTATTGATGTCCTGGGCGACGACTGTTTCGGGCGGGGCCGCTGAGGCTCGGCTCGATTTTGGTCTTTAAAGTGGCGCGACGTTTGCTAACATTGCCTTCGTGCGGACGGAGAACTCAGATTCCGGTCCAGGGGTGAACGGGGGCACATTTGCCACGACGCTTTGGAGCGTCGTGGTGACAGCCGGCCACGGCTCGGCATCCGATGCTCAACCCGCCTTGGAGCAGCTCTGCCGGACTTACTGGTACCCCCTTTATGCTCACGTGCGGCGACGCGGTTACTCGCGGGAAGACGCGGAGGACCTAACCCAGGCATTCTTCGCCCGCCTGCTGACGCACGAATCGCTGAGCATGGCGGATCCCAGCCGCGGCCGGTTCCGTTGCTTCCTCCTGTCCGCGCTGAATCACTTTTTGGCCAATGAATGGAACAAGGCGCGGGCGGAGAAGCGCGGCGGTGATCGGAGCCACCTGTTCTTCGACACCGCAACGGCGGAGCAACTTTACGACCGGGAGGACAGTCGCGAGCTGAACGCTCAAGAACTCTACGAACGGACCTGGGCGCTGCAGTTCCTGGACCAGGTCCGGGCGCGAGTGCGGCATGCGTATGCGGAAGAGGGAAAGGCTGAGCGATACGAGGCGCTGGAGCGTTTTCTCCCGGGCGAGGAGACTCCGCCAAGCTATGCCGAGGCGGCCGCCCAGCTCGGAGTGCCGGAAGGAACTTTGAAGGCGGAGGTGCACCGGTTGAAGCGGCGGTATAGCCGACTGCTGCGGGAGGAGGTCGCCCACACCATGGCCGGCCCGGGGGAAATCGACGACGAATTGCGCTATCTGATTCAGGTGCTGGGAAAGTAGGGGGCACCCTGCCGAATCCTTAACGACGAGGCAAACCTGTCCGCTGTTATGTCCGCCATAATTCAATGCTCCAAGTGCGGAGCTCAATTGGGCGCCGGACGGCTGGGGGAACGCTGTCCGGCTTGTGTGCTGCGGCTCGGGCTGGAGGTGGACACCGGCGCCGAAGACCTTTCAGAAGTTGCGACCGCCCCGGGGTTGGGGAAACTACGTTCCTTGGGGGACTACGACCTGTTGGAAGAAATCGCTCACGGCGGCATGGGGGTGGTTTACCGGGCGTGGCAGCGTTCCCTGAACCGGCAGGTCGCGGTGAAGATGGTCCGCTCCGAGCACCTGGCCCGGCCCGAAGAGATTCGCCGGTTCAGAAGAGAGGCCGCCGCTGCCGCTTCATTGCGGCATCCGCATATCGTGGCGATTCACGAGGCCGGTGAATTCGAAGGCCAGCACTTCTATTCGATGGATTTCGTCGAGGGCCGCAGCCTGGCGGAGGTGCTGAAGGAACATGCTTTGCCTGCGCGGCAGGCGGCGGCCTATGTGAGGACCATCGCCGAGGCGATTCAGTACGCCCACGAGCAGGGAATCCTGCATCGCGACTTGAAGCCCTCGAACATCCTGATCGACAGCGACGATGTCCCGCGCGTGGCGGACTTCGGGCTGGCCAAGGTGTTGCAGGGCGAGGCGGAGGTGACAGTCACCGGCCAGGTGATGGGCAGCCCCAGCTACATGGCGCCGGAACAAGCGGCGGGCCGGAGCCGCGAGGTCGATGCCCGCACGGACGTGTATGCGTTGGGAGCGATCCTCTATGAACTGTTGAGCGGGCGGCCGCCCTTCAAGGCCGAGACCTCGCTCGAAACCCTGAAGCAGGTGGTCGACAATGAACCGGCGGCGCCAAGGCTCTTAAACCCGGGGCTCCCGCGGGACCTGGAAACGATCTGCCTGAAATGCCTCGAGAAGCAGCCCGAGCACCGCTATGCCTCGGCCCAACTGCTGGCTGAGGAACTGGGCCGGTTCCTGCGCCGGGAGCCAATCCTGGCCCGGCCCACGGGGGCGACCGGACGACTGTGGCGCTGGTGCCGGCGGCAGCCCGTGCGGGCGGCATTGATTGCGGGGTTGGCAGCGGTGTTCGCCTTGGGGTCTGCGGGCGTTTTTTCCCAATGGCGGCGGGCCGAGCGCATTGCGGAACAGGAAACGCGCCAGCGTCTGCGCGCGGAACGAGCGGAACGGGACATGACCGATCGGCTCTGGAACTCCTACCTGGCGGAGGCGCGCGCCATGCGGTGGAGTGGTCGAGCCGGACGGAGGTTTGAGAGCCTGGCGGCTCTGCGTGAAGCCGCCGCGATCCGCCCGAGCCTGGAATTGCGCAACGAAGCCATCGCCTGCCTGACGCTGCCGGATGTACAGGTGCAGAGCATGCTGCGGTCTGATTTCCCGGGCCGTTGTGTTGGGTTTGCGTTCGACTCGCGGTTCGAACGCTATGCCTGGAAGCATGAAGATGGAAGCATCACCATCTGCCGCGTGCGCGACCAGGTGGAGTTGGCGAGTTTGCCCTCCAAGACGAGAACGGATGCGGCGCTGCTGTATTTCAGCCCCAATGGCCAATGGCTCGCTCAAAAACCTGGGAGTGGCGTCATGATCCCTTTCGAGGTCTGGGATGTGTCTAGCGGGCAGCTTATTCTCTCGGAAGCCTATCCGGCACGCAGCTTGTCTTTCCGGCCCGAGAGCACGGGCATGGCCGCGGCTGAAGAGAATGGGAAGATCCACTTTTACGATCTATCGCTTAGAGCGGAGGTGGCAAACGTCAATTCGGGTCCGGGGCTTCGCCACATTGCGTACGATCCTGTGGGCCGCCGGTTGGCGGTTTCTCGGGGCCAAAGCCCCTCGGTGCTGGTTTTTGATTTGGACCCATGGAAGGCCTGCCGGACATTTGATCACGCCGAGGGCGTTAATTTCATGTCTTGGAGCCCTGATGGGAGCCTATTGGCGGGCCCGTGCGACGATTACCGAGTTTACCTTTGGAATGTGAAATCGGGGGAAAAACACGCCGTCTTGGAGGGCCACGCCGGTGTGGTCACCGCTGCGCTGTTCAATCATGAAGGTGATCTGTTGGCCTCGCAGGGCTGGGACGGCACGACAAAATTCTGGGACCCTGTCCTGCGGCGTTTGCTGTTCAGCACCCCGGGCGCCTGGCTCCAGAATGGATTTGACCCGACCGACCGCATGCTGGGCTTCGCCGTGGACAACTCTTCCATTGGGATTTGGGGAGTGGAACCTGGGCGCGAGTGCCGGCAGTTGCCGCAAGGAGGACAGCTTTTTGATGCGAAGTTCAGCGCGGATGGCCGGTTCTTCGTCTCCTCCTCCAGCGAGAACATCTGCCTCTGGGAAGCCGGTCGAGGCCGGCTTATCGCCCGCCTGCCGGCCGAGGAAGCTCATTCGGTTTCTTTTGATCCCACAGGCACCTGTCTCATCAGCATGGGGCCCGCGGGCATTTTCCGCTGGCCGATTTCCAAAGAGAGCACGGAAGTGCGCGCGGGTCCCGCGGAGCGGATCTCTTCTTTGACCTGCGGGGGAGGATGCCTCAGCCCCAAGGGGGATGTCATCATCGTGGCGGGGTCAGGCAGCGTGAGGATCTTCGACGTGGTGAGCGCGGGTCAGCCGCGGCAGCTCACCGGCCACGCCCGGGCGAACACGGTGTGCGTCAGCCCGGATGGGAAGTTGTTTGCTACGGCGACGTGGCAAGGAACCGGGGTTAAGGTGTGGATGACCGGGACCGGGCAGCCAATCCAGGAGTTGCCGGTTGTTGGGAGTGCCACTAGCCGCTTCAGCCCCGACGGGGAATGGTTAGTGACCGGCTCGGCAGAGGAATACCGCTTCTGGAAGGTTGGGGCTTGGCAGGCGGGTCTCGCGATCTCCCGCGACCGCGCCGGTGACATGCCCGGCGACATGGCCTTTACGCCTGATGGCCACATTCTGGCCTTGCTACGTGGCCGCAACACCGGGGTTACACTGGTTTCATTTCCGGAGGGAAAAGAGCTGGCCAGCCTGGATACCGGCCGACCGCTTGCTTTTTCCCCGGACGGCCGCCAGCTCCTCACTACCGGCGAGAGCAGTCGGGGTTTGTTGTTATGGGATCTGCGCCTGATCCGTCAGCAACTGGCCGCCTTGCAGCTTAGCTGGGACTCGCCGGCACCGGTGAAGGGAAAACAATAATAGCTCACTCGGCGGTGACCCCGAGGAGGAAGGGGCAGGAGGGAGACATCAGGGAAACGAAGTCCAGGCGGTCAATGAGAGTGTCGGGATGGGGATTCTGCCAGACAAAGCCGTAAAGACGGATTCGGTTTTGAGCATCAGCGCCGCCGGCTATTCGGTTTGTGCCGAGCCAGGCGAGGGAGGCGGAATCGATGTTGAGCTGGTCGGTGCCATTCCACCACCAGTCCTTGACCTCGCGGCCGTAGCGGATGGGGATTTCTTCCTGGCGCCCGTCGCTGTAATGCACGACATAACTGGCGATCTGAGTGTCTTTTTCGACATTCGGCCAGACTGTGCCGTGCAGGAAGTGCAACCGGGCGCAGGTCCGCTTTACCGGGATGCCCTGCACCTGAGCGGGGAAGACCAGCCGATGGTCGAGCAGATATGAGCCGCTGAGCTGAATGATGCCGCGAACATCGAAGAAGGCGCTGCCGAACCGATGCCAGCCGGAGGGAACGCCGGAGAGGTCGTTGCCGTCAAAGTCGTTCAGCCAATTAGTCGTGAGGCGCGCGTTGTAGAACCTGGAAAGATCGATGGGGATCTGTTTCGGGAGCACCCCGGCATGGGCACCGGGGGTCGGGCGGGAGCGGTAGGCCGGGGACCAGGCAACGCCGATCAAAAAGCCGGCGAGGGCCGCAGCGAGATAGCCGGCGATTGTGATTTGCCGGAGCCGGCGATGGCGTTTGTGCTGCTGCCGGACGGAGCGTCCACGATGCAATAACGCCAGGTCCGCATGGAGGTCTTCGGCTGTCTCATAGCGAGAGCGTGGGTCGGCGGCGCAGGCTTTGAGGTAAACCTCATTCAGTTCGGCCAGTTGGGCGGCCTCCGGCTGCTCGAGTAACGAGGTGGGGAGCAGGGGGAATTGAAGGTAGTCCTGCCCGGTACCGACCTGGTAGAGGACCTTGCCCAGGCCGTAGAGGTCGGCCTGAGGTGTGCCGGGGCCTTCGGGGGGAACATAACCTTCGGTGCCGACATACGAACGACTCTCGCCG
>DATDCV010000745.1:0-23889 GCA_036524155.1 Verrucomicrobiia bacterium
AAGTCCATAGCGCCGGCGGAACTCGGCCTGGGCACGGGTTTGCTGAGTTTGCGGCGGGGTCTCGGCCGGCGGCTTCCACGTGGTGCTCCGGATCCAATCCTGCAGCTCGGGATGGCGGGTGACGCCCTTGAGATCTTTCACCTCGCACGGAAAGAGGCTGCGGAGCCACCCTGACGCCGTGATTTCCGAAGGCTGCTCCACCCCGATGACTAAGTGTCCCCCAGCGTGAAGCCAGGCCAGCAGGGCATTGACCTGGTTCTGCGAGAGATCATAGGCGCGTTCCGAACTGAGGTAGAGGCAGGAAAGGCCTTCGAGGACGAGCGGGTTATCGGGAAAGATGGCGGGCAAGAGGCGTGCGGCCATCGGCTGCAGCTCGGTGGCCTGTACTGGTCGAAGGACCGGGGCGCCGCTGGCGGTGCGCGATAGCGCGCCAATAATGGGGGTGCCCCGCGGGACTTGTTTTCGTGGGCGCACCCCCTGTTGCTCGGCGCGCAGCTTGCCCCGCTCGTCCAGCAAACGGAGGTCCCAACTGCTGTAATTGCGCGAGCTGGAGAAGACAGGGATGACCAGTCGTTTGAGGGTGCCGGTGGGCAGCTCGACGGTGGTGCGGACGGTTTGGCCCTGGTTGAAGTTCCCCCCGGTGAGTTCGATGGTGCCGGTGAACGTCGGCGCGTCGTTCTTGATTTCACAAACGACCGGGAACCAGCTTGCCTCCGGGACAATGCCGTCATAGCCCAGGAAAACATCGAATTGGATCGCGGCTGGCAAGCGGGCAGTGGTCAGGAGGAAAAGCAAGGCCGCAGCCGCGATTAGAGTAACCGGGTTCCTTAACTGCCCCTGCCGGAGTCCCACGTTGGATTGTCCCGCCATGGTAATCAAAGCGTCATTTGCCGCTGGGTCACTGTATACGCAGACCGTCAAGCTTTCGCAACGTTCAATTGTGAAGCATGATGTGCCCGTTACTTTCGACAGCCTTGGGCGCAAAATCTCACGGCGCCCCAAAGGTCCCGCCTGGCCCGCAATTGCCGTAATCCACCAGGTACTCCTCTGGCCCGGGAGGGGCGAAATGTCGTCTCAGGGTGGAGGTTCTTCGGATCGTGTCCTGGGCTTGCTTATTTCGGCCTACTTATTTTGGTTGTCTCTCCCATCGAGTTCGCGCTAATCAATAGATATGTTGGCCGAGCGAAATGGTTCCGCAATACCTGTCAGCCGACCTTACCACACGGAGACCTGATTCCAATGAAGACAATGCCTCACACCTGCCACTGCAGTTGCTGCCATCTCAACCACAACCCGCAGCCCGCTCTGGATGCGTTGAACCGCCGGGAGTTTCTGTTCCGGGTCGGCGCGGCGACAGCGGGGGGCATGATGCTCTCCGGCCTTGACGTTCTGGCCGGCGATGACAGCCCGGGTTTGCCGATCCGGGGTCCCAAACCATCTCAGGCGCTGCGGGTCCAGCCCGTGCTCACCTACGACATCGCCCAACGCCGGCCGCACACCAGTTGGCGGAACTGGGGTGGACTGCATACGGAGGAGGATGTCGCCGCGGAAAAAGGACGCATCGAGGCTGAGCTGGAAAAACTCAAATCAAAAAGCGACTTCGGAATCGAGTTCCTTCCGCTGGCGTCCGTCAAGAGCCCTGAACAAGCCGCCGCGATCTCGCGAGATAAATACGATGCCTTGATCGTCTACGCTGCAGGCGGGGGCGGAAACCTGCTGGAAGCGCTCATCTCGCCCGCCAAATGGAACCTGATGTTCCTGCGGCATGACCCCGGCCCGGTTTACCTCTGGTACGAAATCGTACACCCGCGATTCCTGAGGAAGACGGTGGACGAGTACGCGCCGACGGGCCTGGACGTGCATGACGTGGTCGTGGACGAGGTCAACGAGCTTGGCTGGCGTTTGCGGGCGCTGCACGGTCTCAAGAACACACTCGGCAAGAGGATCCTGTGTATTGGCGGGGCAGGGGGATGGGGCGCCGGAGGCCAGAAGGCTCCGGAGATTTCACGCACGCTTTGGAAGTTGGACCTGGTGGATTTGCCCTATAAAGATCTGGAGCCGCGATTGAAGGCCGCACGCGGCAATGCCAGCCTGGTCAAAGCCTGCGGAGCGGCTGCCAGCCGATACCTGAAAGGGGGTAAAATCTCTCTCCACACTACGAGAGAGTTTGTGAACAACGCATTTGTTCTGACGGAGGTCATGAAGGACATCATGGACGATGCCAAGACAGACGCGCTTACCATACAGCATTGCATGGGCACAATCATGGGCATGTCGGAGACGACTGCCTGCCTGCCGCTCAGCATGCTGAACGACGCGGGGTATCTCGCGTTCTGCGAATCAGATTTCGTCGTCATCCCTTCCGGCATTTTGCTGCATTACATTTCCGGCAAACCGGTCTTCCTCAACGACCCCACTTTTCCGCACCAGGATGTCGTGACGCTCGCCCACTGCACTGCGCCGCGGAAGATGGATGGCAAGAAGGCCGAGAAGACCAAATTACTGACCCATTTCGAATCGGACTACGGCGCCGCACCGAAGGTCGAAATGCGCATCGGCCAGGTTTGCACCAACCTGGTGCCCGATTTCGACTGTAAGAAGTGGGTCGGCTTCGAGGGCACGATCGTCGGCAATCCTTTCCTGGACATTTGCCGCTCGCAGGTCGACGTCAAGGTCAAGGGGGACTGCAACGCGTTGCTCGAGGAAATGAAGGGTTTCCATTGGATGATGTCGTATGGCAACTACATGCGCGAGACTGGGTATGCGCTACGGAAACTGGGCGTGGGCTTTCATGATGTCAGCGCGCCGACGAAGGCGTGAGGCCGCCTTTGTTTCACCTCTAGGCGTCGGCGCCTGCAACCACGGTCGGTTGCAGCCGGGCCGCAAACGATGCAGGCGGGAACTTGTGAGCCGATACTCACGATTCGGTTCGGGCCTTCAAGTGGGGGCGTTCCTGGCGATCCCGCTCCTGATGACGAGTTGTCAGCCAGGACCAGCCGGCAAACCGGTCCCCCAGCTCCCGTCGGTTCGAATCGAACAGGCGTCTTTGGTCCGGATGCGCGGAGCGAACAGCGTCAGTTCGGACAAGCCGGGTGAATGCGACTGCAACAGCCCGGCGCATTGGGACGGCGAAACACTATACGTTTTCAACTCGGCGGGCCATCCCTGGCGGAGCGCCGGCCCCAACTTGCAGGGACTGGATCGGTACTACCGGAAATGCGAGTACAACAACCAGGCCAACGGCGGCCGCTGGATTGAGTGCACGTGGAAAGCGGACGATGGCACGCTTTACGGCTGGTACCACTTCGAACCGAATGACATATGCCAGGATTTCCACCCGAATTCACCGCATTTGACGGCGCCCAAGATCGGCGCGGTCAAGTCGCCTGACAACGGCGCCACCTGGCAGGATCTGGGCATCGTTCTCGAGGCCGCGCCGGGCGTGCGTTGCGACACGACCAATTTTTATTTCGCCGGAGGCAATGGGGATTTTTCAATCATGGTCGATGCCCGAAAAGAGTTCCTCTATTTCTATATTAGCACGTATGGCGCCAACGTAGCGGAGCAGGGGGTGGCCATCGCCCGCATGCGCTGGACCGATCGGGACCAGCCCGTTGGCAAAGTCTGGAAATGGCACAATGATCGATGGGCTGAGGCCGGCCTGGGCGGGCATGTGACGCCGATCTTTCCAGTGAAAACAGATTGGCATCGGGGCGACGTGGACGCCTTCTGGGGGCCTTCCATCCATTGGAACAGTTACCTGCGGCAGTATGTGATCCTGCTGAACCGGGCCATTGATCCCCGGTGGAAACAAGAGGGCGTTTACGCCAGTTTCTGCCGTGATTTGGCAAACCCTGACGAGTGGTCCCAACCCGAAAAAATTCTCGAGACGACCGGCAACGACCGGTGGTACCCGCAAGTCCTCGGCCTCGACGCGTCGCGGCGCGAGACCGACAAGCTCGCGGGCCGGGTGGCGCGGCTATTCGTCCGAGGCGAGTCGCGTTGGGTAATTCACTTCCGCCGCCCGGGCAAAGGCTCGGGTTGATGAGCAGCTTCCATAAGCGTGCCAGATCTGCCACAGGGGGTTCGACCATCTAAAGAGGGCATCCTGCCGAAGCCGAAAAGACACACCTACTCTTTCCCCGATTGTCTCGGTCGCTAACCCGATGGAAACCTTTGGTGCAAGCGGCAAAGGTATCGAGCGAGCGACAAGCTCGACGGCCATAACGGATCGGAGACAGGCAGGATGCCTGTCCTACGGATGGGCGAGTTGCGGGGGATAGAAGTAGCCCATGGTCTGCATTGCGACGTCGGTACGGTAGAGCCGATCCTGCATCAGGCACGCGCGGCGGGACGTGGCCGGGATGGTGGTGGTGTAAATTCGGATGTCACCTCTGACGCTGGTGATGATCTCTTCCCGCCAGTCGCCCAGGCAATCGGCGATGGCGATAATTTGGCCCTGGATCGCACCCACTTTTTCGCGCGGCCATTTGTAGATGATGCCCTTCATGACGAAGTCTTTGCTGGCGCCGTCTTCCCAGTACACCGCCTTGGGCGAGAGGTCACCCAGGCTTTCCTTCGATAGCCGCTCTCCGGCCGCCGAGTAAAGCCAGTAATTGCTACCGCCTTTGGCTTCGCCTGCGTAACATTCCATCCCCGGATGCGAGGGATCGATATCTCCCACCATCCCCTGGCCGTGGACGTGCACGGTTACCTCCGGGCTGCCCCAGATCATTTTTCCGGTTCTTGCCTCCACGAGGCAGACAGTGTTGCTCTGCCTGCCTGGTTCGATGCCGTAGAAGATTTCCAGGCCCGGCCTTGAGGGAACAACATCGGCTACGTAACAAATATCCGGATGGCCCTTGCGGAGATTCCACAGCGGCTTGCCCGTGTGATCGATCACTGCCGCCCCGATAATGATCTCGTCGCAACCGTCGGCATCCACATCCGCCGCGTGCATGCCGTGCATGCCCTGCCCGCGGTAAGTCGAGTATTCGCCGCTGGCTTCCCACTCCCAAACCGGCTTCAGGTCGGGATCATAAGTCTGGATCTTGATGATTTTATAAGTGCCGCGCTCGACCACTAGGTGCGGGCGTTTGCCATCGAGGTACGCGACGCCAAGCAGGTTGCGCGAGTAGTAGTTGTAGTCGTCGAAACCTTCGCGACTTGGCCAGGGCAGGCGTTTCTTTATCCGGCCGGTCAACCCATCCAGCACCACGAGAAACTCGGGTCCGCTTTTCACATGCCCGGTCGCTTCACGCGCATCGCCTTCACCGCCTTTGCAGAAAACCTCCGCCTTGCCATCCCCATCCAGGTCGTAGACCACAATCGGCGAATACCAAATTCCCTCCTCGATCGCCCAGCCCATGTCGTACCGCCACAGGAACCTGCCGTCATGGTCGTAGGCTTCGATTTTGTATGTGTCTTCGCTTTTCTTCCAGTAACCGGGTTGTTGATAGGGATCGGTGTTGAAGTCGGGCTGCTTGACGAGATAATCGTAACGGCCGTCGCCGTCCAGGTCGGCGATCCCAACTTTCTGGGCGGCGTACTCACCCTGGAGCTTGATGCGCACGAAGCCGGGATCCGCCCCGACGGCCCCTATCCAGTCTGGTCTTCTGCTCCCTGCCCGTTGGCCCGCGATCCGGACGGAATAGCACCACGGCTCACCCTTCGCCTCCGCATCCACGTAGTTGCACGAATCCGTGATTGGTTTGGAGTTTAACTTCTTACCTTGCCCCCGGCCGGATTCCGAGCGGAACAAATCAAAACCAACAGTGGGCGGATCCTTGGCCAGCAAGCGCCAGCCGACATATACTGAGCCATCGGGTCGCGTGATGGCGACGACACCCCGGTCGGGATCCTCCGCCGCCAGAGCGCACAGTGAACCAAGCGCCGCGATGCCGGCCAACAGCAGAAACACAAGGACGATCTTTCGCGATTTCATACAGAAAACGATCGGCAACCGGCGATCGGCAAGAGTGTCAACGACGGTGCCATTTGCTGCGTTAATGACACACAATCGGAGACAGGCAAGATGCCTGTCCCACGTAGTTGTGTGGCGCATGGATCTGCAATCGCGGGGCTTATCCCCGCAGCAGCTTTTTCAGATGCTGCACCGAGCGTGCACCCTGTTCGACCGTGCCGCATTCGACCGAAAACACGATATCGCGCGGACATCCTTTCCGGACAATGTCGATCACTCTGGCCCAATCGATGACGCCGTCGCCGCAGGCGCAGCCAACGGGTGTGCCGGTGACCTTCCCGCGTTCGGCACCTGACTGCTGGACCGAGATGTCTTTCGCGTGGAGGTGGACCAGGCGTTTCACGACCCGTTGCAGCCACTTGTAAGGATCGTGCCCGCACAAAAATGCATTCCCCGTATCGAAATTGATGCCAATGCTGGGGCTTTTCACCAGCTTGTAGATGCGATCCAGCCCCTCGGGGAATTTGCTGTATTGCTGGTGGCACTCCAGGCCGATGAGTATTCCGCGCGGCTCCGCCATTTTCGCAGCCTCCATCAAGGTGTAGCGCATCAAGACAAAGTCCTCCTCTTCCGTAGTCCACGGCTGCTTCGGTCCTTCGTCGGTGTTGATCACCGGCGCGCCGCATTCCGCGGCGAACCGGACCGCTTGTTTCAGGTATTCGGCGCCGACTTCGGGCTTGAGAATCGGGGTATGTGCCGAGAGCCCGGAGAGCTTCACCCCGGCTTTATGGCACGCGCGCTTGATCCGGAGCGGATCGTCGTACATGGAAACGCTGTGGAAATAGCCGGCCTCACTGAGCAGCTCGCGGCCCAGGTGGACCATCGGTTCGACGTGCGTGTAACCGAGCTCGGCGGCTTTTTCGACGCCCCACTCAAACGGTTTGTCGTTGTGACGGACGAATTCGAGGTTGATGCCAATGTTGATTTTGCCCATAGGATGTACGGGGAGTTGGAGTGTTGGAGTGATGGAGTAGTCGAGTGCTGAAGGGTCTGAGAGTTGGACGAGTGATTATCTAAGAGGCTGCTGGGGTGGCAGACCGGCGGCCCAGGCGCAGCCGCGGCGGTACAGCTCCTGTACGCCGGGAGTGCTGAGCGCCTTTACGTCGTGGCCGAGCACGGAATGAAACGTCCTGCCTTGGCCGTACTTGGAGATAAACGCCATCGGGTAGTACTTCCCATCCACCTTCGATTTCGCGTGGGCGATAATCTCGATGGGGTGGGTGCCTGTCAGGCAGGTGTACAGTTCGTCCTGCGTGTCGAAGGGAGTCATACCTTGCACGATGGCATTTACCGGCTCGGGGAACTCCACCCGAAACGAACCGTAAGGATCATGTTGCCGCTTGCCAGGGCCCGGATCCTGTCCGAACCAGACCCGGCCGGCGATCTTCTCGAACTCCGGCCACTCGTTGTGCCAGGCTCCGCACGCGAAATGCACCAGCACCATGCCTTTGCCACCGGCTACGAACCGGCGCAGGTTCTCGCGCGCGGGTTCACCGGGGCCCGGCTGCTCCCACGTCTGGAAATGCAGGATAACGACTTGATAGGTGTGAATCGCCGCTGAATCCAGGAACGCCGGATCTTCCACCGTGAAGACCTCCAGCCGCGGGTCCTTCCGCAGTGCGTCGGCCAGGACCGGAGCGGTTTGTTTCCAAACATGACCGGGGTAATCGATCCCCGTAACGAGCAGCACACGCGCTTTTGTCCGTTGCGCCGTGCCTTTTTCCGATTCGGCCGCGTTGACTGCGAGGCACAGCAAACACATCGCCGCGACGGCGGCCATAAAGTCGCGCATCATATCGCCGGCCTCTCTTGTCCTCGTCATCGCCCTCGCTCTCATCCTCGTCATCGCGGTTGCTTGGACTATAACAGCACCGTTCTTCCCGGCTGGGGCACCGGGTAACTCCCGCCGGGCATAGGCTTGGACGGCGGGTCCATGTCGTCGCGGCAATCCTCGGGTTTGGGCGGGTAGTAGAAATCGGACGCGTTGATCTGCTCCCACGTGACTTCTTTGCCCGTGTAGCAGGAGATCTGTCCCATCACCGTGATCATGGTGCTCCGCGCCATGTAATGCCCGCAGTTGATGGGTTCGCCGGAGCGAATCGCGGCGAAGAGCTTATCGTGCTCGATCTGATACGGGTCGCATTGGCCCTGCCAGCGCCAGTTGGTCGCGCCCCAGATGCGCGCCGATTTAAGCGAGGCCTTTCCCTTGCTGCCAAAAATCAGCGAGGAATCCTCGTCGTAGCAGCCGGTAGTCGTCCGGCACAGGGCGTAAACCCGGATCCCTTTATCGAACTCGTAGACAACGCTATGGTGGTCGAACACATCTCCGTAAATTGGCTCCGTCATTGTCGAGCGCCCGGCCAGGCCGTGGCACTTAACAGGCACCGCATTACCCAGCACCCAGCTTGCCCGGTCCATGTTGTGCACGAGCGACTGCGGCACATCGTCGCCCGAAATCCATCGGAAATGGTATTGAGTGCTCACTTGCCACTGCAGCTCCGAGTATTCGGGTTTGCGTTCCGTGATGCCGTAGGGCGCGCGCAGGAAGTTCTCCTCGATGGTAACTACGTCGCCAATGGCGCCGTCCTGGATGCGTTGCACCGTTTCCTGGAACCCGGTGTGGAACCGGCTGTGCAATCCCGATACGATTGAGAGCTTCTTTTCCTTCGCCAGGTCGCAGGCCTGTTGCATCAGTTTCACTCCCCGCGGATCGATCCCGTGCGGCTTCTCCACGAAGACATGCTTACCGGCTTGGATGGCTGAAAATGCGTGCAACGGATGAAACTTCGCGCCGTTCGCGATCAGCACCACGTCGGAGGCCTCGATCACGTGTTTGTACCCGTCGAAACCAAAAAAACAATGGGCGTCATCGACCGCCACCTGGTCGCCTTTGGCGGCCTTGATTTCCTCCCGCTTGCCCAGCACGCGTTCCTTGAGCACGTCACACATCGCGATCAGCCGCGCGCCTTTGTCCGCGGTCAACGCCTGGACCGCCGCGCCGGAGTTTCGCCCCCCACAGCCGATCATGCCGACTTTCAAAATGTCACTGCCGGCAGCATGGGCGCTCCGGCCGAGATCCAGCGAACCGACCGCCGCGGCGGACGCTGCGACGCCGGAGACCTTGAGGAAGTCACGGCGATTCAGGGAATTCACAGGCGAGTTGCGTGATTGCATATTTTGGTATTGATGGTGGTTGGTGGTTATTCGGACTGTATATTCAGCTCGGCAAGGGTTTTCCGCAGCCAGGTCAGCGACTGCTCGATCATCGGGCCTGATTGCCCTTCGCACTCGATGCTCAGCACGCCCTGGTAGCCCGCGTCCCGAAGCACAGCGAGGCACTGCCGGATGTTGTCCGCGTTCACGCCCCCGCCCAGCGAACAATGACTGACGGCGATGCCGGTCTGTCCGCCTCTGACCGCTTGGGCCAGCGACTCGGAAACGTCCTTCACATGCACATGGCTGACTTTGTTCAAAAAGCGCTTCAGAAAAGCAACCGGTTCGCGGCCTGCGATGAACGTGTTTCCTGTATCCATGTTCATTCGCAAATACGGACTATCAGCGAACGAGAGCATTTCCGCCATCGCGTCGGGGTTGGTCGTGAAATACCCATGCGGCTCGACGTTCACAATGATTCTGTGCGCTTCGGCCACCTGGAGAATTTGCTGATAGCTTCGCCGCATGAGAGACATCGACTCCTTGTCGGCGAGCCCCTCGGGTTGGTGCAACCCGTCGGTCGTGTCGACACACGGGCACCCGGTCTGCGCCGCCCAGGCGATCGCTTTCATCACATACGGCACGCCCCGCAATGGGCCGTCTTCGGCCGACAGAGGGAACGCGGCATCGACTTGTGAAAACTGGACCCCGAATTTCTCCATCTTGCGCCGCAGCAAAACGGGGTCTTCGTAAAGCGCGACGTGCGGTTGGTAGCCCAACCCATGAATCCAGCTCACGCCGTCGATCAGTCCGCACTCGATGTAATGTAGCCCATTCTTCTGTGCCCAGGCCAGACACCGGTCAAATGACCAGTAAGCCGAGTTGAACGCGTCTGTGTGGAAACCGATTTTCATGCGCATTGTGACTGCTGATTCTTCGGTTCAGAGCGCTTCGATCTTGCGCTTTTGGCCGCTTGTGTAAAGGGAATTCGGACGACTTGCACATCTCGGACACCTAACCGACCTTCAACCTCATGTTCCATGAAGCTGATGTCCAGTTGTGCCCCGAGCAAAAGAAAGCGTTTGACAATCTGTCCAGCGGACTCAAGACAGCGTCGATCCTGCGGTTGTGGGGTGGCATCGGACGGGGCAAGACCACGATCCTGAATGAACTGCGCAAGCAGGCTGGCGGAGTCCTGCTCAACATGAACGACTTCGTCCAGGCCTCGTCGCGGAACCACCCGCTGGCGCTCGAGGAAACGGTTTACCAGCTTGCGCTGCAGACTCTGAAGGCGCATCCGATCGTCATGATTGACGATGTGCACCTGCTGGATCTCTTTTCCGCCGGCTGCCACTTTTACCCCAGGGGCGGGTATTTCAACTCGATCATGATGGGGCTGTGCACGTTCGCACTCGAGGCCAACAAGAAATTGATTTTCAGCACCACACGGGATTTGGCGCAGGCTGCGGAGCAACGCAGTTACTCGTTCGGCATCGACCGGTTCAAAGTCGAAGACTACGCTGCTCTCGTTTCGGTTTGGTGGGGACGGAAGCAGGCGGGTGGGCTGGATTTCGAGAAGATCTTCCGTTTTGCCCCTAAACTCAACGCGCACCAACTCAAAGCGGCGTGCCGTTGGCTGGCCAACGCTCCAGCCCATACCACCAATGCGTTTATCGAGTATCTCCGGTCCCAACGGCTCGCCAGCAATGTGGATTTGGGGGAAGTGCAGACGGTGGAGTTGAGGGACTTGAAGGGGGTTGACGACGTGCTGCGCAATCTGGAGATCAACATCGTCCTGCCGCTGGAAAACGACGAGCTGGCCAATAGCCTCAAGCTGCGCTCCAAACGCGGCGTGCTGCTCTATGGCCCGCCGGGCACGGGCAAAACCACGATCGGGCGCGCACTCGCCCATCGTTTGCGGGGCAAGTTCTTTTTGATCGATGGCACCTTCATCACCGGGACATCGAACTTTTACGGCCAGATCAGCCAGGTATTCGAGTCGGCCAAAGAGAATTCACCCTCGGTCATATTCATCGATGATGCCGATTCCATCTTCGAAGACGGGGAGGAACGTGGTTTCTATCGGTACCTTCTGACGATGATCGACGGCCTGGAAAGCGAGAGTGCCGGCCGGGTCTGCGTCATGATGACGGCAATGAACGTCGGCCACCTGCCGCCGGCCCTCGTACGCTCCGGGCGCGTCGAGCTGTGGCTGGAAATGCGGTTGCCGGATGAGCACGCGCGCACGGAAATCCTTGCGCGCCATATCACCTCGTTTCCGGAAGACGTTGGCCCCCTGGATCTGCCCCGGCTCATTGCCGCGACCGACGGATTCACCGGCGCCGACCTCAAACGCACCGCCGAGGATGGCAAGGCGATTTACGCCTATGACCGCGTCAAAGGGCTGCCGGTCAAGTCAATGACAGATTATTTCCTCCAGGCGGTGGAGGCGGTGAAGGAAAACAAACAGCGCTATGCGGCTGCCGAGGCCCAGACTGCCCTGCGTACGCCTTCACCCATGGTGGCCCTCGGCCGCGCGTTCAGCTTTCAGGCGATGCGGCAGGACGCGGATGACTCCTGAGCGGGGACGGCAGCTAACGGGCGGCCGTTTGACAATTGCGGTGTTGGTGGTATCGGTCACCTTATGAAGTCGATTAGTTTGATTACCATTATGCTGTTGATGCAGAGCGCCGCGGTTTTTGGGGGCCCGATCTATCAAATACCCGTCAAGGACATCGACGGCAAGGCGACGAACCTTGAGGCCTACAAGGGGAAAGTGCTGCTGGTCGTGAATGTCGCTTCCAAGTGCGGGCTCACGCCGCAATACACGGCGCTGGAATCCGTTTATGAGAAATACAAGGACAAAGGGCTGGTGGTGCTGGGCTTTCCCTGCAACCAGTTCGGCGGCCAGGAACCGGGCACCGATGAAGAGATCAAGCAGTTTTGCTCGGGCAAATATAACGTCAGTTTTCCGCTGTTCGACAAAATCGAGGTCAACGGCTCCAACCGGCATCCGCTGTACGTCGCCCTCGCGGGCAAGGAATCTCCGTTCCCGGGAGATATCAAATGGAATTTCAACAAGTTCCTCATCGGACGGGATGGGAAGATCCTGAAGCGCTTCGAGCCCCGGACAACGCCGGATTCGCCGGAAGTGACCATAGCCATCGAGGATGCGCTTGGGGAGAAGTAAGGGGCGTGGTTCACGTTCCGCTCTGAACCCATTCGATGATCGAAATCACCGCGTTCGAGCCTTTCCGGGTGTTTACAGCCCGAATCGATACTTTTCCATCCGTGGTTTGCTCTGAAGTGAGCCGCTGCTCGATCCACCTGCCGTCCTGGAAGTGCTCAATCGCTCCGGCGTCAACACCGCCGATGTTCAGTTTTTGTTTTCGACCTCCTTCGAAGTTATCGGGGTCGATGCAAAAGACCCGAACCTGTCCCGCCGCGCCCTTCGGCACCTCGAGGTCGATGTCCAGCTCCTCGTTTCCCGCCCGCGCGTAGTAAACCGGCAGTCCCCATCCAGCCCACGAATACCCCTTCTTTGCGGAAGCGCCGTAGCCCTCCTCCGCATAGACTACCTCCTTTCCGGGGCGCCCGCATAGAACGCAGAGCTTCACACCCCGGCTCTTCAATTCCTGGGCGCTCGGCAATTTTTCTTTGTCGGGCCAAAACGGCTCTTCGGGGGCGGGGATCCGGTCCTTCGCCGGCGGCATTGCCGCCAGAAGTGCGTGGGGCTCTATCTGGTACCAATATACGGTGCTCGACAACTGGAGCGTGCTGCCGGCTTTCGAAAACTCCCGACGGAACATCGGGTCTTCGTTCACGCCGAACCCGATCGACACGCGCAGCGATTTCGCGAAATTGATCGCGTCCTGGGTGAAGAACCGGTAAGCCGTCGCGCCCTTGAAAAACTTGAAATAGCCGGTCAGCGGAAACATGCTCTCGCTCTCGGGAAACCCCCAACTGAATCCAAAGGAGTCCTCCAGCCCCTGAAACTCGATTGAGGCATTGGTTTCACCATCGATGAAGAATTTCTCGTTCTCGTCCACCGGATAGCTGTCGCGCCCCGGGCTGCGCACCGTCACGTTCCAGCCGACGAATTTGCCTTTTCCTTTAGCCTCGAGCGCGAGGTAGTCGCGTTGGCCGAGCAACAACCCTTCCTGCCGCCAGCTCGCGTGAAAGTATCCCGTGTCCTTCTTGATCTTCTTCTCTGCCCGGTAGGTCACATAGCTGTAGCACGGCATGATCTTCCACAACTCTTCTCCGGGCTCCAGCGGTCCATCATACACCAGTTCGATTTTGGCCGAGTGCCGAAACGGCATGGGAAAGTAGGCGTTGAACCCGCGCCTTTTGTTCACGAGCGCCGTGTTCACCTGCTCGCGCGAACCCGCCGGGTCGCAAAAGAAGTCCACCAATGGCACATCGGCGCTCGGCGAAGTCTCGCCGTCCCAGTACATCCGCAGGAGCACGTCCCGGTTCAACTTGAGGGTCTGCGGCATCGCAAAATGAATCATCGTGATGGTCGCCGGGCCTTTCAGGTCGGCCACCACGACACGTTTGGACGAGTTGAATCGGGCGCTGAGCGCATTCTCGATCCAAAGCGCGTTTTCGGCCCTGGTCCGGCCGGCTGAGAGTGTGGGCAGAGTCTCAGGGGCGGAAGGAGCCGCGCTGGCGAAGTCGCCAAGGCCTAGAGCGATGGCTAGAACGGAAACGGGGAGATGTCGGCGCATGCAGGGATTAACGCAAACTGCACCGTCATGGCAATCCCGAAAGCATATTCGCGTGCGCTTGTTATGGGTGAGGCCATCCGGTAATATTCACGCTGGTTCGCAGTCGGACGGCTTCGGGATGTCCCCAAAGCCGTGCAACCCGGCTGGCCCACGCACAAGCAAGAACATGAAACACATTTTATCGATCGGCTGCCTTGTCCTGGCTCTGCTGGCACACCTGGAAAGAGCAGCCGCGCAGCAGCCGGCCGCCCAGTCCCTCGGCTCGGCTGGCGGCTTTAGCGGCAAAGTCGCCGAAACCATGGACGCCGGCGAATACACCTACGTCCGCGTGGACACCGGGAAGACCAACCTGTGGGCGGTGGCGCCAAAATTCGCCGTGAAGGTTGGCGATACGGCCGCTGTTGCGGCGGCCATGCCCATGGCGAACTACCACAGCAAGTCTCTGAATCGCGATTTCGAGGTTGTTTACTTCGCCGATCACATCGCCGTCCATGGCGCTCCGCCTATGGCCGGAACCATGCCTGGCCTGCCGAAAGACCATCCGCCGATTGCCATGCCCGGCAGTGCGGCGGCCAGGCCCAAAGTCGATTTGTCTGGCATCAAGAAACCGGAAGGAGGCAAAACCGTTGCTGAGATCTACGGCGAAAAATCGGCCCTCAGCGGCAAGGAAGTCAAAGTCCGCGGCAAAGTCGTGAAGTTCAACGGAGGCATCCTGGGTAAGAATTGGCTGCACTTGCGCGATGGAACCGGCAGTGAAGGCAGCAACGATTTGCTCGTCACCTCGAAGTCCGAAGCGAAAGTCGGCGATACTGTGCTGGCGACCGGCGTGCTTGTTCTCAATAAAGACTTCGGTGCGAACTATAAATATTCGGTGATGATCGAAGACGCCAACGTGACGGTGGAGTGACCCGACCTGAACCACGTTATGACCTCTCGTGAACGAGTCCTGACTGCGCTGAATCACCGGGAACCCGACCGGATTCCGATCGACCTTTCCGGCCACCGCTCCTCTGGTATTGCGGCTATGGCGTATCGCCGGCTGCGGGAACACCTTGGCCTGCCGAAACGGCCGATTCGCGTCTATGACCCCGTGCAGCAATTGGCGATCGTGGACGAGGACGTGCTCCAGCTCTTCAAAGTGGACACCATCGAGCTGGGCCGCGCGTTCGCGCACGAGGACAAATGGTGGACCGATTGGGTGCTCCCGGACGGCACGCCTTGCCTCATGCCAGTATGGGCCAAACCCGAACGCGAGAACGGTGACTGGGCGCTGCGCTCCAGGCCGGGCGGCAAGGTCATCGCGCGCATGCCCGCAGGCGTCTGGTATTTCGAACAAACCACTTTTCCATTCCTTGACAGTGAGGATCTGGATCGGGTGGAAGCCGACCTTTCTGAGTGCATGTGGTCGGCGGTGGCTTCGCCGCCAGGCCCGATTACCGCGGGCCCGCAGGGCGAGAAACTGTTGGTCGAAGGCGCGCGGAAGCTCCGCCAGCAAACCGATCGAGCCATCCTCGGGCTCTTTGGCGGCAACCTGCTCGAGCTGGGGCAGTGGTTTTATCGAAACGATAATTTCTTCATGCTTCTCGCCGGGGAGCCCGAGCGCGCCAGCCGGTTCCTGGATAAGCTGATGGAGATTCACTTGCGGAATCTCGACCGGTTTCTGCGCACCGTGGGGCCCCACATCGACATCATACTTTTCGGCGACGATCTGGGCATGCAATCGGGGCCGCAGGTGTCGCCCGCGATGTACCGCAAGTTTTTCCAGCCGCGCGAGCGCACGATGTGGCAGATAGTCAAGCAGCGCGCGCCGCACCTGAAAATCCAGCTCCACTGCTGCGGCGGAGTTCGCGAGTTGCTGCCGGGCCTAATCGAAGCGGGGTTGGACGCGATTAACCCCGTCCAAATCACCTGCAAGGGCATGGCTCCAAACGACCTCAAACAGGATTTTGGCTCAAGGCTGACGTTCTGGGGTGGCGGCTGTGACACACGTGACATTTTGATCAATGGCACTCCGGCACAAGTCCGTGACCACGTGCTCCGGAATCTGGAAATCTGGCGCCCCGGCGGCGGCTTTGTCTTTCAGCAGGTGCACAATATCCTGGCCGACGTGCCCCCCGCCAACGTCGTGGCGATGTACGACGCCGCGCTCCAGGGGTAAAGGGCGTGGTGGTGCCAGCCGGAGGCCCCTGCGGGCAAAGATGTGCACGCCCGGTCACGACCCGCAGGCTGCGGTAGACCGAACCCAGGACTCGGCCAGCGCACGGTCGGGATGGCGCTTCGCCGACCTTCCTCGCTGGGGCGAGCCCCGGGAAGCGCAAGCGCCAGGCATGCGAGCAGACTTCTTTGTTGCGCCGCACTGGTATTCCCTTAAGTTTTCGCCGGACATCCTCGTTTATGAAACTTAAAGAAGTTGCTTTTACTGTTTATCCGGTCGCGGACGTGAAACGCGCTCGCGACTTCTACTGCAACGCCTTCGGTTTGCGCGAGACGGCGAACTGGGAAGACAAGTGGATCGAGTTCGATATTGGCACAGGCACGTTCGCGATTACCGACGGATTTACTCAGCTAAAGCCCGGCGCCAAGGGCGGCATGGTGGCCTTCGAGGTCGAAGACATGGCCGGATGTCTGCGCGAGCTTGAAGGCAAAGGGATTAAACCCGCCATGGGGCCTTTTGACACGCCGGTGTGCGTCAGCGCAACCATAATCGACCCCGATGGCAATGAAGTGATGATTCATCAACGCAAAGCCGTCACGTAACTTACGCGTTCCGACTGCGTATTTTTTTTGCCGCGTGTGCCCTTGGCCTCCTCGTGTCTTGCGTCACGGGCTTCGCAGCCATTACAGAACCATTGGACATTCGAGGCCGGCGTCAGGTGTTCATCGATTCAACGATCAGACCGTTGCCGGAATTCCAGATGGCCTTCAAGGTCTCCTGGGCAATGTTAGCGGCGCCCGGGATGCTCCAACGCAGTTTCGGTTCACTCATCGGTGCGCTACGGTTGAAGAGTGTCAATCGGCAACATGTAGCGAATGCGGTCGGCGTCGGCTACACACCACCAATTCACCGGATTAACCGAGCGACCGAACTTCAGAAAGCGAACACCTCCATCGGCACAGGCAAAGTTGGCCCCGCCTGACCTGGTCGGCTTAAGATAGTTGGAGTGGGTCCCGTGCTGGACCCTGTCGGTCAAATTGTCCCCCGACTCCAGAAGGTCCATCCAATAATCACCCGCAAAATGCCTCTTTTCCCCCCAGATGACCGTTTCCGGAGGCTTCAAGATGCCGCTTTCTTTCATGGAGTAATCGGCTCCGCTGTTATACAGAGCCGGGAACACCTCGTTCCATCCGTTCATCATGTAACTGCGCCAGGCGTTATCGGCGAAATACCGCGCGCTGGATGCGCCGATGTTTCCCGGTGGAGTGCCTCGTCTCAGATCCGTTGGACAGGCCAGCAGGTTCGTGCTGCGGTAAAAGTCGAGCAGTTTGGCAGGCCAGCGGATGGTGCTGCTGTGGGGAGGCAAAACGTTCCGGTTATCATCTGTGTACAGCTTTAACGCCACTTCCAGTTGCTTGAGGTTGCCCGTGCATTTGACACGGCTGGCTGATTCCTTTGCCCGGGCCAGCGCCGGGAGAAGCATGGCAGCCAAAATAGCAATGATGGCGATGACCACCAGCAACTCGATCAGCGTGAACGCGGCCGGTGCGGTGCGACGAGGCGGGGTCCTTAACAGCCTTCCCGGCAGTGTGAGTTACGGTACTGCGTTCACATCCTGGTCAGTCTGGGAGACAATCCATCCCACCCTGAGATTGGGCAAGCGAAAACATGCGTGTAAGAAATGTGGTTCTTTCTCTGGAAGTGCTCGTTCCCGGCGCGGCTCGAAATGGCACCATCGATATTGTGAGAGGGAAGTCTTTGTGAGCCCTACCTGACGTGACCTCGGTGCGTGCAAGGCGTCGCCCCATGGACTCCGGCCGTCGCTGGCGCCCTGAGGCGATTTGCCGTTCGAAGCGTGGTCAGAACGGCTTCCTTAAACAAGTCCGACCGGCCGTTGCAGTTGATAAAAATAAGCTGTTCTGACCCCGTGTTAGAGCTATACTTGCCGACAGCGAGCGGGCTATGAATACCAATTTTCGACTTTGCCTGGCGGGACTTTCGCTCGTGCTGGCCTTCATTCTCGGCTTGGTTCCCGCCCTGTACGGAGACCGTTCGCGGAGAACCCAAGCCGGTTCACCAACCCGGGAACAAACGCCGGCGCTCCTCCGCCCCGATCAACTTGCCATTGGCCAATCGACGAATTCTCAGCTCGTCCATTGGGCTGCAACGGACTCGACGCATGACTCACCCGCCCGCAGAATCGCAAGCGAAAGGGGCACTTCCAGTTGGTCAATCCCGTACGGCAGAGAATTCTGGCGGCGGACCACCAGCAATATTCGGCCGACGCACGCTAGCCTATCGGTTTCTTTGCCTGCGGCTCGTGAGAATATTGATCCGAGCGACGCTATGGATCGAGTCTCTCACGCCATCACAACTCACAACTCCTCCGCCCCTCGAGTGCAGGCCAAAACGTACACGGCCAGCTTTGACGGGTCTGGGGTTCACTTTTGGCCACACCGACCATTCAACCAGGACGTCACCAGTTGGAAGCCCGGCCCCCGACCAGGTGGACGATTTGGCCGGCCCGAGCCCGATGCCGAAATTATTCTGTGCACAAAGTTGATCCACCTGGAAAACCAGGTGCTTTACCTGCAACACGATAGGCCTCTGAGCTGGTCGCTGGTGGGCAACACGGCCCAAGCGCTGCTCAATGAGGACGTTGGCCTGGTGCACCACTGCGAGACCGGGGGCAAGGGAGTCGAGGTAAGCTGGGTGTTCAAGAAACGACCTGCCGGCGAGGGGCCACTAACGATCGAGTTCGCAGTGAAAGGGCTGACTTATCAGGGGGCCAGTGTGCACGGTAATCACCTGGTCGACGCTGGTGGGCTAGCGCGCGTCCGCATAGGCCAGGCCGTGGCGGTGGATTCGAAAGACCTGCGGTGCGAGTTGCCGACGGTGGCCAGTAGCGACCGGTTCAGTATTTGTGTCCCCGGAGAATTTTTGGCGAAAGCTGCCTTTCCCCTCGCCGTTGACCCGACGATCAGTCCGGAGTTCGGGATGGACCAACCGGTCACCGTTCCCCGCCCCGGCGAACACCAACTCCCAGCGGCGGCATGGAACGGAACGAATTGGTTGGTGGTGTGGGCGGAATTGCCGGGTTTTTTCGAGAGCCCGGTGGACGTAGTGGGCGCGCGCGTCTCCAAGGAAGGCGCCCTATTGGATCCGTTGGGAATTCTCATCAGCCGATGGGAGGTGACGGCTGCTCCTTCAGTCGCTTCCAACGGGAGGGACTATCTTGTCGTGTGGGACCGTTGGGACCGCGTAACGGAGTTCGACATCGCCGGCGCGCGTGTGACAGCGGATGGCGAGGTCGCCGATAGCCAAAGAATCGTCATAAGCAACCTGCCCGCCGATCAGTTTCAGCCTTCCGTCGCGGGAGACAGGGAAGGTTATCTGGTGGTTTGGAAGGACAGACGGACTGGTGACGCCAATATCTTTGGCGCCCGCGTTAGCAACGAAGGTACCGTCCTGGACGGCGACGGGTTCCCTATCCGCGTGGGCTTCGGAGAAAAGTCCCGGCCCTCGGTCGCTCGCGGCCCTGGCGGTTTCCTGGCCGTCTGGAGCCAGGAGTTGGGGGCTATTTTCGGAGCCCGCCTGGACAGAAATGGGACTGTTCTGGACCCGAATGGCATAGCTGTCAGCGGTGCGCTCGGCGACCAGATGTATCCATCTGTGGCCGCCAACTCCAATGCTTATCTGGTGGCTTGGCACAACTTTCACAGTTCAACCCCGAACCCTGAGGAGACCGACGTCTACGGGGCGCTCGTTACTCCTGCCGGAGATGTTTCCGCCGCCCAGGTGATCGCGAGCAATACTCTGCCATATTTCCGTGCTTCCCCCGGCCTCGGGGCGGGTACCGACGATTTTCTCGTGGCTTGGAACGACCTCCAAGCAGTGCCGCCGGGCATCTATGCTTCAAGGATCAGCAGTTCGGGCGCGGTGTTGGACCCGGGCGCAGTCCTGATTGACTCGGTTCCCGGGACTTTAACCCCTGCCGTCGCGGCGTACGACAATGGCTTCCTCGTGGTGTGGAACAGAGCTTCTAGCCCGCAGGGGGGTTTCGGTTCAGCCATTTTCGCGTCCCGTTTGAATACCCAGGTGGAGCGCCTTGATCCTCAACCGCTGCTCATCACCGCGAAGGACAACGACGAAACCAGCCCAGCCGTTGCCTCCAATGGAACCAACTGGCTGGTGGTCTGGGAGGACTGGCGCAGCACAGACAACATCGACATCTATGGGGCCCGCATAGGTTATAACGGCACCCCATTGGATCTCGTTGCCATCCCGATTAGTACCCAACCTCGCTTTAAATTGGATCCCGCGGTGGCGAGCGCTGGAGGGGATTACCTGGTCGTTTGGGTCGATGGCCGCAACGCCGGTTTTCCCTATACTGATATTTATGGAGCGCGCGTGAGGACCGACGGCACGGTCCTGGATCCCGCAGGAATCGCAATCTGCACGGCAGCCTCAGGTCAAATCACGCCCGCCATCAGCTCGGATGGGGAAAACTATCTCGTCACGTGGGCGGATGCGCGCGTCACCAACACGAGCGACATTTATGCAGCGCGCGTTAACCAGGCCGGGACCGTTTTGGAACCGGATGGCTTCGCGGTCAACAGCCAAAGCCATCGCGCATCTTTGCCGACTGCGGCTTTCAACGGACAGGAATTCCTGGTCGCCTGGAGCCAATCCGCGCACGACCCGGAACACGACGGCGACATTCTCGGAGCGCGGGTGAGCCGGGATGGTATCGTACTGGACCCCGATGCAATTCTCATCACCTCTGCTACTAATGCTCAAAGAGGCCCGGCCATAGCCGCCGCAGGGAGCGATTTCCTGGTCATCTGGGCGGACACACGCAACACCGTAACACCGAGCGGCGACACGTTTGGCGGTGAGATCTACGGAGCACGGATAGATGCGGGTGGCATTGTCCTGGACCCACTTGGATTTCGCATCAGCTCAACCGCATATGGCGCGTTTCCAGCCTTGGGATCCGACGGGACCAACTTCGTAGCGGTTTGGGCAAGCGCGGGTGCTACTCCGGGCACCAACCGGCAAGTGCTCGCAGCGTGGATCGATCGCAACGGCCAAGTGCTGCTTCGGGATCTGACAGTCAATACTACTGGCCTTGCTGGCGCGACCCTTCCCGTTGTCGCCTCGGCGCGGTCGGGCGAATTTGTTGTGCTGAGCGAAGCACTGCGAAACGGCGCGAATCGCATCGTTGGGAATCTGCTCTCGCTCGCTTTTAGGCCCACGATCCAGTCGCTCACGCTTGCGGCTGGCGGCGCTACTCTTGAGTGGAGCACACAGCCCGCAAGAACCTATCGCCTTCAGTTCACGTCGAATTTGAGAAATGCCGAGTGGCTCGATTTGGAACCCATTATCACTGCGACCAGCAACTCGGCCACGCTCCTGGACTCGACTGTCGGCCAGGATCCGCAGAGGTTCTATCGCGTGTACCAGTTGCCGTAGCTCGGATTGGCAAACCGCCACAAAGGGCGCCAAGCGCCGCTTATGCCTCATGCGAAAGCGGAATTGTCCCCGAACAATCGGGCCTGAGTCACGATTTTCTCCTCAGGTTTTTGGTGGCGTTGGCAGCCTTTACTTGCGATAACTTTCTGGCGTTTGCCATGAACCTGGTTGAACAAGTCAAACTCGCGGGTGTTGTCGGTGCCGGTGGCGGTGGTTTCCCCACGCACGTTAAGTTAGCGGCAAAAGCGGACACCATCATCGCGAATGGCGCTGAATGCGAGCCGCTCCTGCACAAGGACGCTGTGATCATGGAGGAGCAGGCCGTCGCGTTGGTCAAAGGAATGCTTCTCGCCAAAGAAGCGGTCGGAGCCAAAGACGCGGTGATCGGCATAAAAGCCAAGAAGAAGCACGCCGTCGACGCCGTCCAGGAGGCGTGCAAGGGCAGCGCAGTCCGCGTGCATTTGCTGGGTGATTATTACCCTGCGGGGGACGAATACGATTTGGTGTATGAGGTTACCGGCCGCCTGATTCCGCCCGCGGGTATTCCTATCCAGGTCGGCGTCGTGGTGAATAACGTCGAAACCTTTGTCAATATTGCGGCCGCCGCCGACGGACACCCCGTGACGCAGAAGATGCTCACTATCGCTGGCGCGGTTCGTTCACCCGTCACTCTGAGTGTTCCGATCGGCATCACCTATCGCGATTGCCTGGAAGCTGCGGGAGGTTTGACCACGGCCGATCCGGTGCTTTGTATCGGCGGCCTCATGATGGGCCAGACCACGGACGATTTGGATGCGCCCGTCACCAAAACTGCTACCGGGGTGGTTATCCTGCCGCGCGATCACCACGTAATGGAGCGCAAACTCAAACCCAACAAAGTCCAGGCTAAGATCGGCAAGTCCGCTTGCGACCAATGCCGGTACTGCACTGAATACTGCCCCCGGTTTCTGCTGGGTTATGCCGTTGAACCGCACCAGGTCATGCGCAGTCTCGCGTTCACCGCCACCGGCGCCGATTACTGGAACCAGTGGGCTTCGCTCTGTTGTTCCTGTGGCCTCTGCACCCTCTACGCCTGCCCTGAAGAGCTTTATCCCAAAGAAGCGTGTGATGACTCAAAGACCGCTATGCGGCAAGCCAACCAGAAGTGGACCGGGCTGGCCACGGTCAAGGTTCATCCGATGCGCGATGGCCGGCATGTTCCGATCAAGACATTGACAAAGAAACTGCACGTCCAGCAATACGACCTTCCCGCGCCACTGTGGAGAGGCGAACTGCAGCCCAGCCGACTCATTTTGCCGCTCAAACAAAACGCGGGTGCCGCCTGCCTTCCCAAGGTGAAAACCGGAGACCGCGTCGTCGCGGGGCAAATCATCGGCGAACCGGCCCCTAATGCTCTAGGCGCGGTCCTCCACGCTCCTCTGCCGGGCACCATCCGCGAGGTCACATCCGCGCAAATCATCCTCGAAAAGTGAGGCGCGATCGGCACTCCTCCTCGTTCTCGTCCTCGTAATCGAGTTCAGCAGGCAGTTCGGGATTGCCCGGGCATATCCTCCTGTCTACGATGATCGCTGACGTGAGCAGCTCGTATCACCAAACCGCAGGACAGGTGTTGGGCCTGTCTCCTTTTATTTCCACATGGGCAGGTGCTGTTTACCTTGATAAACGTTTCACTTTGGCCCCAGGACTCATCAGCGAGGCTCACTTACAGGCAAGCTGCCTATCCGACGAGGAATTATGCTCGAAAAGTCCATCGGCTTGATTGAACTGTCCAGTGTGGCGTCCGGGTTCCAGGTCGCCGACACAATGCTGAAAGCCGGGAATGTCCGGTTGCTGCTGTCGCGTTCGATCTGTTCGGGAAAATACATGGTGCTGATTGGAGGGGACACGGCTGCGGTTGAGGCGGCGGTGGGGGCTGGCGCGGAAAGCGCGAACGGGTGCCTCATCGATCAGTTCGTAATCTCAAATGTTCACCCTGATGTTTTTGTCGCGCTCGGCCGCACCCAACCGGTCCAGCCGGACGGGGCGCTGGGCGTGCTGGAGTCGTTCAATGTCGCAACCCTCATCGAAGCCGCCGATGCGGCTGCGAAGGCCGCCAGCGTGACACTGCTGGAGATTCGTCTGGCGATGGCGCTGGGCGGAAAGGCGTTTTGCACCATGACCGGCGATGTGGCGTCCGTGCAGGCCGCAGTTGCCGCCGGCCGCCAGGTCATCAGCGAGGCGGGTGTCCTCGTCAACGCAGTGGTCATTTCACGGCCGCATCCGGACGTTTACCGCGAGATCGTTTAGTGAACGGTGAATTCCACGGAACGCTGCCGATCCCCGGGGCCGTGTCAGTGCACCCGACCCGCAGGATCGGTGTGGCCACTTGCTGCCGGGCGCGTTGGTTCGGCCAC
>DATDCV010000746.1:0-1623 GCA_036524155.1 Verrucomicrobiia bacterium
CCTACGGTCGAAGGTTCGCTTCCGCCCTTTCGGAGTTCCCTCGCGGGTTGACTCCTGGCTTCCGCTTCGGTTGTCGTCATCTCCCCGTCGGGGACCTTTCACCCCGAGAGGCTCAGCACCTGCCGGACACACGAGCGCCGACTTGCAGTCGGCTTAATGCGCGCGGTTATCCGGCCGGTTCCGCTTTGCCCTGAGGCCGGGTCAGCCTTCGGCGGTTTGGATGCGTCTTCCGTATCCGAGCTGGGTGGGTTGTTGATTGGGGTAAGCCGACTGCAAGTCGGCGTTCCGGGCGGAGGGAGGTTCATCGGTTGCGCGTGAACAACTTCCCCGGCAGTTGGCGAATCAGCCGCTTCATCTCGAGGCTGAGGAGGGTCACCGAAACCGCCGAGGCCGGCAGGCCGCTTTTCCGAATCACGTCGTCGATGGGAATCTCTTCATTACTTAGCGCGTCGTAAACCTTCTGTTCGTTTTCCGACAGCTCGAGGGCGGGCAGCACGCCGGTTTCGGCGGCGGATGCCGGCTTGTTGCTCGGGGGGAAGAGATATTCGAACTCGCTGAGAATGTCTTCGGCGCCTTCGCAGAGTTTGGCGCCCTTCTTGATGAGATCGTGGCAGCCTTTGCTGCGCGGGGAGTCGATACGGCCGGGCACGGCGAACACCTGGCGGCCATATTCATTGGCAAAGTTGGCGGTGATGAGCGCGCCGCTGGTGAGGTTGGCCTCGACGACGACCGTGCCCAGCGTCATGCCGGCAACGATCCGATTGCGGATCGGAAACGACTGTTTGTCGCCGGGGCGGTTGAAGGGAAACTGCGTGATGAGCGCGCCGTTAGCCGCGATTTGTTCGAAGAGCTTTGCATTCTCGGGGGGGATAACCAGATTTATTCCAGTGCCAAGAACGGCGATGGTTCGCCCCTTGCCGCTCAAGGCGCCTTGGTGCGCGGCAGAATCTATTCCGCGCGCGCCGCCGCTGACCACCGTGACGCCGAGGTAGGCGAGCTGGTAAGCCAGTTTCCGGGCGACTTCGATGCCGTAGTGGGTCGTCATGCGAGACCCGACCATTGCCACCGAGTTCTTGTCCTTGGGCAGCAACTCCCCTTTGACATAGAGCACGATGGGCGGGTCGTAAATCTGTCGCAACAGCTCGGGGTATTCCGGGTCGGCCTGCACCACGATCCGGCAGCCGAACTCGGCAATGCGCTTCAGTTCCGACGCGAGGTCAATCGTCTTTTCCCAGTCCGCGATAGCGGTAGCGGTATCTTCGCCGATGCCTCTGACGCGGAGCAATTCCTGGCGGGAGGCGCCCAGGATGGCGGAAGCCTGGCCGAAATGCTCGAGCAACTGCCGCACGCGGACCGGGCCGACGCCCTCGATGAGGTTCAGCGCGACGAGGGCTTCACGAGAGTCCATGCGCGAGGGAATAACGGGTTGCGCCCCAACGCGCAAGAGAGAAGGCAAAACAAATGTATCCGCTCGGTCTTGGATCGATCGGGTCGGGTGCCGAGGATTGCGCCTCGGCACCCTCCCACACCACTGGACGTGCGGTTTTCCGCATCCAGCGGTTGAACGCAGCCGCCTCGTTCATGGTGCGGCGAGGTCAGATGGAACCACAAACCCGACTTGTT
>DATDCV010000747.1:0-8341 GCA_036524155.1 Verrucomicrobiia bacterium
ACGGCAAATGGCTGGTATTTCTTTCGTATGAAAAAGATGTGAGCGGCCACCCGGCAAACAAACCGGTCCGGCTTCGGCTGATGCCGATTGCCGGGGGACCGGTTCAGGAATTAGCGCGGCTCTTCGGCGGCCAGGGCACCATCAACGTCCCTTCATGGTCGCCCGACAGCCGGCAGGTTGCATTTGTCAGCTACGAATTGCTGAGGTAAAAGACGCAACAGAGGTGTTCATGCCGAACGCTCCTGAGCTGAATACCAAAACAGAATCGGCGTCGCGGTCCTGGGCCTGGCCAACCGCTTGCATGGTGGTGGTCCTGATCCTCACCGCGGGGGGGATTTACGTATTCAAATCCTGCCGGGACGTTCCGGGCGAGGTGATCGATAAGACCGGCAAGGCGGTCCATGCGGCGGGCGAACAGCTTGCGCTTGTGGCTGCCGCTTTCAAACAGGGCAAGATCACCACGACCTTTACAAGTTACGCCACTTCGCTCAGCGGCAGCCAGTTCCTGCAATTCGCCACGTTGAGCCAGCACGAGAAATTTACCCGCCGGGACGAAGCCAGCGTTGGTTTCGGCTACATCCCCTTGCCCGACGTCGTCGTCGAGGCAACCGCGCCGGTCACCTATACCTATTATCTCGATCTGAAGGACCGGTGGGATTTCGTGATCGAAAACGGCGAGATCCTGGTCACCGCGCCCAAAATCCGGTTCAACAAACCAGCGGTGGACGCGTCGCGCATCGAGTACGAGGTCAAGAAAGACAGCTTGCTGAGAAAAACCCGCGAGGCGATGGATAACCTAAAAAATTCCATCACCTACCTTTCCTACAAACGAGCCCAGTCCAACATCGAACTGGTCCGCGACACGGGGCGCAAACAGACAGAGGAGTTTGTCCGGAACTGGCTCGCGAGATCCTTTACTGACGGCAAGAAGTACCCGGTTCGCGTCCGCTTCCGCGACGAAACCGGAGTGCTGGATCCCTCGAAAACCCAAAAGAGCGGCTAACCCAGCAACTCTCCTTTTGGCGTAGCGCGGGCGTCCTCGCCCGCGGGTCAATGGGGCGTCCCGCCCCAGGAAGGTGCGAACGGCGGGACGCCGTCTGAACTCGCAGCCGGGACGGCTGCGCCACAATGCCAGAATGAGAATTGCTGCGGTTAACCAGCAAAAGGTTTCGCGCGATCTGAATTTGGGTTAGCTTTGGTAATGCCACTCGGCCGGCACGCACGTAAGCTGGTACGCATTCTTGCCTGGGCGGTTCTAGGACTGCTCACGATACTGCTTTCCCTGCCGCTTTGGTTTCCGTGGGTGCTGAGACCTCTGGCCCGCCATTGGGGCGTCACCTATTCCCGGTACGAACGTCACGGATACGCTCACTTCAGCCTGTATAACCTCAACTATGCCCGCGGCAATTCACGCCTGACGGCAGAGCGCTTCGGCGCCCCGGTCCCCACGGTCTGGCTTTGGCGTTCCCGGAGCGGAACGAGCCGCTCTTCAGGACCGTTCATGCAGGTCGACGGATGGCAATACCAAACCGTGGGCGGCACCAATAAGGCGGCCGGCGTGCAAAAGCCGCGCAACTACGCACGCGCGCTGCAAGAGTTGGGAAAATGGCTGCCTCAGGCCGCGTTATCAAACGGCACACTCAGGGTGCGGGCACTGCCAATCCGGGTGCCAGGCGCTCTGTGGTCCCATGGATCGATCGCCGGGGTGTTGCAGTGCGGACTCGATGGGCCACAGCTCACATTCACGGCCCGCCCAGCCGGGGTCGGCGCCTATGAAGCCCGCCTCGATTCCGAGTCTGTTCATTTGACCTCGCGCGCGCGAATTTCCACCACAACCTCGGGCCTCCTGCTACAGAGCACAAATTTCTGGTGGAGCAACCGGGTTGAGCTGCAGGCTCGGTTCGTGCCTGGCAGAAGCCTGCCTGAGACGGCTCATTTGGCCGCCCCTCGAGTGCGGCTCCCGCCCGAAGCCCTGGGCATCTTGCATTATGGCGAGGTCGCCGGCTCGGTTTCCGCCGACTGGCAGGACGGAAAGTTCAGGATGGAATTAGAGGCGCAGGCCCGACCGCTTCGGGTCGCCACGAATTTCCCTCCGCTCGTACTATCGCTCCATGCTCGCGGCGACACCAATTCCGCCCTCATCGAGGACGCCACGCTGGTGTCGCCCTGGCTGACGGCAGAATTGTCACGCGGGCTGGAAGTTCATTTCACCGGCAAACGCCTGAGGCAGCCCGCCTTTCTGCGGGTGGCGGCGAACCTCGAACGCCAGCCTTGGTTTCCGGCCCGGGGGAAGCTCAACGGCGAAGCACAATTCACTCCTTCATGGGGTGCGATACCCGCCGTCGATTTTCACCTGGCTGGCGAGCAGCTTACCTATCGTTCCGTCCAAACCCACTCACTGGAATTGACCGGGAGCCTGGCATGGCCCGGCGTGGAACTCTCGGACGCTGAAGTCACGCTGGACGACGGTTCGATTCTCCAAGGCCGCGGCAAAGTCGACTTTCAGGAAAAGACCGTCAGCGATGGCCACCTCCGTATTGCCGGTCCGTGGCTCCGACGCTGGCTGCCCAAGGGCTATGACCTTCAGTCCATGGAGGTTTCCGGCAACGTTAGCGGCCCCTTCGCCGCCTTGAATCACCAGGGAAGGCTCGGCGCCACCAATGTGACGGTGCCGCACCTCAGGCCGATGGATCTCACAGCCAATTGGAAGGGTGTCGGACCACGCCTCAGCGCCGCAGAGGTGCTTGCCCGCGCGGGCCATTCCTCGTTGCAGCTCGAAGGAGCCGTCGAGGGTGGCTCGACCGGTGCCCGCGCGCAACTTTTCGGAATCTCGCTCCGTACGAACGGCGAACCCGTGCTCTCATTGGTCCATCCGGCCGAAGTGCAAATTAGTTTCCCTGGCCTGAGCCCAGTGTCGCAAGTGCGAAGTTCCGTTCTCGCCTTCGAAGGAAAAGCCGGCCGCATCGAGTTGGAAACCGCCTTCGCCTGGCCCCGGCAGGGCGCATTTGCTGTCCATTTAGAGCGAGTCTGCTGCGCTTTAGCCAACGACTTTTTGAATACCAATCTCCCCCCGATCTCAATTAACAGAATGGATGCCACAGGCGATTGGACCAATGGCCCAATACGATTCGTACTGTCGCTCGATGCCGAGATCCCGCCAGTGAGTCGGACTGGGATCCCAGGACCACTCCACGTTTCGCTCGACGCAATGGGCGATCCTGTTGGCCTCACGATATCGAACCTGGTCGCCACCAGCGAAGCTGCACCGGTGCTGGTCGCCCAAGGTTCTCTGCCCCTGACCTTCAGTCCGGCCGACGTTACGGACGTGGTTCAGATGCGACCCGGCGAACCGCTCCGCCTTCGCGCGACTGCCGCCCCGGAAGCTTTCTTCTGGGAGGATGTTGCTGAGGCCACTGGATTGCGCCTGTTCGAGCCGCATTTGAGCGCCGACCTTTCGGGCTCCTGGAGGGCCCCTGTCGGAAAACTGGTGTTGCGCGCCGCAGAGATCAAATTCCAGCGGACCACCAATGCCGTTCCGGACCTGAAGGACCTCCACCTGGAAATCGAGCTGGGGCTTGATCAAGCACGCCTGCAAATGGGAGAAGTGCTGGTCCAAGGCCAGCGGGCCACATTCTCGGGTGACCTGCCGCTTGGCCCTGGTTTCTGGAACGGCTGGCGCCTGCCGGACTGGACAAAGGCCACTGCCCGACTGCAGATTCCCCGTGCAGAACTGGCTGCTTTCGAACCGTTGTTTCCTCAGTTGCTCGCTCCCCAGGGAGATCTCAGCGCCGACCTGCGGCTTTCGCCGGGAGGCAAGATCGAAGGTCGAGTGAGTCTTGACCAGGCCCGCACGCGTCCCTTGGGAAACATGGGCCCGATCCGCGATATCGGCCTCCGCCTCGAGCTGCACGAGCACGAACTCACACTCGAAGACGCCTCTGCGCGTATCGGGGGCGCGACCTTAACCATGAACGGGCAATCGGACCTGGCTGGAACAAACTGGCTCAGCGGTGAGTGGCCGCCGTTCAGTTTGTCCATTCGTGGCACAGGTATTCCGCTGGCGCGGACCCCCGAATTCGTCCTCCGCAGCGACCTCGCGCTCAGCGTTACCAGGACCAACGGCGCGCCTCCGCTGGTCTCCGGCGTAGTAACGCTGCGGGACAGTTTCTACCTGGCTGACCTTCAAAACCTGATTCCGGGGAAAGTCACGGCTCCGAGCCGCCGCCCGCCCTACTTCAGCATCCAGGAAGAGCGGTTATCCGACTGGCGCCTGCGGGTGGATGTGAAGGGCGCGAAATTCCTCAAGGTTCGCAGTCCGTTGTTCAACGGCGAGATTTCGGCCAGTTTGAAGCTCCAAGGCACACCGAAAGACCCGATCGCCCTCGGCGATCTCAAAATCGATTCCGGCCTTGTCCGTTTTCCCTTCGCCAGCATCCCGGTCCAACAAGGGGTCGTCAGTCTGAGCAGCCAGGATCCCTACCATCCGCAACTCTCGGTGAGCGGGGCCTCGAAGCAGTTTGGCTACGACATTCGCATGGAGATCACCGGACCGGCGAACGCGCCGCTCATCCAGTTCAACTCGACGCCGCCCCTGAGTTCCGAACAAATTCTGCTGATGGTCACCGCTGGCGAACTGCCGCCCGGAGCGTTCAGCTTGAGCGCCCAACAACGGGCGCAGACCATGGCCGTATTTCTCGGTCGGGATGTTCTTGCCCAGTTGGGTCTGGGTGACCAGGTCGAGCAGCGCCTCAGCCTGCACACCGGCGCCGAAGTCTCCGAACAGGGCCGGCCGACCTACAATGTCGAATACCGGCTCACGAACCGCTGGTCGGTCACCGGCGAGTACGACCGTTTCGGCGACTACAACGCCGGCTTCAAATGGCGCATTTTTTCAAAGTAGCGCGCCAGGGTGCAGACTTTGGATCGCAGCCGCCCGAGCTCTGGCGCGTATGGGTGCGGTGGCTGGCGCTGACGGGCCTCTGCCTGCTATGCCTTTCCCCCCGTGCCGCCGCCGCTACCTCCGCGCCTCCCCGCAAGTCGACACCTGCCCGAATCTCGATCTCGGGCTACGGCTTCCTGGGGAATCACCAGCTCAAACGAATTCTGCGGACGGTCGAACTCGCGGGCAGGAAACCGGAATACTTCGAAGCCGCCTTCGTGGAGGACGCGGCGCTGATCCTGGCTGCCCGCGTAAAGAATGACGGCTATCTTGCGCCATCGATCACCATTCGGCTCCGCCTCGACGAAGGCAGGGAGATCACAGTGTGGGCAGCGGACCTGCAGGAAAATCCGCTGCCGCAGTCTCTTCGCATAAAGCGCGCGACCTTTCGCATCCACAAAGGAATCCTCTATCATTTCAGCCGGCTCGAATTTCAAGGGCTGGAATCCATCAGCGCCCGACAGGCCCGCTCTTATTTCGTCGAGGGTGATACACTGCTCAACCTCAAAAGTGCCCGCGTTTTCACGCAGGATCGCCTCCGCCGCGGAGTCGCGAATCTCACCGAAGCGCTCGACCGCCAGGGCTACCGGGAGGCGACCGTCGAGGCCGACCGAGTCGCCCGCGACGATCATAGCGGGTCGGTCAGTGTGCGTTTGACCATCCGCCAAGGAACAAGGTTCTTCGTCCGCTCCGTTCGGGAAGATTATTATTACGGCCGCTCGAACATCCTGCAGAGCTCCCGCACCGTGTTTCTGGACCAGCCCTACTCGAAGCTGTGGGAACAGGATTATGCGCTGAGCCTGCGAACCAACCAATACCGCCTGGGTTACCCCGACACGATCGTCGAGATCGAAACACTCGAGCGGGAATCGCTTGAGCGACGCGAGGGCCTGAAGCTCCTTGCCCGCGTCAAAAGCGGCGAGCAAATCAGAGTTGGCCAGACCGAATTCAGGGGCGAGCGGCGGACGCGGAAGGGGATTCTCTCGCGCCGGGTGCGAATCGAGCGAGGAGAACTGCTGGATCCCATCAAGGTCGAGCGGGGCCGCAGCCGTATTGCCCGGTTAGGAATATTCGACAGCGTCGAGTTCAGCTATCGGCCCCAAGGGGAGGGCATTCGTGACATTCTCTATGAGGTCAAGGAGGGCAAGCGTTTTGACGCCAGCCTGCTCTTCGGTTACGGCAGCTATGAAATGCTCCGCGGGGGCGTCGATCTGCAGGCCTATAACCTCTGGGGCCTCGCACATCACGCCGAACTCAAGGCGGTGCAGTCGTTCAAGGCCTCCAGCGGCGGATTTACTTACACGATACCTGAGGTGGCGGCTCGGGACCTCGATTTGTTTGTCAATGCTTCCGGCCTGCGCCGCGAAGAAATCTCCTTCACCCGGCTCGAATACGGCGGCGGCGCCGGCCTGCATAAATATTTTCAACGTGCCGCGACCGATCTCAACGCCCGCTACAACTATCAGATCCTCAACGCGCAGGAATTTGGCCCCTTTCCCGGCATCGCCAGCGAGGGTCTCACCAACCCGGCCGTCGGCTCGATCCTGTTTGAACTGAAGCTCGACCGCCGCGACAACCCGCTCTACCCGCGTCGCGGCTACAAGGTCTTCGCCAATATTGAAACCGCCACCGATTATCTGGGCGGCGACGCCAACTTCGAGCGCGTCGAGATCGCGCCCTCGTGGCACAAACGGCTTGGCGGCGGCCGCTTCCTCAGCTTGGGACTGGATCACTCCGTTGCCGTCAGCTTTGGCAGCCCTGCCAACAACCTCCCGTTTAACCGGCGGTTTTTCCCAGGCGGCGAAAACTCAATCCGCGGCTTCACCGAAGGAGAAGCCTCGCCCAGAAACGCAGCCGGCCAGATCGTCGGCGCCGAGACGTTCACCCTCGCCACGGTCGAGCTCGAGCAGGCCCTGACACCGAAGTGGTCAATCGTCTTGTTCTCCGACAACCTCGGCATGGCGCACCGCATCCAGAACTACCCCTGGGACACCGGCTTGTTCTCCGTTGGTGGCGGATTGCGCTGGCGCACTCTGATTGGCCCAGTAAGGCTGGAATACGGGTACAACCTTAACCCTCGCCCGAACGACCCAGTTGGCGCTCTTCAGTTCTCGCTCGGATTCCCGTTCTGAAGCAGTCTCGATTCGGCTCGACAGTCCCGGGCACTCGGACCTAGGTTTACCGGGACATGGGGACCACTTCGCACATTTCGGAGACCCCAACCCCGCCTCAAGCTCGGTTCGTCACGACTCATTGGTCGGTTGTGTTGTCCGCCTCCGACCCGAGTTCTCCGCGAGCCATGGAGGCCCTCGAAGACCTTTGTCGTACCTATTGGTATCCACTTTATGTGTGGGTCCGGCGGAAGGGCTTCTCCCCCTCGGACGCCGAAGACCTGACCCAGACATTTTTTGCGCGGTTGCTGAATGAACAGTTCGTCGCGTCCGCTGACCGGGAGAAGGGTCGCTTTCGCACGTTTTTGCTGACCCGCCTTTGCCACTTTCTGGCCGACGAATGGGACCGGCTGAAAGCCCAGAAGCGCGGCGGCGCCAGGCAGGTGATCCCGCTGGAAAGCGGTACCGCGGAGACGCGTTATCAGCTCGAGCCGGCGGACTCGCGTTCCCCCGACAAGCTATTCGAATATCGCTGGGCGGTGACCCTGCTGGAGCGGGTCTTCGAGCGGTTGCGCCGGGAATATGAAGCCGACGGCAACGCGGCCCTGTTCAACGAACTCAAGAACTGTCTGGCTCAGCCACGCGCTGCCGTGCCCTACGCCGAAGCGAGCAACCGCCTGGACATCAGCGAAGGGGCGTTGCGCGTGGCGGTCCATCGCTTGCGCCAGCGCTACCGCAAGCTGTTGCGCGCGGAAATCGCTGAGACCGTCTCCGGCTCGGGGGAAATCGAGGAGGAGCTGCGGTACCTCCTCCGCGTGCTGGCCGGCTGAAAAACTGTAACAACCGCGCAGTTTTTCCGCATAGATCAGTAGGAATGAATACATCACGCACTTGTCCGCAGTGCGGCGAGGCTGTCGCCCCTAACGGGCTGGACGGGCTCTGCCCGGAGTGCATGATGAAGGTGGGGCTGGAAACGCAGGGCGGAGCAGCAGACTCGGGAACTTCGCAACCAAGTCCCCCGCCGCCGCTGGCGGACGTTGCCAGGCTCTTTCCTCAGCTCGAAATCCTCGAATACCTCGGCCGTGGCGGCATGGGAGCGGTCTACAAAGCACGGCAGCCGCGTCTGGACCGGTTGGTGGCGCTCAAGATCATCATACCCGGATCCGATCAGGCCCGCGATGCGCACTTTGCCGAGCGGTTCGAGCGCGAAGCCCGCACCCTCGCGAAGCTGAACCATCCGAATATCGTCACGGTCTACGACTTCGGCGAGGCGGGGAACCTGCCTTATTTC
>DATDCV010000748.1:0-8128 GCA_036524155.1 Verrucomicrobiia bacterium
GAGGACGCCATCAAGCGTCAGGACTATGACACCGCGGCAAAGGACTTGAACATCGCCACCGAGAAGTGCGCGGCGGCGCGCAAGCTGGGCGACGTCGCCCGGGTTGACCGGCTCGAGACGGTGTTGAAGCAACGACAGGCCATCGTGCAGTCCGCCATCACTGCCAGTAAAGCCAGAGCCGAGCAGTACGCCGCCGCAATGCAGGGTGCCACTAACGCCTGGACCCAGGCAGAGGACGCCATCAAGCGTCAGGACTATGACACCGCGGCAAAGGACTTGAACATCGCCACCGAGAAGTGCGCGGCGGCGCGCAAACTGGGCGACACCGCCGAGATAGACCGGCTCGAGACGGTGTTGAAGCAACGACAGGCCATCGTGCAGTCCGCCATCAACGCCAATAAAGCCAGGGCCGAGCAGTACGCCGCCGCAATGCAGGATGCCACTAACGCCTGGACCCGGGCTGAGGACGCCATCAAGCGCCAGGACTACGACACCGCGGCCAAGGAATTGACCTCCGCGGTCGAAAAGTGTGTGGCCGCGCAGAAATTGGGGAATCCAACGGCACCCGGCCAGTTGCGGGATCTGGTCGACCGTCGCCTCGCCGACGTAAACGCCTCAAAGCAAAGCGCTGCTGACTACGCCAGCGCGATGACGGCGTCAACCAACGCATGGAAACAGGCTGAAGACGCTTACACCAAGGGCCAACTCGAGTCGGTGCTCCCCCAGTTTGACTCCGCAATCGCCCAATGCGAACAGGCCCGACGGTTGAGGCCGGGCCTTGCGGCGGACAAGCTGCGGAGCGTGTTGGACGGACGCCGAAGTGACCTCCAGAAGGAAATCGCGCAACGGCTCGAGGAGAAGGATTTCGTGACCGCTCAGGCGGCGTTTACCCAGGGCGACTACACCAACGCCGGCCGCCTGTGTGCTGCCCATGCCGATGTTCAGCGGTTCACGGATTTGAAGACCAAAATCGACCTCGAAGTGAACGCACTCAATGACTCCAACGGCAAATTCGCTGTAGGCGATTACACCTTTATAGAGTCCATCAAAGGCCAAAATTACAGCGGCAAGGCCCCATTTGCTGACCTGCTGACCAAGGCCGCCGAGGAGAAGCGAATCCTTGGCGAACTGGAGGCCCTGAAGCAAGCCACGAATTTTGCGAAAATAAAATTGCGGTTGCAGCAGTCTGATTCAGGTGCTTTCGGGGACAAGCCGCCCTTTAAAAACCTGGCTGACTGGGCTTCAGGTGAGGACGCCAGACTTCAGCAGGCCCAGCAAGCGCAACTTTCTCAATTGGACAGAGACTTGGAAATTCTCCAAGTCAGGTTCGGCTTGCTTAACCCAAAGGAGGCGAAGTCACCTGAGGCAAAAAAGGAGCGCTTCATTTCGGGCGATCTCCCTTTCGACGCATTAGAGCAGTACGGCAAGTCGCTTGCCGCCTTGGAGAAGACTTACCAAAATCTGGGGCAGTTGGAGAATAACAACCGACAGGGGATCGTGGGAAGTCTTTGGCGCGCTATCATAAATCGAGGAGGACGCAGGATTGCTGCGCCATGAGAACCTGGGGACAACTTTCTCATGGCTTGGCAGGTGTGTTGTTTTCGCTCGCGATTGATCAACGTAGCAGCAGCTGTGCTCTGGGTGAAATCTTCGGCCGCGCGAGGCGTGGATTGCGCTGCGCGGTCGAATCAGTCAATCAAAGTCAAAAACGTCAAGAAAAACTTAGACAAATGAACCATAAAGGGTTAAAACGTCGGGGTAAGCCAAAATTTCCAGTGGAACTCAGTTATGAATGCTAAACCACGAAATTACAGCTCTGCTTCTTCTTCACACGTTCAGTATAAGTTATCAAAATATTTGATCCTCACCCTGTGGCTGGCGTTGGCCGGGGGAGTGGTACCGCAGCCCGGCCAGGCGGCGAACCCGCCCGCCTCCGCGGGGCAAATGTCGTCTTCGGCCGAGTCGAAGTATCAGGAGGCGATGCGCCAGGCGCGGGAAGCACAAGACGCGCATTTCACCGTGACGGCGTTGAAATACGCGCAGGACGCGCTGAAGATCAAACCCGGGGACGAAGCGGCCACAAACTTGCAGAATGAGTTGCAGGCCGAGATCGCAAGCCGGCTGGGACAGGCCAGGCCCCCGGCAACTGTTCCCGCTCCGCCCAAGGTGGAACCTAAGGTGGAACCTCCCCCTGTGGCGGCAGCCGGCAAAGAACCTGCGTCTGCTGTCCCGGAGCTGGGCGCGCTGCCGGCCATGCCGGAGGCTCCGAAAGCAACCAAGCACGAGGTTTCGGTGTCGGGCGACTTTTTGCTTGGGGAGGGGAACGTGACGATGCCCTTCGGGTTTTCACTGGCGGAGGACCCGTTCCTGGGTCCGAACGTTACGAAGAGCGTGGCCAAGCCGGATCGCTCATCCACCTATTACGGCGGCACGGTGTCGTATTCCTACGGACAGGCCTGGTATTTGGACTTGGGGTACATCCACGGCTCATCTAGCGGGGACACCGATGTGGCGCTGGGTGGGACGGAATTGTTGCCTTCAAGTTTCAAGATTGATGACGACTGGTATCAAGTTTATGTCCGCTATGCGTTCCCGAAGCTCCGCGGCAAGCGTTTTTCCGCCTATCTGCGGGCCGGGATGAGTTACGTGGATGCCGAACTCCAGGATGAAACCACGATCCCGGTGCTCGGGCTTTACCGCCAGACTGACAAAACCACCGACCTCCTCGGCAATGTCGGCTTTGGTGTCGGGTATTTGCTGCACCGGAGCAAGAACGGCCGGTTCTGGACATTTTTGCAGGCGGAAGGCGAGGGCTTCTATGGCAACCGCTCGCAGGACAGCAAGGAGGCGTTGGTCAATGCGGGCTTCGATTTCCCGACCGCCAAAATCGACAACGACTTGTACGGTGGCATCGGCCGGGGCACCGTGCGCCTCGAATATCGTCTCGGGCGCTCGGGGCTGTTGAAGATCTTCGGTGACGGTGGAATCCAGGCGAAGTTCACCGAGATCAACTACCCAAGTCTAGGAACTTTCAACGAATTGCTGTGGGGTCCGTACGTCAAGGTCGGGCTCCGCTACGCCTTTTGACCTAACCCTTATTCAACAATCGGAGGCTGAACATGAATCTTAATTGGCTCGCTCTTGGTTCGGTAGTGGTCGGGCTGGCAGTTCCAGCGCGCGCGGCGCTGCAATTCACCACCAATGTGCATTCGGGCGGCGCGTCCCTAACGGCGGCTGCCTACAACGACACCGATACATTTGTAGCGGTCGGAGCAGGCTCGACCGTGCTGGTGGGACGTTACGGCACGAGCCTGGAATTGAGCGATGCTTCGGTGGGAGGCAACGTCTCATTGCGGTCGGCAGCGTTCGGCGCCGGCAGTTTCCTGGCTGGCGGCCCCAACGCCGCGGTGTTTTCATCCGCCGACGGCTCCACCTGGCTGCAACGAAGCAACGCTTTTCCTAATGCGGCGTCGGTGCAGGCCGTGGCGTACAACCCCGGGAGCGGCGGCAGGTTCATTGCGGCGGGCTCCATCTTTGAAATCGCCTATGCCGGGCCGTCACTGAACTGGGCCAGTGCCCAACTGGTGTCGGCCCACTTCCTGGAGTCGTTTAAAGGTGCGACCCCGATGGGCGTCGACGCCTTCGCGGCCTGCGGCATCCTTGGGGCGGTCCGGATTTCTTCCGACGGGGGCCAGATTTGGAACGTGAGCCGTCCTCTCAACACTCACCAACGCGACCTTTTCGGCATCGCTTCGGACGGCGCCCAGAAGTTAGTCGCTGTCGGAGCTGTAGGCACGATTCTGGTCTCGGTAGATGGTGGCGCGACCTGGACGACCAATGCCAGCAACGTGACCAGTGACCTCAACGCCGTGGCGTATAGTGGCGCTGAATTTGTCGCCGTCGGGAACAACGGCACGATCCTCACCAGCCCGGACGGCAATACCTGGGCGAATGCGACCGTGGGAGGGGCTGATCTCAACGGCATCGTGTTCGCCACCAAGGGAAATCTGCAGGGCGTAGGCTTCCTGGTCGGCGACAACGGCACCGTGCTTCTCGCCGGCACCGCCCCCGCGGCGCCGCTGACAAACTCGCTGAGCAGCAAGACCAACTGCACCGACAACCTGACCAACCCGGCTCTCGAGGTGACAGTTGTTTCAGATAGCACCCACCCTGCCGGCACCGTCACTGTGGATTGGTACGATGGCCAAGGGAATCTCCGGCAGCCCGATTCCATGACCTTCCCGCCCCCCGATACCCAGGCGCCGGCGAACGCGCCCGCCGAATACACTTACTACGCAGAGGCGCGGGATCGCCGCACGGGCTTGACCAGCGCCACCCGGGTCCCGGTGACGTTGACACTTTACCCCCGGCCGAAGGCAACTGTTACCGGCACCGCTACGATCTGCAACGGAGGCACCACCATCGTGCAAGCGGAGCTGACGGGGGTTCCGCCCTGGACGGTGACCTGGGCGTCGAATGGAATTCCCATCGAAACGCATCCGGGAATAATGGTCCCGAACGTCAGCTTGAGCGTAAGCCCGCCCAACACGGGTCTGACCCCCAAAGACACGGTCTATAATGTCTCTGTATTATCCGACTTCTTCAACTGTGGGGCGTTCGGCTCTAACCTGACCACGGCGGCAACGATCACTGTCATTCCGACGCCGACGGTGGTTCAGCCGGACGTTCCGCCCGTGTGCAACGGTGCGGAGGTAGCGGTGGTCTTCAGTGGCAATGCGACCTCGTTTACGTGGATCAATGACAATACCAGTATCGGGCTGCCCGCCAGCGGGATCAACAACATCGCTTCCTTCCCGGCTACGAACACTGGGCCGGTAGCGGCGGTGGCGACGGTCACGGTGACGCCGCATTACTCCGCTAACGGGGTGGATTGCGAGGGCACCGCCCGCACCTTCACCATCAAGGTCAGCCCGACGCCCACGGTGGTTCAGCCGGACGTTCCGCCCGTGTGCAACAACGGGCCAGTAACAGTGAACTTCACGGGCAATGCGACCTCTTTTACATGGGTCAACAACAACACCAGTTTCGGTCTGCCCTCGAGCGGAACCAACAACATCTCCTTGCTCCATGCGGTGAACAATGGCCTGGTAGCTGAGGTGGCGACAGTTACGGTGACGCCGCGTTACTTCACCAACGGCCTGGAGTGCGCTGGCAGCCCCGCGACCTTCAGCATCAAAGTTAGTCCCGAGCCAACGGTGGTTCAGCCGGCCAATCAGACGGTGTGCAATGGCGGGCCAGTGACGGCGGTGAACTTTACAGGCAATGCGACGTCGTACACCTGGGTTAATAGCGACACTAGCATCGGCCTGGCGGCGGCCGGGACCAATGACATCGGGTCGTTCACCGCAGTGAACTTGGGACCGACGTCCGTGGTAGCGAGCATCACGGTGACACCGCAGTATTTTGATGCCGGGAAGGAGTGCCCAGGCGCGTCCGCGACCTTCACTATTACGGTTAACCCGACGCCGACGGTGGCTCAACCGACCGATCAGACGGTGAGCAACGGCGGGTCAGTGACGGCAGTGAACTTCACGGGCAATGCGACGTCGTACACCTGGGTTAATAGCGACAGTAGCATCGGCCTGGCGGCGGCCGGGACCAATGCCATCGCTTCGTTCACGGCGGTGAACACCGGTCCGTCGCCGGTGGTGGCGAACATCACGGTGACACCGCAGTATTTTTATGCAGGGAAGGAGTGCCCAGGCTCGCCAGCGACCTTCAAAATTACGGTTATTCCCACGCCAACGGTCGGTCAGCCGGGGGACCAGACGGTGTGCAACGGCGGAACGGTGGCGGCAGTGCACTTCACCGGCTTTGCTACGTCCTACACCTGGACCAACGACCACGCCAGCATTGGCCTGGCAGAGGTCGGGACCAATGACATCGCTTCGTTCACGGCGTTGAACCCGGGACCGACGCCCGTAGTGGCCACTATCGCAGTGACACCGTATTATGCGACCAACGGCCTGAATTTCCCAGGGACGCCAACGACCTTCACCATCACAGTCCATGCGCTCCCCACGGCGGTGTTAAGTGGCGATACGAATGTCTGCAACAACGCCGCTGTCACAACGGTGGCGGAGTTAACAGGTGAGGGCCCGTGGACGGTGACATGGGAGGTGACCGGCGCCGGGAAACCGATCGCCCCGGTAACCTACACCAACGTCACCAGTCCCCTCACAAACGTGACCGACCTGTCGGGTGTCAACGGTCAGAAGACCATCACCGTTGCCATCACAAGCCTGATCGACAGCGCCGACTGCGCGGCGACCGACTTGAGCGGCAGCAAGATCGAGATCAAGTTAGCCAATCCAATGGTCCCGCTCTCGGACGGGAATATAACCAGTTGCCTCGGTTTGACATTCCCGCCATTGTCGGTCACGGTCACCAACGGGGAACATGTGGATTGGTTTAGCGCTATGAACTTGGGCATCTTGCTGCGGTCGAACAGCATAAGTTTCACCCCAACTAATGCCGTAGAGGGTACTAACCGTTACTACGCCGAGGCGTACTTCGAGGGCGGCTGTGTGAGTGCCAGGCGTGAAGTGTGGCTGATCTTGCAGCCCTGCACCAACCAACTTTCGATTAGCCTGGAGAACACCAACGCGGTCGTGCAATGGTATGGCAACTATGTGCTTCAATCCGCCACGAGCCCGTTCTTCTGGCCCTCGAATGTTCTCGCGATTGGTTTGGGCGGCACCAACAACTACTGGACAAACCCGGTCACACCGCCAGAGCCCCCTGTCAATTTCTTCCGGCTTTATGCCCCAACCAATTGACTAAAATGAGTTGTACCAATCCGGCCCTGACCGACCACGAAACCGGGTGGGTCAGTGAAGTCACCGGCCGGCTCCGGCTGATCCAGGCCGACGCGGCCGGCGTGACGTCCGAACAGCGGCGGGAGTTCCTGAACGAAGAGATCTCCCGCAGTCTCAAGACGGTGACGCCCGGCCGCCGCAAAGATTGCCTCGAAGCTTTGTTGGCCCGGTTTCCGGTCGCGGGCCAGGTCCTGAAGAATCCCGCACCGCTGCCACCCGCACCTGCAGCCACGCCTCCGCCCGAAACTTTCGACCGGCTCTTCGAGCGGTTTCTCAAGGCCGCTGCTGCGGTGCCGGAAACACAAAAGGCAGAGGTCGTGAAGAGGCTGGCCGAGGCGGGTTTGGGGGGGCCGCGTGGCGGCTCGCCCGCGCTGGAAATTACCGACGAAATGCGGCAGGCACTGGGCCTGCCCGCCGGCCAGGGGGCGTCGATGGCAAACGTGGCGCGGCTCTGCCTGTTGGTGCTCGACTCGCTCTACCGCCTGGACCAGACCGCGCTGGCAACAATGCGTGAACTGGCCCCGCGCAGCCAGTTGCTCAAGCGACCGCAGGACTTCCGGAACGCGGTCGTTCAGTACCTGGGCCGCCCGGACGCGGAATCGGTCGAGCCGCAGGTGCGGATGGTCTCAAGTTTGCTGGGCGCGTTGCTGGCGGCGATCCTGGGCGGCGGGCGGGATTTTGGCCGCCATTACGTCGAGCGGCTTTCACCTTCCGCCATCGAAGATGTCGTCACGGGCGAGGGCGGCGGTTCGATATTCGGCAAGAGCAAGAAAGAGCGCTGTTGGGACAAGTATGTGCTGCTGGCCAGGGAATTTGAGACTCCCGACCTGGTGGATCGCCGGATTCGAGATTGCATGGCGGCGTTTGTGGAGAAGAAAGTGTTAGGGGCGCGATAACTGCTGATCCATTATGCACGTTCATTGGCATGAAGGCCTTTTCCTGCAGCCCCACCACCTGCAACTCATGCAGCGCCGCCTCCAGACTGATATCCGCGCTGCCCGGTCCCTTCTGGTGCCGTGGTGTTTCGGCATCCTCGAAAGCCGCCTCTCCCCGGATGATTTGGCCGATGGCCGCATCCGGTTCGAGCGGTTGCGGGCAATCATGCCCAGCGGCCAGGAGGTGAACTTCCCTGAGGACGCCAACCTGCCGCCCCTGGACATTAAGACCGAACTGACCCGCGGCGCCGGCGCTCTGGAAGTGCTGCTGGCGGTGCCACTCTGGACCAGGAACCGCGCCAACGCTTTCCGCCAGGGCGAGAGCGCCGACCCGCGCGTTAAGCTGCTCTACAT
>DATDCV010000749.1:0-9753 GCA_036524155.1 Verrucomicrobiia bacterium
GAGACGCGCGCCGCAATGGTCACAGCGAGTGGAATCCGTGGCGGCCGAGGCGCCGCACATGGGGCATTGGAGGACTTCAGCGGGCATAGCAAGAGAAATGAGCGGTTTGCATGTGCTCAGGTGGTTTGCGAGTTGGCAGGAAAAGTCAAGGTTCTCGAACCAACGACGAAGCCATCGCGAATGACAGCCAATGGGCAACCCCGGCCAAACTGTAGAGACAGGTGAAATATGCGGAGTGCGTTACTCACCGATCAAATGAGCAGAAACGATTCGGATGTGAGACGAGCGCCGATGCTCCCAGACGTAAACACCCTGCCAGGTGCCGAGCGCCAGACGGCCCTTACTGATGGGAACCGAGAGGTTCACGGTGGTCAGCGCGGTACGAATATGCGCCGGCATGTCGTCTTCACCCTCGGTGGTATGGACGAACAGCCGGTCGCCATCGGGGACTAACCGTGCGAAGAAGCTGTCCAAATCATGCCGGACATCCGGGTCAGCGTTTTCCTGGATCAGCAGCGACGCCGAGGTGTGGCGCAGATGCAGAGTAAGCAAGCCGGTTTGAAGGTGTTGTTCGGAGACCCAGGCACCCAGTTCGGGTGTGAACTCATAGAGGCCCCGACCGCGAGTAGGGATTTGGAATTCACGAAGGGCCTGACGCAGCATAAGCTGCTCACCTGATCTGGAGCTTCGTTTCGACCTCGGAATTGGGGGCCTCGCCCAAGACCATGGCTTTCTTATAATGCCACCGGGCCAATTCGATTGCCGGGGGTTGCTGGTTCATATAGACAATCGCGAGATTGTAGTGTGCGCGGCCGTAATTGGGCTGGAGTTGAATGGCCTTGCGCAGAGCGGTCTCCGCCGGGACCCGCATCCCTTTTTCGGAGAGCACCAATCCCAGGTGGTTTTGAATCTCCGGGTTGTCCGGATCGAGCTTGGCGGCGCGGCTCAAGGCGTCCAAGGCGTCGTCATACTTGGCCTGGCGGAACCTCAGCAGGCCAAGGGTCCGGAGACTGAATGGAGATTCCGGGTCCTCGGCGAGGGCCGCCAAAATGCTCTTTTCGGCCTGGTCAAGGTGCCCGGCCTCGATTTGAACCACGGCGAGGTTGGCGAGCGCAGGCACGTTCCTGGGATCCATGCGCACGACTCCCGTGTAGGCGGCCTCGGCCTTGTCAAACTGGCGGGCGGCAAACCAGGTTTCGGCCTCGGTGACCAGGCGGGTAGAACCCGGCGGGAGCTGTCGGGACGAGGTCCGGGTCGCTCGGGCCGAAGCCGCGACGGGCTTGGCATCAGGGGTTCTGAGGAGGGCCAACTCCTCGGGCGAATACGGGACCTGGCGGGCTTCGAATACCTCGAGTCGCGCGCGAGCGTTGGAAAGGTCAAGTTCGAGTTGCTCGACACGGGATGCGACGGCCTTGCCTTTGCGGCCATACAGCGTCTTGTTGGCGGCGTCCAGTTTCTTCTGAAGGTCATCCCGATCGCGTTCCAACTGGCGAACTCGGGCCGGTGAGTCGGCACCGGGGCCGGGCAGCACGCTGCTGGTCACCGTGTTGGACGCGGCCGATTTCAGGCGATTCTCCAGCGCGGCCTTTTCAAGGCGCAACAGTTCTCTGTCTGATTGCAGCGAGGCGATTTCGGTCTGGGCCTGGGAAAGCCTCTTCGCGGTGTCATCTGTCTGGGCCGGGGTGGCGCCTGTCGCCAGGAGCTTTTGTTTCAGGAGTTGGTTCTCGGCGAGCAAGGCGGCTGCATCGGGATTCGTCTTCAATTTATTCTGCAGCGCGTCGCGCTCGATTGTGAGTTTCGCAGCGGTCTCCTTTGTCTCCACCAGTTGGCGATTCGCGGTCGCCAACGCCTGCTGCGCGGCGTCGAGCGCCTTGGGGTCGGTGTTGGCGGTTTTGGACTTTTCGGCGTCGACGGCGGCCTTAAGCAGTTCGTTTTCTTTCTGCAGAGATTTTACTTTCTCCTCGGACTTGGCGAGCTCGCGCGGGTCGGCTTCGGCAGGTTGAACTGAGAGCGCTTCCTTGAGTTTGGCCTCCATCACGATCCGATCGGCCTGAAGTTGGCGTACCTGGTCTTTGAGAGTGGCGAGCTGGGCCTCGACTTCCGCTGGCAGGGCGGCGGGCGTGGGTGCAACGGCAGCATTGGTGACAGCGGGGGCCGGAGCTTTGTTGGTTTCGCCCTGGACCGGCACGGCGGGTTGGGGCGCATTGGTCGAAAGGGAATCGATCTTGGCGCCGACGTAGGCGAGCCGAAACGCGACGACCTTGGGGTTCCAGTCGGGGCTGCCTTTCTGGAGTCGTTGGAGGAGGGTCTGGGCGTCGGCATACTTGGCCAGCGCTTTGGCGGGCTGGGAAGTGCTGAGCCCGTCGGCTTCCTGGATCATATTGAAAATCTGGACGTATTGCTCGTCCAGCCCTTGGGCGGGGGCTCCGACCAGCGATCCTACAAGGATTGCGATGGCCAGCACAAAATACCGTTTCATAAGTTGAAGCTTAGGCGAACTCACAAACGGTTGGCAATGCAGTTCACCCGGAACGCGTATCGGCTCAGAAGGTGTGAAAAAATTGGCGGAGCGCGAGTAAACGTTCAACACCCACGTTGAAGGCCAACCATTTGCGATTGCCAGTTTCGGCCGTTTTCAATTTTTTCACAGCTTCTCAGTCTTGGGTCGGAGCGCCGATTTTTAATCGGCTTAAGCGCGCCGACGGCCGCGTATAAGCCGAGTACAACTCGGCGCTCCGACCCAAGACTGAGCCGATGCCGGAACGCAGCAGGTCCAGGAACTGAACCTTTCGCAGCCTGTTCGCGACCGGGCGCCGCTGGGCGCCGCGTAGTTGCTATTTCATCAGCCGGTAGAACTGGCTCCCTTCGGAGACCTCGTTTGTGACCACGTATTGGGCCTGGAAGGTAACCGGAGTGCCAGGCACATCCGCCCAGGCCGCCGCCGGATAAAGCGAAGGGGCGGCCTGCAGCCGATAGCCCGGCTGGGAACTCGGCCATGAAAGGACCACGTTTGTTTGAGCGCGCTGTACTGCCAATAGCGGTGGCATGCGGTTCACTTTCGCATAGATCAATTCGATGCCGTTTGTCCCCCCGAGATTGCGGCTATATTGCTTGTCGAGAGCGTTATTCCAGTGTTCATGCACGCCCAGGCTGCGCATGCGTTCGCCGTCCTTTTCAGGGTCATAGAAGGTGCCGGAAGGCGGTGCGCCCGCCAGGGCCGCCTCGTGCAGGTAATCCTCCGCTCCGCCCTGGAGGCTGTTGGTCGCTCCCACGCCGCTCTTCACTACTGCAGGCCACTCGTTCAGCAGAAAATCGAATGCGACGGAATCGATCGCCACCGGGTCCTGCGAAACGAAAAGGCTGGAAGGCCAATCCGCGTTCGTGCCATCACCAAATGGCGGCGTTTTCCAGGGATAGGGCTGGGAGTCCCAGTAATAACCCGCGAATAATCCATCGATCAGGCACAAGAGGGTCTTGCCGCCCAGGTTCCTATGACCCATCAGGTCCACGACGGCCCGGTAGTGACCCATCCCGGGACTCCATTCAGCGTTGGGCAGGCTCAAGTGCATGTCGTAATAATCGAGAGTGCCTTGGCCGTAGAGAAAACGACTCGGGCATCTCTTCAACGAGCCATATAGATTCTTTCCGCAAGACGTCACCCCGGAGGAATGCCCTTTAAGAACGGCGAAATTGATCAGGTAGTCCGCCTGGATAAACGGCACGGGGATGTAGTCCTGCAGTTTCCCATCCGCCGCCGGGGTGCTCCAATAGAATGGGGCCGGCGAAAAGGCCGTCTCGGTCCGTCCGGCTCCGCCCATGACCTCGAAATACGTCACCCCGGGGAATTCGCCGTGCAGCGGCCTGTACAGGAAACCTGGGAACAGCGCGGTCGGGTCGCCGATGCTGATGTTCGTTTCCGCCACACCGGCCACATAGACCAATTGCCGCAACAAGGCCAAAAGCATTTGCGGCGAATTGTCGATCCGGTTCAGGTTCGCGATCTTCTCGTGGGTTGCCAGGTCGCAGTCGCTGCCGCTGTTTTCGGTCGTCAGGTTGATTTTGATGACTACCCTCTCGCCCGCCTGGTAGCCGCGCTCGCCGCGGCCGTGACTGGAGTTGAAATCGGCGAACAACGCCCTCCAGGCGCCGGCGTCTGATTCTTGACCGGCCACATCACGAATTCCTCGAGACACCATCTGTTCCACCACCGCCAGGTCCGTGTGGTTGGATTGCCACCACGGCTCGCTGGCATTCCAGCCGGCCCAGTCCGTCGCATCGGGTGCGTGTACCCACGCCACACGTCCCGGGTGAATGCCCCTGGCAATCCCAAGCGGACCATGCGGGCCGGGATCCGCAAAGCCGGCGTGCTGCGGAATGCTCAGCACCCCGAGTGCCACACACACCAAAAACACTGCGCTGCACGCCCAGGCTGCGGTCACCCTTGCGCGGCGTACAAATTCTGCCCGGCGCGCGAGCGCCCATCTGGCTCCCAGAACCGCCAACAACCACACGACGAATGCGCTCGCGAACGGCGCGGCTGCGCGTTGGCACGGGTAAGCGGCGCGGCTGGGCTTCGGCACCACCCGCACCAGGAACCAGAGGAGGGAACCGAGCCCGGTGCTCAGGAAAGCCAGGCCGAGCGCACGTCGCCGGCGGCTTCGGCGGCACCGCCGGGGTCCAGTTGGGGATTGTTCACAGCACCTGCCTTTGCCCTCAAGGCCCCTGTGGGAAGAAGCGGCCTTCATAATCACGATTCTTAGGGATGTTAATTGCGGAAAGCAAGCCAGATGTATCCTCTCTGTCTGGGATCGGAGCGCCGATTTTTAATCGGCTTAACCGCGCCGACGGCCGCGTGTAAGCCGAGTGCAACTCGGCGCTCCGATCCTAGACTGAGCGGATACAGCCAGGTCTCTTGCCTCCGCCAAAGCCGTGGCGTCGGCAGCGTCGGCATCGCCGGCTTGACACGATGGCTGCCTCTGTTTTGCTTTGCAGGTGCGCTCGGCAATTCGCGCCTTCAGTTCCGCGGTCGTCTTCTTGACGCCGCTGGTTCTTCACGGGAGCACACTATCCTGGGTGCAAGGTGCGGGTTTTCGGAGCGCTGAGGTCACGCCCGGCGCTGGCACTGGCCCCGGGTTCACTCTCATGGACCCGGCAGCCACACACGTCAGGTTCACCAACACGCTCCGGGGCGACGCTTTCGCGACGAATGCCGTCGCGCATAACGGTTCGGGCGTTGCCATCGGCGACATTGACGGCGACGGTTGGCAGGACATTTACTTTTGCGCGCTCCAGGGACCAAACCGTTTGTTCCGCAACCTCGGCGACTGGCACTTTGAAGAAGTGGACCCGGGACCGGCTGCCTGCCCGAATCAATTCTCCACAGGCGCCGCCTTTGCCGATGTGGATGGAGATGGCGACCTCGACCTGCTTGTGAATGGCATCGCAGCCGGAACCAGGCTCTTTCTCAATGACGGCAAAGGCCACTTTGCCGAGGCTGCCGCGGAAGGGCTTTCACGCACCGGTTCGCCCACGAGCCTCGCACTCGCTGATATCGACGGAGACGGCGACCTCGACCTTTTCTGCACCCATTACATCGACCATATGCACCTGTTGGACCCGACGACCCGCTTTTCCATCGTGAAACGCGAAGGCCGCTGGGTTGTGGCGAAGGTCAACGATCAACCCACCACTCTGCCCCGCTTCAAGGACCGTTTTGAAGCGCTGCCGGACGGAACCGTGCGGGAGCTGCCCGAAGTGGCCGCGCTTTACCGCAACGACGGCGCGGGACATTTCACTGCCATCCAGTTTGAACCGGGTGTCTTTTTGGACGAAGACGGCAAATCCATTCCGCCCTTTCGCGACTGGGGACTGTCCGCCATGTTCCGCGACCTCAACGGGGACGGGGCGCCGGACTTGTACGTCTGCAATGACAACGTTTCTCCCGATCGCATCTGGATCAATAATGGCCAGGGAATTTTCCGCCTAGTGGACCGCCTCAGTTTTCGCCATACCAGCCGCTCCTCGATGGGAATCGATATCGCCGACATCAACCGCGATGGCCATGACGACATTTTCGTTGGCGACATGATTGCCCGCGAGCACGGCAAGCGCATGGTCCAACTCGTCAAAGACTTTCCCGATACCGCTGAACGCGAGCACGTGGACTCCCGGCCACAGTTCAATCGAAACATGCTGTTTTTGGCCAGGCCCGACGGCACCTACGCCGAAGCCGGGTTGATGGCCGGCGTGGCGGCGAGCGATTGGAGTTGGTGCCCCATTTTTCTGGATGTGGATTTGGACGGCTACGAAGATCTCCTCATCGGCAACGGGTTCGAGGCCGATGTGATGGACCAGGATCGAAGCGACGAACTCCGCAACCCGCGCCGCTTCAGCCGCAGCGAAATGAAACGCCCCATGGAACGTTATCCGCAATGGCATACACGCAACGTTGCCTTTCGCAATCGCCGGGACGGCACGTTTGAATCCGTTAGCCGCCAATGGGGGTTCGACTCTACGGCCACGTCCCAGGGCATGGCGCTGGGCGACCTCGACAACGACGGCGACCTCGATCTTGTAGCCAATAATTTTAACGGCGTGGCCGGACTCTACCGGAACAACGCCGCAGCCGTTCGCATTGCCGTCCGATTGAAAGGTCTCCCCCCCAACACTCAGGGCATTGGCGCCCGAATTCGCGTGTTGGGCGGCACTCTGAATCAGAGCCAGGAAATGATTTGCGGCGGCCGTTATCTTTCCGGAGACCAGGCTGAACGCGTCTTTGCTGCCGACCCCGACCCTGCCGCGCACCTGCGGTTGGAGGTGCGCTGGCGCAACGGAGATCAAAACGTTATTTCCGACCTCCGGGCCAACCACATCTACGAAGTGGACCAACGCAGCGCGACTCATCCGGGCGCCACGCCGGTGCGAAAGTCCGAGGCGACGCCCTGGTTTAAAGACGAAACCTCGCTGTTAGGACACTCGCATTCGGAAGCGCCTTTCGATGATTGGGCGGAGCAGCCATCCTTGCCGAAACGCTTGAGCCGGCTTGGCCCGGGTGTCGGTTGGTGCGACTTGGACGGCGACGGCTGGGAGGACCTGGTCATTACAGCGAGCAAGGGTGGTTTGCTGGGTGTTTACCACAACGATAGTGGTAAGGCTTTCCGCCCCATTCACGTCGGCCCGGCGCTCGACGCGGATCAAACCGCCGTTCTAGCCTGGTCGGACGGGGAAGGGAATTGCAAGCTGCTCGTGGGCCTTTCTAACTACAAGGCGAAGCCTCAAAGGCAAAGCGAACTCCTCTTTTACTCGCTCACAAACGCGGCACCGCCTGAACGATTGGCCGTCGGCCCTGCTGCCATCGGCCCCCTGGCCCTAGCCGATGTGGACCACAATGGGGAATTGGACTTGTTCATTGGCGGCCGTTTTATGCCTGGGCGTTACCCTGAGCCGGTCTCCTCGAGCTTATGGCTTAACAAGCACGGGCAGTTGGAATTTTCCCGCTCGGCAGCGCAGGTCTTTGAATCTGTCGGCTTGGTCAGTGGCGCCACCTTCGCGGACCTGGATGGTGATGGTTGGCCGGACCTGGTGCTCGCGCTCGAGTGGGGTCCATTGCGCGTCTTCCGAAATAACCAGGGCAAATCCGAGGAAGTGACGGCTCAGTGGGGCTTCGCCTCGAATACCGGCTGGTGGACCAGCGTTGCCGCCGGGGATTTCGACGGCGACGGCAAACTGGATCTGGTCGCCGGTAACTGGGGGCGAAACTCCATGTATGAACTGAATGGCCCGGCCAATGCCGGAGTTTTCTTCGGGGACTGGCATTCTGACCAAAGGGTGGCGTTGATCGAAGCCTGGCAGCAACAGACGAACTGGTTTCCCGTGCACAACCGCTCCTGGCTGGCGGCCACAATTCCGGAAATGGCCGCCCGGTTTCCTACCCATGAGTCCTTCGGCAAGGGCACTCTTGCAGCCATCCTTGGCGAACGCTATGAAACGGCTCGCAAGCTCGAAGCCAATGAGCTCCGGTCCGGCGTTTTCCTGAATCGTGGCGGCCATTTCGAATGGCGTCCCTTGCCTGCCGAAGCCCAGCTCGCCCCTGTGTTTGGCGTCTGCGTCGGCGATTTCGACGCCGACGGCGTTGAAGACCTCTTTTTAAGCCAGAATTTCTTCAGCGCAGTGCCGGAGAAGATCGCCAAAGAGGCTATTTCCCGGGACGACAGCGGACGGGGTTTGTGCCTGCGCGGCAAGGGAGACGGCTCTTTTGAACCGATTGACGGAAGCATTACCGGCATCAGGATCTATGGTGAACAACGGGGCGCCGCTTTGGCCGATTTCAACCACGACGGCCGGGTGGATCTCGCTGTGGCTCAGAACAACGGCGCCACCCGGCTATTTGCCAATCAGTGTTCCAAACGCGGGCTGCGCGTGACCCTGCAGGGCGCCGGCGCCAACCGGGATGCAGTCGGCGCCCTGCTGCGGCTTTGCTATGAACGCGGCCGCATGGGACCCTGTCGAAGCATTGCTGCCGGCAGCGGCTATTGCTCCCTCCCAGCCGCAACCCAAGTGCTGGGGTGGGCAGAAACTCCGGTCGCGCTCTGGGTCCGCTGGCCGAACGGCCGGGAACGGACGGTGCCTCTCCAGGATAAAGCCCGGGACGTGAGAGTGGTCGAAGATGAATCGAGGTAATCGGCGCATTTGGCTGTTGATGCTTGCGCTCGCTTCCCAGCCCGGTTGCGACGCACGAAAACAACCGCAGGCTTCCGCCAGCGGCTCAGAACCCTCGGGCCTCGTGCCTTTGACCAACATGGTCCATATAACACCCGGCACGTTTGTTCGCATCAAACACCCCGTCACCCTCACACACGACTATTGGCTCGCCAAATATGAAGTCACCCAGGGCGAGTACACCGACCTGATGCGAACAAATCCCAGCTATTTTGCCGGCGACCCGCAGCGGCCGGTCGAAAAGGTCACCTGGTTCAATGCCCAAGCCTTTTGCGCGGAGTTGACCCGCCGGGAACGGCTCGCCGGCCGGCTGCCCGCCCAGTACCAATACCGCCTGCCTACCGAAGCGGAATGGGAATACGCCTGCCGCGCTGGAACCACCAACTTTTACAGCTTCGGGGACAGCACCGCAGCAGCAGGCGACTACGCCTGGACCTCGGAAAACGCCTCCGGCACCACCCATCCCGTCGGCCAAAAACGGCCCAATTCCTGGGGCCTTTACGACATGCATGGCAATGTCTGGGAATGGTGCAGCGATTGGTTCGCTCCCTATCCGGGCACGGCGCTCACGAATCCCGTTGGCCCTCCCGGCAGCGCCTACAAAGTCTTCAGGGGCGGCGGCTGGAACCAGGCTGTAGAATACGCCCGCTCGAGAAATCGCTTCATGATGTCGCCCACGAACGGCATTCATTTCGTCGGCTTTCGCGTCGCCCTTTCCCAGGGATTTTAGGCGACGAGCCCTCAAACGCTGGGGTGCTTGCTGGGCACAAGGAGCTCTCGAAGGGCGTGGCCGCAGCGCTAAATTGCCCATTCATTGAGCATTGAGGATTGAGCGTTTGCTATTTTTCAACGCCCGAAGCGACCACGGGCTTGTCTGAACTCGACCGTTATTCGCTTGAAGTTAGTTCGGACCGTAGCCGCCAGCCAGGAGAAGTGGCAAATCCTCAATGGTCAATGCACAATGCTGAATGGCCACCCCTGGCCTCCCCCTCGGCGCGAAAATCAAAAAAATTCTGGCGAAATTACACCGGCTGC
>DATDCV010000750.1:0-17342 GCA_036524155.1 Verrucomicrobiia bacterium
GCGCCGCCTTTGGCGATATTGCGTTGGTCCCGGCTGCCTGGATGAAACACCCTAAGGGCATACGGGACGTCGCCGAATGGTACATCTCGACCAAAACGCGCCGCGATTACGTCTATTCAGTATTTGAGCAACAGTGTGCGATCGCGCTCAAGAATATCACGACGCTTATCGACTTGTTCGGCGACCTGGTCCAGGCGGCATTTGTCACCGGCACCGACTTCGGCACCCAGCGCGGGCCGTTCATCTCACTCAAATCCTACCGTGACCTTTTCAAACCGTTTCACAAACAAGTGACCGCATTGCTCCATCGGCGCTCGAATTGGAAGGCTTTTATCCACTCCTGCGGGTCGGTTTACCAGTTGATCCCTGATTTCCTCGACGCCGGGTTCGACATCCTCAACCCGGTGCAGTGCTCCGCGGCCGAAATGGACGCCGCCCGCCTTAAGCGCGAGTTCGGCGCAAAAACCGTTTTTTGGGGCGGGGGCGTTGATACCCAGAAAACCTTGCCGTTCGGCACCGCCGAGCAGGTTTATCGTGAAGTTCGCGAGCGCATCGGCATTTTCAACCAAGCTGGCGGTTTCGTCTTCAACTCCGTCCACAACATCCAAGGCAACACTCCCGTGGAGAACATCGAGGCGATGTTCAAGGCCGTTCGCGACAGCAGAAGAGCAGGGTAAGGAAGAACCCACGGTCGTCGGTTCTATTCGGCAACTGCGGTTTAAACTTTCTTCCGGAAATAATCGATTGTCTTCACCAGGCCGTCACTCAGCCGAACTCCGGGCTCCCACTTGAGGTAGTGGCGCGCGCGCGCGATGTCCGGCTTGCGCTGGCGGGGGTCGTCCTGTGGTAAAGGCTTGAACACAATCCGGCTGCGGGAGCCGGTGGCGCGTATGATCTCCTTGGCGAAATCCAGCACGGTCAACTCCGTCGGATTGCCGATGTTTACCGGCATATCATAGTCGCTGAGCATGAGCCGGTAGATGCCCTCGATGAGATCCGAAACATAGCAGAAGCTGCGGGTCTGCCGGCCCTCGCCAAAAACGGTCAGCGGCTGGTTCTTGAGCGCCTGGCTGATAAAGGCGGGCACCACGCGGCCATCATTCAAGCGCATGCGCGGCCCGTAGGTGTTGAAAATCCGGACGATTCGGGTCTGGACCTTGTGCTCGTTTTTGTAGGCAATGGTCAGCGCTTCCGCAAAGCGCTTGGCCTCATCATAACACCCGCGCGGGCCAATCGGATTGACGTTCCCCCAGTAATCCTCGGTTTGGGGATGAACCAGTGGGTCGCCATAGATCTCCGAAGTCGAGGCGAGTAGGAACCGGGCTTGCTTGTGCATCGCCAGACCCAGCGCCTTGTGTGTCCCCAGCGACCCGACCTTTAGCGTCTGAATCGGCAACTCCAGGTAATCGATCGGGCTGGCGGGCGACGCAAAATGCCATACATAATTCACCGGCTGATCGAGGAAGATGAACTCGGTTACATCCTGTTCGATGAACTTGAAGCTTGGATTGCCGCCGAGGTGCGAAATGTTATCGACGCTGCCGGTAACGAAATTATCGATGCCGATCACTTTATGCCCCCGCGCCAAAAGCAAATCTGTCAAATGAGATCCCAGGAACCCGGCGGCCCCGGTGACGACGCTGATGGGTGGCGTTGCGGTGGCGGCTGAGCGGCTCTTCTTGGCGGGCATTAACGGGTTTCTCCGGGAGGTTCGGCCTTACTTCGCCCCGGCCCCGGTCAGGACCACGGGCACCGTGCGGCAGAGGATTTTGAAGTCCAGCCAAAGTGACCAGTTGTCGATGTACTCGAGGTCGAGCCGGACCCAATCTTTGAAATCCTTGACGTTGTTGCGGCCGCTAATCTGCCACAAACAGGTGAGCCCGGGCTTCACACTCAGCCGGCGTCGGTGCGCCAGGTCGTTAAAACGTTTGACCTCGTCAACCGGAAGCGGACGCGGGCCCACCAGGCTCATTTCCCCCCGCAGCACATTGTAAAGCTGCGGGAACTCATCAATGCTGGACCGCCGCAGCGCTCTCCCAAAGCGTGTGATTCGGGGGTCGTTCGTCACCTTGAACACCGGGCCACTCATCTCGTTCATCGCCGCCAGCTCATGTTTGAGTTGTTCGGCGTTCGTCACCATCGTGCGGAATTTATACAGCGTGAAGGGTCGGCCGTTGATGCCGGACCGCTGCTGGCGAAACAGAATCGGGCCGGGCGACGTGATCTTGACGCCAATGGCGGCCGCCAGCAGAAACGGTGAGAGGAAGAACAACAGCACGATCGCGCCGATCACGTCGATCAACTGTTTCACCACGTTCTGCCATGATCCCTCCGGCGCCGTGCGAAACACCAGGATCGGCTGCCCATAAAAATCGTCGAAGCTGGTGCGGCTGAGCTGCGTCCTGAAGAAATCCGCCACCAGCCAAACCTCAACCCCCTCGAGTTCGCAGGCGCGGATCGCGCCTTCGATTTCATCGAATAACGCGCGCCTGGCGCTCACGATCACCCCGTTGACCGAATGCTCGTGCAGCAATTCAACCAGCCGCGGCACCGCGGTTTGGCTCAGGTCCAGCTCGGCGATGATATCGACGGCTTCGGGAGATTTGGCTTTAAGTTCCCGGCGAATCCGCGAGGTTTCATTGGACTCACCCACCAGGATAAACCGCCTCCGGTACTGCGCCCGGGCCAGCTTGGATTTGAAGAACCACAACACCAGTTCCTCCTTCACGAAAACGAGGGAGAAACTGATGCCGCCGAACCAGAAGATCACCGAGCGGGCCATGTCCGTCCGGCCGAGGAACAACGCCAGGACCAGCCCCAGGCTCACCAGCGTGCAGGCCTTGAACAGGATCCACCCCGTCCTCATCCGCGAGCACAGCAACGGACGGCTGTAAAACCCCTGCGCTTCCAGCACCATCGGTGCCGCCGGGACCAGGACCAGGAACAGCCAGACGTAGCGGTCGAACGCGGAAACTTCATTCAGATCGAATAGCCGGATAAACTCCGCGTTGGACCTAAGTGCATAGGCCAGCCAAAAGCTGATCGCAAACAGCGACGCATCCGCCAGTTGGTGGATTTGCATTCGAATTAAGCGATCACGACGAAGCATATTCCCAATCGTCTTCTCAGTTTTCCCGGGCCGGCTTGGCCGCTGGCAGCGGCGGATACAGCTGAAACTCGGGAGTCGCTGCCGCGATCATCTGCTTCATCCGCTCGAAGGTTGGTTCTTCGTCACCGGGCTTGCAGACGGACAGGCAGCTCACGTAAGCCCAACGCTGAAGAATCCCCGTACGTAGCAGCTTTGACCCCATCATCCACATCCGCTGGAACCCCGAAACGCTGGCGCTCAGCGCATCATCGGCCACGAACCAGTAGGTGTACACGCAACGAATCACTTGCCGTTGGCCCTCGGTCCCACCTTCTCTCGACGCCACCAACCGCACAACCGGCAATTCGTAATCTTCAGGCCGTTCGATCCGCACGCTAGTCGCCAGCGACGCCGAAGGATCAATCTGCCACCCCTGGCCTTCCAAGCAAAACTGCGGCTTGTGGAGACTGGTCCGATCCGACCCCATCAGCACCACGTTCAGCATCATCGAAAAACCGTCTGGCGCCTCATACCGACGCCCCCCGAAGCTGGTGTCCGCGGGCAGTGCGCTCTTGGTCACATCGTCCACGGGAATGAACTCGGACTTGCAGTCCAATACCTGCTCCGGCAGTTCAATCTCCAGCCTGCCGGGGTCGCCTGACGGATGCGTCTTCACGCCGGGGGGGCTCAGGCGTTGATGGCTGCCCACCCGCGCCAGGATTCCCGCCGTGCCCGTCATAAGAGCAAGCGCCACCACCATGAGGATCCACTTCTGGCGGTTCATTCCGGTTTTGCCTCAGCCGCATTCCCTGGCGGGACGGCATTTTTTGCCGGCACGAACGCAAAGGCCGGCCGGGTCTCGCTCATTGCGGGGGTTGCCTTCGCGGGCCTGGGCCCGAGGAGGTACCTCTCGAGCATGAGCAACCCGATGAATGCGGGCACATAGGGCAGCAGGCTGAAAATCCCTCCGGGCCCGCCGTTGTGCACCTGTTTTCCCCACTCCTGCCCGCCCAGTTCGGCCGCAATTACGATTGTCAACATCCGGATCAGGTTGCCCAGCACCGCCAGCGGAAACGCGGAGCTAATCATCACCAACCGTTTCCACCACTGTCTGAAGGAAACAAATCCGAGAATAACCCCCAAACCGACCGTCGCGATCAGGCTGCGGATGCCGCTGCACGCCGCCGCCACTTCATACTCATAATGCCCCGTGGGGTCCATCAACTTCGTCCCTTCCCGCAGCACCTCGATCGAAAGCACATAATGCGAGATTACCTCCACTAGTTGTGCGACCAACACTCGCAGCCGAAAGGTGATCGGCTCGGCCAACGAGCCCAGCGGCACGGCGAACACAAACAGAAAATACGGAAAAAAACTGTGCCGGAGCCACCCCGGACCCCACGCCAGACCCATCAGCCCGTAGATGCCCGTGAACAAACCCACTATCGATATCCTCGGCTGCTGCACCGCGTATCCCAGCAGGTGGAAAACGAGCCCCGTAAAAACCAAGACCATTCCTGGCGACCAGGTCTTGAGCCCCGCTGCCATCAACTCCTTGCGCTTCCACCACAGCAGCGCCAAAACCACAAATGGCACCAGGTTCCCATGCGCGTCGCCAGCCTCAGGAGGGACTTCGGCCTCTTTCAGCGCATCGGGGACGGGCGGATTATAGGACGTAAACATCCAGTGGAACAGAGAGTGCGTCCGCACGTAGCCTAGCGTCGAATTGCCCGCAAACTGAAACAACGCCAGCCAGGCAATCAGCAGGCCAAAGAAGAACGCCTTGTTGGGTAGCTTTTGCCAACAATCGCAAAAATCGATGCGGATCTCTTCAAGGATCCCATTGCCCGACCGGTTATCCATCTGCGCGCGAATTCGCAGGTATTGGATACGAAACCCCCTGTGATTGCTCAATCAAATTGTGCCCGCCCGCCTGTCTCGCAGCGCATCCGCTCCACGAACCGGCGCTATCGGACCATCAGCGAACAGGTCCTGGCGGGTTTCTCAGCAGAGAGACACGCCCGAATATACGAAAGGATCTGCCCCTCGAGGCGCCGACAGCGACCACCCCACCTCTGCGCCCCGAGTAACTGCTTCACGCAGTTCCGTAAGCCTTTGAAGCGCAGCTCTCTTGCGCAGTTCAGTACATGCTGCCGCACCTCCAGCCGTAGTCGGGGAAAGAAAACCAACTCCCACCCGACGCACGCCTCGCGTGCCAGGTACGCCAAGTCGCACTCGACCACACCTTGAGAAGTTACAACTCCTGAAGGCTGTCCGACAGCCATGTTGAGTCCGCTTAGTACGCGCTCCAGGGTGTCCGTGAACTCGCCCACCGAGACACTTTGTCTCTTTTGCTCGTGCTTAAAGTAATGGAACACTGCTTTTGTCACCTCGTCCACGAAGTCTCTGTTGAACCATTTGGAAGCCTCCCCCATGACTTCGATGGAGACCATATCCGCGGAAAACGGTTCGCTCTCTCCGCTCGCCATCCTGAATATCAAGCAGTCTGCGGCCAACGCTATCATTCTTTCCCCCCTAGCTTTTTCACCTCGTGGACGAAATCGGTCGCTTCCTGGAAACGCCGGTAAACGCTCGCGAACCTCACGTACGCCACCTCATCGACCTGGCGTAATCCGTCCATCACCTGCTTGCCAATCACTTCGGCTGGGACCTCACGCTCGTATTTATCCGTCACCTCATTGACGATCTTCTCTACAAGATCCTCAATTGTTTTCGGGCTAATCGGGCGCTTTTGGCAGGCCTTCTTGATCCCCGACGACAGCTTTTCCTTTGAAAACTCTTCCCTCCGGTTATCCCTTTTTACCACCACCAACCCTCCCCTTTCGATTTCCTCGTAGGTCGTGAAACGGTGCCCGCAAGCCACACACTCTCGCCGTCGCCTAATCGTCGCGCCCTCGCGCGAGGCTCTCGAGTCGATTACTTTATCGTCCTGACAGTTGCATTTTGGGCACCGCATACGAAAGAACCAGCCACTGCTAATTGTGGTTAGCCAATTCTTAGTCCACAAAATATTGGGGAGTCAAGCCCGATCTTGCGCCAACTCCAAGCTCTCCACCTGACCCTCGTAATACAAAGGTCGCTGGCCGTTACGAACGCTATTGTCGTCCCGCCCGGCGCATGGAATGCTGAGAGGCGACATGTCCGTGAAAGTGAAGATCTGCGGGATAACGAACCTGCCCGACGCGCTCGCCGCAGCCGAGGCCGGCGCGGACGCTTTGGGATTCGTCTTCTGGGAATCCAGCCCCCGCTTTATTGAGGTAGCGGCGGCGGGGAGAATCACCCGGGATTTGCCCCTTCCGGTGCTGAAGACGGGAGTGTTTCTGAATCCGTCCGAGGATCTCGTGCGGCGTGCAATCGGTGAATGCGGCCTTAACCTGCTGCAGTTTCATGGGAATGAATCGCCTGAGTTCTGTCTCAAGTTCGGAATCATGAGCATGAAGGCGTTCCGGGTTCGCGACTCCGGGTTCCTCGACGAGTTGAAGAAGTACCCCACGGACGCCTGGTTGCTGGACGCTTACGTTCCGGGCAAGCCCGGCGGTACTGGCGAGACGTTCAACTGGACATTGGCCCGCGACGCGCAAGATCGAGGGAGGCCGGTTTTTCTGGCTGGCGGGCTGACTCCCGGAAACGTGGCTGAGGCGGTTAAGCAGGCGCGGCCCTATGGAGTGGACGTGTCCAGCGGGGTCGAGGAGCTTCCGGGAAAGAAAGATCGCGCAAAACTACGTGCTTTTGTCCGCTCCGCCCGGTCGTAGCGGCGTTCATCGCCGGCGTGTTCACGTGGGAACTGAAACGGTCTCGACTTTGTAGACGAGCATTCCACGGGCTTGATAGTTGCTCAACGCCGCCGGGTGATCGAGCGAGCACGTGTGTAGCCACACCCGCGCAGGGTTCATTTGCCAGGCCTGTTCCAGCGCGTGCGTCAGCAGCGCACCACCAAATCCTCGCCCGATGAATTTCGGGGTGAGGCCGAAGATGGCGAGCTCGACCCCGCTGGAATTGTCCGGCCGCATCTCGTAATAGCCGGCCACCGAACCGTCGTAGAAGGCGACGAAGGTTCTGAGGTTGTCGGATTCTGCGTACCCCCGCCACTGCTCGGCCGTCCAGCCCCTTTTCTCGTTCCAGGACCAGTCCCGCCCGACCAGGAGGTAAAGGAACCGGTTGAATTCCCATTGTTTAACGGCCGCCTCTTTGACCTGGAACCGCGGGTCGGAGGAGGGCCTGCGCCTTAGGTCCCGGGGTGACCTCATTTCCAGGTATGTGACCTTTACTGTGCTCACAGTTGCTTTGGCTGCGCGCTGCTTTCGGGCTTGTGCCTCAATGATGGGTTTGGTATAGTCGGAGCAAGGTTATTAAACCGAGTCTTGTAGTTTTAGCACGTTAGAAAGGTCTTGGCAGTTTCATGCAGAATGTTCGTAGTCTGTTCTCCCCCGGCCGCTACTCCGCGCGGAATATGTCTAAACCGGTCAATTTCGTATGCGTTGCGCCGGGAGCAAAGCAAGTGCACTTGACTGGTGATTTTAACGGCTGGAATCCCACGGCCAATCCCATGAGCCGGCAGCCGGACGGCGCCTGGCTGCTCCAGCTTCTGTTGCACCACGGCCATCACCATTATGTGTTCCTGGTCGATGGCGCAGCGGTACTCGATCCTAAAGCGCATGGCATCGCTCGCCACCCCAAGGGCCAGAAGGTCTCCCTCCTGGCCGTAAGCTAGCCGGGCTGGGCCGTTCCGGCCTGATTCCGCTAAACCGGCGGCCGCCCGATTCCGTGCGCGGTTCCTCTGGCGCCGCCACCGTCACTTGGGCAGCAGTTCGGATACGAGCGACTTTTCCTCCTTCAGTTCGTTCACCGTCGCGTCGATTCTTGACTGGCTAAAGTCGTTCACCGGCAACCCCTGAACGACCTCGAGCTTGCCGCCTTGGCTCCGCACCGGAAACGAACTAATCAGCCCCGCCTGCACGCCGTAGCTGCCATCCGAACAAAGACACACGCTGTGCCAGTCGCCGGGCGCCGTCGGTTCGATGATCGACCGAACCGTATCCACCACGGCGTTCGCCGCACTCGCCGCGCTGGAAGCCCCGCGCGCTTTGATGATCGCGGCCCCGCGCTGTTGCACCGACGTGATGAACTCGCCCTTCAGCCAGGCTTCGTCCTTTATAGCCTGCGTCGCCGGCTTGCCTTGGATCCGGGCGTTAAAAAAGTCCGGGTATTGAGTTGCCGAGTGATTCCCCCAGATCGTCATGTTCGTTACTGCCGTCACCTCGACGCCGGCTTTGCGCGCCAGTTGAGACCGCGACCGGTTTTCATCGAGTCTTGTCATCGCGTGAAAACGGTCGCGCGGCACCTGCGGAGCGTTGTGCATCGCAATGAGGCAATTGGTGTTGCAGGGATTGCCCACCACCAGGACGCGCACATCCGGCGCCGCATTTCGCTGAATCGCCTGGCCCTGGCCGATGAAAATCTTCCCGTTGATCCCAAGCAGATCCTTGCGCTCCATCCCCGCTTTCCGTGGCACACTGCCCACCAGCAACGCCCAGTTCACACCCCGGAATCCCTCGTCCAGATTCGCCGTCGGCACCCTGTCTTTCAGCAGCGGAAACGCACAATCGTCCAACTCCATCACTACTCCCGCCAGCGCGGGGAGCGCCGGCTCGATCTCGACCAGGTGCAAAATCACCGGTTGCGCCGGGCCGAACATTGCCCCGGAGGCGATGCGAAATAACAACGAATACCCTATTTGGCCGGCCGCGCCGGTCACTGCCACCCGAATTGGTGAATTGCTCATATTGTGAATTAGCGGACTATGCACCAGCCGTATGGTCGAGGCAAGACGCGAAATTGTTCTTCCTCCGCCCCCGTCTGTCGCCCATCCTCACGTTGTGACAGACCGGCCAAGCTCACTCGCGCCCTCGCCGCTTTCCGAGGCCGACCATCGCGAACTCTTCGCGCTCGCTCCCGGTCCGTTGTGGGCGCTCGATGCCCAAACGCTCCACTTCCTGGCCGTCAACGACGCCGCGGTGGCCTGCTATGGCTACTCGCCTCGGGAGTTTCTGGCCATGACCGCCACCGACCTCGTCCCGCCCGGCGACCAAGCCGCCTGGGCTGAAGCGCTGGCGGCTGCCCCTGGTCTCGATCTCCGGTCCCGCTGGCGTCATCAACGAAAGGACGGAACCATCTTCGACGTCGAAATCTCCGGACGTCGGGTGGCGTTAGCGGGGCGGCCGGCGTGGATTGTTTTGTGCCTTGACGCCACAACCAGTCGACTAACAGAGCAGAAACACTTCCGGCTCAATTCCGAGCTCGAGCGCCAGGTGGCGGACGCCAACGCTCAATTGGCGGCCCTCCGCAAGGAACTCGATGCTTTTTCCTATTCTGTTTCCCATGATCTCCGGGCGCCCTTGCGCAGCATTCGGGGGTTTAGCGAGGTCCTGCTCGAACAGTACACGGCCGGCCTGGATGCTCGCGGCCGGGACTTTCTGCGCCGCGTCACCGAGTCGAGCCGCCACCTGGAGCGCCTGATTGAAGATCTCCTCAAGCTGTCCCGGGCTGGCTCGATGGAGCTCCACGGCCAGGCAGTCTCCCTCAGCCGCCTGGCTCAATCGATCGTCGCTGAGCTACGCCAGTCGGATCCAAATCGAACGGTCGCCGTTCAGCTCGCGCCGGGTCTTGAGGCTTGGGGTGACGAACAATTGCTCCGCCAGGTTTTGCAGCACTTCTTACACAATGCCTGGAAGTTCACCTCCCGGCGCGCCGACGGACTCATCGAGCTGGGGTATGACGCCTCTCAATCAGCTTTCTTCATTCGGGACAACGGCGCCGGCTTTGACCTGGCCTATGCCGCCAAGCTGTTCGGCGCTTTTCAACGACTCCATCCCGCCGACGAGTTCCCGGGAAATGGGATCGGCCTGGCGATCGTCCAAAGGATTATCAACCGCCATGGCGGGAGCGTGTGGGCCCAGGCAGCCGTCGGCCAGGGCGCGACTTTCTTTTTTCGGATCCCGCAGGCGGCTCCGGTTCTCGGTTGACCTTTCCGGCATTGCCGAGCAAGGCTCTTCCTGGTTATATTGCCGGCGCTGAGTGGGAGTTTGCGTGAGCCAACCGTTGCGCGTCTTGATAGTCGAGGACTCAACAAACGACGCGGAGTTGTTGAGCCTCGAATTGGAGCGGTCGGGCTACGACGTGGTTTGCCAGCGGGTCCAGACTCGGGACACGATGGCGACTGCGCTGGCCCGCGAGGCTTGGGATTTGATCATCGCTGACTATGTGATGCCTCAGTTTACCGGGTTGGAGGCCCTGGGCCTCGTCAAAGCTCAAGGGCTCGATCTTCCCTTCATCATCGTTTCCGGCCACATCAACGAGAGCACGGCTGTCGCCGCCATGAAGGCCGGCGCCCATGACTATGTCATGAAGGACAACCTCGCGCGGCTCGGGTCGGCCGTGCAGCGCGAACTCCGCGAGGCCGAAAGCCGCCGCGACCGCCGGCGCGCGGATGAAATCCTCAAGATCGAACAGGTCTTCCGGCAAGCAATCGAGAACTCGGTCCCTTCGGGGATCACGGCCATTGACCTCGACGGCCGCCAGACCTATGTGAACCCTGCTTTTTGCGAAATGGTTGGCTGGAGTGAGGCGGAGCTCCTGGGTGCCAGGCCGCCATTCCGTTATTGGCCCCCTGAGCAGATCGACCCCATCACCGACGCTCTCGCAAGGTTCAGCCTTGGAGGCGGACCCGCCTCCGGCCTTGAGCTGCGTTTTCGCCGGCGCGATGAGGAACGCATCGATGTGCTGTTGCAGGCCACCCCGCTCAAGGACCCGTTCGGCGCCGTCACCGGTTGGGTCAGCTCCGTCTCCGATATCACCGAGCGTAAGCGCGCCGAGCGGCTCCTCACCGCCGAACACGGCATCACCCGCATCCTCACCAACGCCCGCAATCTCGACGACGCTGCACCGGGCATAATCCAAGTCCTGTTGGGCAGCCTCGAGGTGGATTTCGGCATCCTCTGGGTGCCCGAACCCGGCCACGCCCTGCTCCGCCCCGCTTTCCTTCAAGCTGCCTCAGGTTCTCCTGCTCTTCAGAGTTTTCTGGACGCAAACCACGAAGTCTCGTTCGCTCCGGGGATCGGGCTGCCCGGCCGCGCCTGGAGGGACCACTCTCCTCAGTGGGCGGCCGATCTCGCCTCCGAGCCGGACTCCCACCGGCGCGAAGCCGCGTCCCGAGCCGGGCTGCGCAGCGCCCTGGCCTTTCCCGTTCACAGCGCTCAAGATTCGTTTGCCGTATTCGAGTTCTACGCAACCCGCAGCCTCAGCCTGGATTCCCCGCTCATCAACATGATGACGGCTATCGGGCACGAAATCGGCCTCTTCCTCCATCGCCGCGACGCCGAGGACGCGCTCCGCCGAGCTCACGAAGATCTCGAAACCCGCGTCCAGCAACGCACTGCCGAGCTCAAGGCCGCCAATACCAAGCTTCGTGACGCCATCGACGAACGCCGGCGACTCGAAAATGAACTCCTCGAAATTACCGACCAGGAGCGTCGGCGCATCGGCCTCGATCTGCATGATGACCTCGGCCAGCGGCTCTCGGGCATCGCCCTCATGACCAAAGGCCTCGAGCTCAAGCTCGCCAAAGCCCACGTCGAGGAAGCCCACGATGCTGCCCGCATTCATAGTCTCATCCAGGGCGCCATGTCCCACGCCAGCGACCTCGCTCACGATCTGGCCACGCTCGACCTGGGCGAAACCGACCTGCCGTCCGCTCTCCGCGACCTGGCGGCTCACACCCGTGACCTCTTCGGGATCGCCTGCCGCTTTAAGCTCGAGGGGGAAATTCCTCCCGTCGGTCCTCCCATCGGCACCCAACTCTACAAGATCGTCCAGGAAGCCGTCACCAACGCCATCAAGCATGGCAAGACCAAAAGGGTGGCGATCACGCTCCGCCGTGTCACCGACGGCCTCGCTCTTACGGTTGCCAGCAGCGGGCTGCCTTTCCCGGACCTGCGCGGCAAATCCACCGGCATGGGTTTGCGTATCATGAAATACCGGGCCAGTCTGGTCGGCGGTTCTCTCACTGTTCAGGCCGCCGGTCCCCGCGGCGGGGCTCTCGTTACTTGCCTCGTCCCTGTCGAACCATAGGATCCGCATCCCGCGGGTCTTCACCCCGCTGCCACTCGTTAAGCCCGGCTGTCCCTGGGGTGCCACTGGGAGGCCAATGGCAAATTCCTGCCTCGCTGCTTAGAACCGTTTCAACAGAAACGGCTCAAACAGCCCATACCCAACCGTGCTGTATCGCCTCCCGGGCGGGGGCCCTTGCTCAGGCCCCTGCTGAAACGCGCTCGGCCACGCCGCTCCCAACTTCGGATTCCCGTGATGCGGCCCCAGCGTGTTCTTTAGCGTCCCGACCACTGTCACCTCGATGTCGTTCCTTCCTGCCCGAATTTGCTTCGTCACCTCGCATTCATACGGCTGCGCATCAATAAAGCCACCCGCCTTGCCGTTGACGGTTACTTTCGCGATGCTCCCCAGCCAGTCTGGCAGCACTACCTTGTAGCGTCCCGACTTCGCCTTCACTTCAAATCGCTCCCGATACGATACCCCCGCACCGTAGAATGGATGCCCTTGCTCATTCCATCCGACCCGCCCGGTGGACCCCGGTGTGATTGTCCGGTCGGCCCCGATCACAAAACCTCGCTCCACCGTTTCCAGCCCGAAACTTCCCAGCACATACGCGGGTTCAATCTCGTGGAACATCCTAAACGGCGAAGCCTGGATGGTGACCTCGTTCTCGCCTGTCTGCGCCGCCCGCTCGAGCGGGATAACCCCAAAGGCCTTGTCCAGCCACCACCGCCCCGCGGCCGCCAGCACCGCGCGGCCGTTGCACGTAATCGTGTACAAGTCCGGGCGTTCGACCACGATCGCCAAATCCTCCGGCACTGCCCCCGCGATCGTGAACCGATACGTCGCCCGAAACCCGCTGCTCTCCGGAAATCGCTTCGAGATCAGTTCGTCCTTGAACTGCACGGCGCTGTCCCATGGGTTGCGCTCCATCCCGTTCTTCTTCCACGCAAACTGGTTGCCCTGGTAGAAATAGACGTTGGTCCGCGTCTCGCCTCCCGCCGTGACGTCCACAAAGTCCAGTGTCAGGATGTTAGGTTCCAGCCTCCGAACCTCCGGACTGGCCAGCGGCGCTATCATTGTCTCGCGTGGTTCCGTTTCGCGGGATGGGTCCCGGCTTTTTTCCGACAGGAACAGCAGCAGGCTGCCCGATGGCGGCAGGTCGAACCTTGCCCGAACGCTGCTCCCCGATGACTCAAACGCGTAACCTTTGACTTCGCCGCGGTACAAATCCCAGTTCTCCGCCCCCTTCATCCCCGATTCGATCCAGCCGGCCGATCGCTCTTCACTGCTCGTGTTGACCAGGAACAGCAACTCGCCATCGTCCAGCGTGCGCCGATGATGGAAGAGTTTCCCTTTGTCATTCGTCGCCCTCGTGATCACCAGGTCGCGGCCCGGCAGCGCATTGAGCCGGCTCACAACGTTGGAGGCTTCGACTCTGGTCCAAAACGGATTGTTGGCCAGGCCCAAGCCGCCCGGCGCAACCGCCCCGTCGATCCGCCCCGGCGGTTCCCCCGCGCAAAGCACCTCGCCCCCCGGCTTTGATTCCAGCAACTCCCGCAGCAGTTCCACCGTGCGGCCGTTCAGATTCTCCGTCAGCGGGGGGATCACGATGGTTGAGTAGGCCCGCGCTCCCACCTCCAAAGCCGCTGCCCCGGCCAGCTTCAGCACGGCCGATTTTCCACGAACCACCAGCGGCCGCTCCGAACCGGTCACCACCTTGCCGTGCCTCGCGATCACGTCCTCACACCCGATGTCATATTCGACCTGGGCTGCCTCCAACTCCATGATCAGCTTGAAGAACGCCTCTCCCAGCGCCCGCAGCTTCGCTTCGTCCCCTTGGTACATCCACGCCGTGGTGGTCGGCTCGAGCAACAGCACCCGGTTGATCTGCTCGCCTTGCGACAGCGCCGCCGATAACCTCGCAAAGTAACCGGCGGAAATGTGATACGCTTCCCACCACGGTTCATGGTAGGAAAATGATTGCGGATGATCCCGTTTCCGTGCCCCTCGAATCGTCACGTACGAAAGATGCTGGTTCAGCATGTTGACCCCCAGCACCTCCAGCCAGTCGCCGATCCGCTTCATGTCCTCAAATCGCAGGTCCCAGCCGCCAGCCCCGTAGACCTCGCACAACGTTCGTTTCCGCCCCAACTGGTTTGCTATGCTCGAGAGCTCTTTCACCATCCGCGCATTCCCGAATTGCGCGTGGGTGTGCTCCGCGTACTGGTTCATCAGACAGTCAATCGCCGGCCACTGATGCCACGCATACATCGCCATGTTGTCGGGCACGCCGACGCAGTCCGGCCAATCGTGGTCCCAGTAATGACCCGTGAATTGAAGGTGGTTTTTCTCGCAGTAATCGTGGTACGGCTTCGCCCAGTGCTCGATAAACTGCTCGTTCAATACCGCGTAGTAGTTGTGCCGGACCTTTTGCCAATCCCCAACCGGCTTGCCCAGGCTGGGCAGGTGATCCAGCAGGTCGTACCGCCAGCGCTTCTGAAATTCCTCCGCCAGCGTTTCGCTCCACGGCAAACCTCCCGCCGGCCGGATGTTCGGCTCGTCGGTGAACACCCCGGGAATCCGTCGGCCAAACTCCCGCCCCAATTCCCGCCGATATGGCTCCAACGTCAGATCGAGGAACTTCTCCGTCACTCCGGGCGAAAGCAGGTTCACATAACACCGGTTCCCGTGCCACGGCGAATCCTTCGACCGCACCTGGCTTGCCACCAGGTACCGCCCCGCCTCCAGCGCTTCGCCCCCCTTCGCCGCCGCCGTCACGTTCTCGATGCGATCTCCGTTCAACCGGTACACCCCGATCGTGTCTTCCCCCCACTTCGGCGCCGACTCCGTTTCCTTCAACGCCAGCCCCCGGCCGCGCGATTCGGGCATCGCCTCGGGCACCAATCCCCCGGCAAAACCCGACGGATACGAATTCTCGTCGTAGATCCACACGTTCATATCCAGGCGCTTTGCCTCCTCCAGCGACACTTCCCACAACCGGAACCATTCCTCCGACAAATACGGCGTCATCAACCCAGGCCGCGGGTGCACCCAAACCTGCTTGATCTTCTGCGCCGCCAGGTCCCTCAACGTGTCCCGGACTTGGGCTTCCGTCAGCAGGTCGTTCCATACCCACAACGGCCCCGTCGAATACTCCCGCGGCGGATTCCTGAACAGCGCTTTGGCCCGGTCTGAATCGGCAGCCGCTGCCGGCCACCCTGCTGCGAAGCTCACCAGCCCCAACACCGCTAACACAAAAAACCGACCTCGCATCGTGTTCATAGCTCCGCAGTATCTTCAACCGGCCCACTCATATTCAACTACTGAAGTTTGCTCTTTATGGCTTCCCAGCATCCCGCGCCACGCATGGATTCACTCAACCCTGATTCGCTCATATTGATTGACTTTGCCAACCGCCACCAACCAAGTGGTGGCGGCGGCGGGCGCCGAACGGGGATTCCGTTTTTTTCCAGCCGGGCCGCGCCCGTCATCACGCGAATGCTCTCGGGACCATTTCGGGAGGTCCCACCCTGCGCTCGTAGTCGAGGATGATGTCGATTACTTCCTTTGGCTTGTCACAAATCCTGAACAATTGCAGGTCTCCAGGGCTGATGAACTTCTCTGTCTCGAGATGGTCCTTCATCCAGCGAATCAGCCCTTTCCAATATCTGCTTCCAAAGAGGATCAGCGGGAACTCTGGAATCCGTTCCGTCTGCACCAGCGTCAACACCTCGTAAAACTCGTCCAGGGTGCCGAACCCTCCGGGCATGAACACAAAGCCCAGGCTGTATTTCACGAAACACACCTTGCGGGAAAAAAAGTAATGGAAATTGATTGGAATGTTGGCAAAACGATTGCCCTTCTGTTCGTGCGGCAGCTCGATGTTCAGGCCCACGGACCTCCCCTTCGCCTGGGTCGCACCCCGGTTGGCGGCTTCCATGATCCCCGGGCCTCCGCCGGTGATGATCGCCAGGTTGTTTTGCGCCAGCCCCTTTGATAACTCCACCGCCGCCCGATAATATGGGTTCCCCGGTCGCACCCGCGCCGACCCAAATACCGTTACTCCCGGCCCCACCTGCGACAGTGTTTCGAATGAATCCACGAACTCGGCCATGATCCGAAAGATTCGCCACGGATCCTCCTTGATGAAGCTTGTTCTCGTCAGGTTGTTCATTGGCCGGAGGATAGGGGTGAACGCTTCGACTGCGCAAGGTTGGGGACACGCCTCGATCGGCAGGTCCTGTTTCGGCTTGCCGTCCACTGCTTCCTCCGCTCATCGCGCCGAGGCAGGACGAGAGGCCCGACTCAGTGGGCGACAATGTGGCTCACCGCCTTCTGCGATTTCACAGAGGGAACTGCCTTGCCGCCATCACGGCCCGGCCGGAGCGGCGTTCACCTCGAACTGCTGCCGGTCGTTGACCAGAGCTTTCCCCTCAATCTTCGAGTTCACCAGCCACCGGGGCGCCCCCTCGCGAGTCGTCGCCCCTGTTATCGAAGGAATCCTGGGTGCCACCCCGTTGGTCAGCGGAGTTATCCTGCCCGTGAAGTCCACTTTCTGATTCAGCGTCTTGTTGGTGCCCGTCACGTGGAAGAGATAAGTCGGCACGCCCGCTGTCACGGCGGATCCTGGGGTCCTTACCGGTCGTAATGCCAAGTTCCGCCCAACCGACGCTCCCCCGATTCCGCCGGTGGGCGTCTGACGGTCCGAGTCTCCCGTTCGCCTCTCCAGGAACCCGCTGTAAATGGAGCCGTCGCCGTCGATAATTCGCAGCAGGTCGCCGACAGGCTGCACTTTGAAGGAGACCAAAACTGAATCCTTCGCGGTCCACGCCGCCGCAGAGGCCGGTTCGGGTTGTGAGGAAGTTCGGGCAAACGACCTGTCCGGGAGCGGCTTGGTGAGGTTCCGGGCGGCATCCTGAAAAAGGAACTCCTGTTTCGAAGTCGCGGCGGTGGGTGGCGCAGCCACGCGGGTTACTAACCGCAACTCCTGCGGCGGCGATGCCTGCGGAGCCGCCGGCGTGGGTGTGGCGGCGGAGGTAGGCGCGTCGACAGGGGCATTGATGGCGTTATTCAAAGCTAAACCGTAACTAGTTGGTTGCGGAGCCGCTTCGGACAGCAGATGAAC
>DATDCV010000751.1:0-2026 GCA_036524155.1 Verrucomicrobiia bacterium
AACCAACCGCTACCAGGACGTGACGCCCCATAGCTTGCCGGTGGCCGACCCAATAGAGCGAAAGGCCTAAGAGCGTGTCTGGAAAATCATGTCCACTGTAGGAGACGAGGTGACGAGTCTCTAATTTCCGTGGCGATAGCACTCGTAGTTTGAGACTCGTCACCTTCCAAGGAACTGCTCCGGGAACTACTCCACGACTGTTTGTTGTTGAGATGTTTGGATAAGTTCATATCCCAGTGCTTTGGCTTGTTTTTTCAGGCGTGAGAGCTTGTGGCGATAGACACGCGCCTCATAAGCGAGCAGGTCGCGGTCAATAAAGGGCTCCTTTGTTTTCAGCAGATGGTAGACAACCGTACCGATTTTTCGTGCGGTGGCGGTGTTTGCGCCGGCCGGCCCGAGTCTCGCACGCATTCGCCTGTGAAAGGAACCCAGCCAGGTTTCGGTCTCAGCGACGCCCATAGCCCCCAGGCGCAGGGCGGTTGCAACCCGATTCACAACCTTGCGGGTTCGACTGCTCAGAATTCGGCCCCCGCTGATCTTATTGTTGGGATTGAGGCCTAGCCACGAGGTAAAAGCTTTGGCGCTGCGCCACTTGCTCATATCCACCCCGGTTTCTGAGAGGATCGTCAGCACCGTCAGCAGACGCAGCCCGTGTGCCGCCGCCAGATCCGTTCCGCCGATGCGCGCCAGTTCCGGCCCCAAATCCTTTTCCGGATCGTTGCGCTTGCGCGATTGCTTGGCTTTGGGACGGGGCTTCGAACGGGCCAGCGGATCGGGCGCCGACGGGGCTTCTTTTGCAGGTGCCCGCGGGGCGGAGGGCATTTGTTTTAGTTGCCCCTCGATTTGCAGATCGCACGCCCGCATTTGCTCCTGATCGAATTCCCACGCCTTCAAGCTCTGCTCCAGTACGAACAACAATTCCGCACGCCAATCCCCTCTCAGCGCCTTGATCATTTCCGCCTTCGTGCTACGGGTGATTTGAGCGTCGCGCAACTCCACCAGTTTGTAGGGGTCACGCTCGCCCTTGAGGATAGCCTTGAGGATGCGCAACCCGGTCTCACCGGTCAGATGGCTCACGACCTGGTGCAATTGGATATTCATCTGGGTCAGCGCCTTTTGCATGTGCAAGATGTGCTCGGCACCGCTGCTCACCAGGTTGGCTCGGTGCCGAACCAGCGTCCGCAATCGGCAGGTCGCGTCAGTAGGCCGAAACGACGCTGCCAGCAGCCCATAGGTATGCAACTGCTGAATCCACTGACATTCCTGAACGTCGGTCTTGCGGCCCGGTACCAGCTTGAGCATTTGGGCATTGACCAATACCGGCTTTATCCCCGCCACTTCCAACTTTTGGAAGGGCACGATCCAGTAAACCCCCGTCGATTGCATCGCCACAGTATCCACCCCGCAGGCCTTCAACCATTCGACCAGGGCATCGAGGTCCTCTGTAAAGCACCCAAACTTTCTGACGTTGCTCGCACCCGCAGGCACCGCATCCGGAGGCACGGCCACATAATGCTCGGTTGCGCCAATATCGATCCCGGCAGCATGGGGATGGATGACTTTCCAAGGCTGCTTTTTGGATTTACTCTGGCGTGAGGCCTTTGGGCCGTGACGGGATTGGATGTGCTTTTTTGTCTTCATCGATGCTGATTGAAAAGCCCCGATCCGGTCCGGCCCTCGGACCTGTAGAACCAATCTTCCAAACGGGATAGCTTTCACCGGATGTGAACGCTTCACCAAACGCCTCAACGTCTGCCCAAGGGAACCAAGCTCGTCTACGGGCTCGCACGCACCATGGTAACACCGGCCATGACTTCCGCCGAATCGTTGCTGTGCTGAGATTAGCAGCAACCCAGCGCAAGTCTCTCCAGTTCCTCTGACCCACCAAGCGCCCAGCGATTGAAATGCTCGTCTCCTACATTCGAAAACGGGGATTGGGGACGCTGGGGAAAGCGTCCTTACCGGCCTCCGAGCTCGGGAAGCTTGTCCCGGTATCGGCGGCTCATGCTCAGCCGTGCTCCGTTCT
>DATDCV010000752.1:0-3564 GCA_036524155.1 Verrucomicrobiia bacterium
GCAGCGCCGAGGCACCGGAGTTGGAACCGTCTGTCGCCGCTTCGAATTCTGCGCGCCAGGCCGCCACCGGGCGGTACGACGGCCCTTCCTCCAACTCGCAAGCCTGCCGGCCTTGCTTGCGAGCACGGAGGATGGATTCGACCTCCAGGAGTTCAGCAGGGTCATTGTAGCCCAAAACGTAATCCGGGCGATCCACCCGAAGCGCGCGAATGCGGAACCGGTCCTTGTCGCGGGCGAGGATCTCGAGGATGGCCGAAAGGTATTCCTCCTTTTGGGCATTGTCGCGATCGAGACGCGACAGGGCGTGCCGCAGAGCGCCAACTTTGAGGACGTAAACCGAATTGTTCATCCAACGGATCCGGCGCACTTCGTTCGGCGACTGCCGCCAGAGCGACCCGCCCGGCAGCCCAAACTCAAACCGGCCGAGGCGCTCGGGCGCCAGGCTCAGCCAATCGGCGGGCTCGGGTTCGTTACGCGTGACCGCCTCCCACAATGCGCCGAAAGCCGCGCGCAGCTTCGTGTCGGAGGGCTGGACGCCACGGCGAGCGAACCCGTCGCGGATCAGGCTGCGGACTTCCGCGGTGGTGAGCGATTCTCGCGCCGCGCGCTCCCGGAGGTCCGCAAACACCTGGCGTTGAGAAATGTCGGCCGTCTCGACGATGGCCAGCGGGGTGCCGTCGGGCGTTTCGAGGATCCGCGCCTGGCTTGAGTCCTCAGACCCGGGAGTCGTGATGAGCGCCAGGGCACATTCCTCGGAATAGAAAAGGTCGAAGAGCCGTTCGAGCACAGTGGGCTCGATGATCCGGTCGCCGGCGACAAGCAGGACGTCAGTGGAGTCGCTGGCTTCCGCGAGCGCGCGCAAGCCGGTCCGGGCGGCGTCCGCGGTGCCGGCCTGCTCCGCCTGGTAGGTGAACTGCACATTGGAAAACACCTTGCCGACGGTCTCGACAACCTGACCTGCCAGGGAACCCACCACGACAATGTGGCGGGCGATGCCACATTGGCGGTAGACGGTGATCGCGCGGTTGATCGCTGGCACGCCATCTACCGGGAAACAGACCTTGTGACAAGAGGCCGACTGCATGCGGGTGCCCTTTCCCGCGGCGAGAATTATGCTGTAACGTGGGGCTTTGGTCATAAACGCTCGCCCTGATTTCAAGCGAGGCGGCCCCGGTTGGCAAGGGCGAAAGCGGAAGGCGTGATACTCTCACGGCGCTGCTTCCTACCGCAGGCTCACCAAAACCAGCACCAGCCCACGTCCTTCCTTGAGACCGGTGGTCGCCTTGCCGAGGATTGTCTCCTGTGGTCGCGACGGGTCGGTTATAGAATGAAAGGCAGGCCGCTCTGCTACCATCTGAAAAGATCGGCGCCCCTTTCCCCGAGCTTGTCGCCATCCTACAGTCCTGCAGTGTTTTAGTGAGTTTAGGGTTGACGTTCCCAGGCCGTCCCGTTACCTGCGACACGAATACCCGAAAGCCGTTCACGGCCAAGCCCGCCTTGGCGGCAGGACCGTCATGCGCGCGCTGTAAATATCCGGATGACCCCCTGCCGCGAACGATAGGAAGCCAATTACAGAATGCCGCTGATCAAGTTCATGACCAAAGCGAAATGCGCCTTGGCTGCCTGGTGAAACTCATACCAGTCCGTTTCGGCGAAACCCGGCTTCATCGTCACCTCATCACCAGTCTTGTCCAGGGCGTCGTTGATCCAATGGTTCTGGTCGTACTTCTCGACAACCTCGCCATAATTCTTGTCCAGGTAGGCTACGATGTTTCGAATGCGGGTGTCGTAATCTGTTTCGTTGATGAAGGCTTTGAAATGTTTCTGGACATTGGACCACGCGGGACCCTTGCCGGTGCTGGCCGCCAGGCTTTTGTAGAGGGTGGCCACCGCTTCAAAAGCACGTTTCTTGTTGTTGATTTTCTCTTTGGTCCGGAAGTCCGTCCAGGTTTCCGAAATGATGTCCGGCGCATGCCCTGCCTCCGCGTGGCCGATGTTTGGGACCATCGCCTTGAAGATGGCGTACCACGGATGCACCGCATTCCAGTCCTCGCGCAACCCGGTGAAATTTTGGTGGGACCAGGTGTCGGCCACGGTGTGGAGCGCGATACCGACGCGATAGGGGTTCTGCGTTAGCAGCGCTTCACCCAGGACCTTCTGCGCATTGGGTGAGTTGGGCGTTGTGTTGAGCGGGTTCTTCTTGCCATTAATCGTTACACTATTGTCTCCGGGCAGGAAGTGGAACGGCACGTACACGTATTTCTGCACGTACGGATCCAAGGATTTCGGCGAAAGCGACTGGGTCATGATGGGATAATAGTATCCCCCATTGGCCCGGAGCTTCTCGGGGAATGGCACACCCTGCTCGTCGATGACGAATTGGCCTTCGTTGTTGTCATCCACGAACTGCGAGGCGTACGCCGTAATCTCCGGTTTCTCGAGGCCGCTCACCTTCGCGAGCGCGTAGGTCATGTAATAGTGGAAGTCCTTTTCCATGGTATTATCTCTGGTTAATGTTTATGTCGGTCGTCCTGGCGCCGGTTCTTCTTGGGCGTCCAAAAACACTGGCCCAGGCAAGGGTCACTTCTTGTACGCCACCAGCGTACCGGCCTCCATGCCGCCTTGGGCAACGTGCTCCGGTGTGGTGTTGGAAACACTGACGCCTGCCCCCAGGAAGTCCTTTTTTGCCTTCTGCTAACACTATCTTACACAGGCGCTGCAATACATAGCGTGGGGATCGTTCAACGGGTTCACCTGCCATTGTCTTCCGGCGATGATCGCCAGCCAGGTGCCAACGAGCTCCTGGATCGGATACAGAACCTGCTCATCGACCAACTGCAAAGCCGTCGCCAGCACGCCGTCTCGCTGATCGTCGCTGAGCCCGAAATCAACCACCGCGGCATGCTCCACGTCTTCCGAACACCACTTGCCGATCCAATTCTCCTGGGCGCCATTGCGGAGTTGGGGCTTGAAGAGCTTTAGTTTTATATCGCTCTCAAACAAATAAACACTTTTCATTCTGCTGACACCCGGCCCGCGCAAGTCCCATCTCTGGTCCCCAAGGATGAAGGCGTGGGACCATAGCGAAGGTTCGCCATCCTGCGTGACCTTGCGCTGGGCCTCCCGGATCGCCTTGCCGATAAAGTCTTTGGTGCCGACTAGGGCGACGGTCCCAGGTTTGTACTGGTCGCTGAAAAATCGAAGCAGCTTTGGGTTCAGTTTGCTGGCCATGGTGTCTTATCCTTTGTTCGTGTGCGCACTGACTTGGACAGAGTTACCCCTGTGCGCACGATGTAGCCCTTGCGGTAAGTGCGTTGAACGGCGACAGAAACTGCATTTTCCCCGTTCCACGGTCGAAGAATCTCTCTTCGGCACCGGGCGTCAAGCACGAAATTGTGGGCGAAATTTTCAACACTCCGCACCGCCTGATCCGCCATCTCCAATTTTCTGTTGATTCAATTAACTACTGCCTTCAACCTGCAAATCTGGCGGGAGCCTGCGATGGAAATAGAAGCTGATAAGAAACAGAAAGATAGCAGTGATCTAACCAGCCGCCTGCAGCGC
>DATDCV010000753.1:0-15955 GCA_036524155.1 Verrucomicrobiia bacterium
GGCCGACGAAATGATCGGCGCGCGGACTTCAGTCCGCAGCAACGTCCACCATCACGGGGGCTTCTGCATTCCGAACACAACGGTCGTTCGAACATCGCTGCGGACTGAAGTCCGCGCGCCGGGTTTTACAGCTTCCAGCCGCGGCGGTAAGGCGGGTTGAGGTAGGCGTTGGCCTCTTTGTGGTTCCTGAACTTCATTGCTTTGGCGTTCCACTCGAGCGTTTGCCCGGGGAAACGGGTAGCGATGGCGCCCAGCAGAGCGGCTTGCGTCAGCGGTCCGCCGTATTGGAAGTTCGAGCCGGCCTCGCGTCCGGTGCGGATCGCCTCCAGCCAGTCCCAGTGGTGGTTCTTCACCCGCCGGATTTTTTCCGGCGGGGCGTTCTTGCCGGAGTATTGGTCCATTAGCTTTTCCGGCGTGAGATAGCAGCCGCCGGCGCCGTGGGACCCGTGGACGATCATTCCTTTGTCACCGAAGAGGATTGCGCCGGTGCCCGGCACTTTGTCGTCCTTTGAGAACTCCGGCGGGGTCGGGATGCGGTTATTGCCATCGTGCCAAACCAGCGTGATGGGGCCGCGCTCCTTCCGGGCGGGGAACTTGAAAGTGATCCTGGTTGCCGGCGGATAAGTCAGGCCATCGTTGGCGGGATCATAGCCGGTGACCTCCGCTTGCACGCTGGAGGGAGCGTCGAGATTCAGTGCCCAGAACGAGGGGTCTATGACGTGGCAAAACCAGTCACCAATTGTTCCGGTGCCGAACGGCATCCAGCCGCGCCAGTTCCAATGCACCCAGAACGGCGTGTAGGGCCGAAACGGTACCGGGCCGATCCACAGGTCATAATCGAGGCTTTTGGGCACGTCGTAATGCTGATTGATCTTGTCCAGGTTTCGGAGCTGACAATAGACCTCTTTGAACGCGTCGCAAGCGGCGTGGACAGTGTGCACCCGGCCGATCGCGCCCGCCCAGACCCATTCACAGAGTTGCCGGATGGACCCGCTGGAATGTCCCTGGTTCCCGAGCTGCGTGACGACTTTGTATTTTTTGGCCGCCGCCATCAACGCACTCACCTCGTGGTAGGAGTGCGCCAGGGGCTTTTCACAATAAACGTGTTTGCCGTGCCTCATCGCTTCCATGGCGATGACGGCATGCGTGTGGTCGGGGGTCCCGATAACTACCGCGTCGATCTCCTTGTCCATCTTGTCCAGCATCACCCTGAAATCTTTGAACTGTTTAGCCTGCGGGTATTGCGCAAACTTCTTTCCCGCGTAGCTGTCGTCCACGTCGCAGAGGGCAACGATATTGCAGCCTTCGCCCGCCACGGCGTCGACGTCACCGCCCCCCTGGCTGCCGATGCCAATTCCGGCCACGTTGATCTTTTCGTTGGCGGAGACCTTCTGGGCGCCCTGGAGGACATGGCCGGGGGCGACATGGAAAACGGTGGCTGCCATTCCCGTCGCGCAGAGAAACTGCCGCCGGTTCATCGCGGAGGATTTTGAGCTATTCATAGTAGGCGTATGCCAGCGATCAATGTGCGGAATTAACTCTCGTCGTAAAGCATCTTTTAGAACGGCTCAGCAGTTCTCATTCTGGGGTTGTGGCGTGGGCGTCTCGCCCGCGGGTTTGGTCGGCGTCCCGCCGATCGAGGCTAAAAGGGGCGGGGACGCCCCAGGAACTCGCGGGCGAGACGCCCACGCCACGCCAAAATGAGAATTGCTGGGAACGGCTGCGAGGGCACGATCCTGGTTCGGGCGACGGTCCCCGATCACTCTTTGGCCTGCCGTCCTTTCGATGAACCGTTCGACAAGGGCCTCCTCGGAAAATGGCGAAAGTGTTACCCATGTCTCTTCCCGCTTTGTAACCCATGTGTGTGCGCGCAGCCCTCCCCAGCCATCTCCTCCAGAGGAGGAAAGGGGAATCCAACCCGCCGGTTCAGGGGTGGAAAGCACGAGCCGTCGGTTCGGGTAGTTCTCTTGGGGGGAGAGTAAGGTGCAGGAGATATGAAGGCCTGCGCTACGACTTGCCAGGCCGCGCTCATTTGCGGCAGCATAGCTTCCATGCAGAAGAAATCTCTCTGGCATGTTGTCGTTGCTCCCTGTCTGCTCCTGGCTCTGTCGCCCGGCCTTCTTGCCGGACAGTCCTCGAAGATGCCCCGGATCGACCAACAGCCGTTTGGTTCGACGCAGGACGGTCAAGCCGTCGAGCTCTACACGCTGCAGAATGCCAGCGGCGTGACCGCCAAGGTGATGACCTACGGCGCGATCATTTACTCGTTCGAGGTGCCCGACAAGAACGGCCGATTTACCAATGTCACCATCAACCGTGGAACGGTGAGCGATTACGAAAAAAGGAGCGCCTGCTTCGGCGCCGTGCTCGGACGGTATGCCAACCGGATCGGCGGCGCACAATTCACAATTGACGGCCGGCAATACTCGCTGCCGCGGAACAACGGGCGCAATCACATCCACGGCGGCCGGGGTTTCGATAAGCGAGTCTGGCAAGCCGAGCCGGTGCAGGGCAGGGATTTCGTCGGCGTCAAAATGAGCTACCACAGCAAAGACGGCGAGGAAGGCTACCCGGGCAACCTCGATTGCAGCGTCACTTACTCGCTCAATAACAGCAACGAATGGAAGATGGATTACACGGCCACGACCGACAAAGCCACCGTGGTGAACCTTTCGAATCACGCTTACTGGAACCTTGCCGGGGCTGAATCCGGCAACGTGCTGGCGCAATTGCTGACGGTGAATGCCGACAAATACCTGGTGGCGGATGAAGGTCTGATCCCGACGGGCGAGATGGCGTCGGTGGCCGACACGCCGCTGGATTTTCGCAAGCCGCGCCCCATCGGCGAACGCATCGGCCAAATTAAGGAAAAGCAGTTTAATGGCGGCTATGACCATTGCTTTGTAATTAACGGCCAACCGGAACAGGGAATCATGAGCCAGGAAAAGGCCACGAACACCGTGCTGCGACTGGCCCTGGCCGCCCGGCTGCAGAATCCCAAGTCCGGCCGGACCATGGAAATGCTCACCACCGAGCCGGGCGTGCAGGTTTATAGTGCCAATTTTCCAAACGGCGCCTTTGAAGGGCTCAACGGTTACTCGTATCCGCGCCATTGCGGCGTCGCGCTCGAAACCCAGCACTTCCCCGATTCTCCCAACAAGCCGTCCTTTCCCTCGACCCTGCTGCGGCCGGGCCAGGTCTACCGCTCCATGACGGTGCTCAAGTTCGGGCTCCAGCGCGAGTAGCGCCAAACGCCGTTGCCAAACGCGCATTTTTCACATAGATTCCTTATGTGAAGACAATTACCTATCCCGTGAATCTGCCCGCGGATCTCTACGGCGACATCCGGCGCACTGCCAAGCAGACGAGTCTTTCAATGGCCGATGCGATCCGGCAGAGCCTCAGACTAGGGTTGCCAGTGCTGCGGGAAAAGCTGGCTGCCGAACATGTCAAACCCTTCTCAAAGGCGGAATGCCGCCAGAGTTGGGAGGTGCCAAACGAGGAGTTTGACGCGCTGGAACACCACTGCGCCAGGCTGCCGCAGCCGGCCCCCGAAGAATGAAGCCGTGGGAAATCTGGAGTTACCAGCCGCCGGGCTGGCCTGAGGCCCATCCGGCTGTGATCGTTTCTTCTCTCAGCCGGGTTGCCAACAAACCCGATATTAACGTGCTGATGTGTTCGAGCAAAAGAGCTTCCCGTGAGGCCACTCCCGTTGAAGTGATCCTGGACACTGCTGACGGTTTGAGTTGGCCCACTTTCTGCAAATGTGACTTGCTGCACCTCGTGTCAAAGGCGGAACTGAAGAACCGGCGGGGCCAGGTTACTGACGCCAGACGCCGACAGATCATCCTAACGATTAACCGGTCAAACGGCTGGTTCGAACAGGAGTAACTCCACTGTTCATCCCGATTCATTTTCGGCCGCCATAAAGCCTGAGGGTCCCCACCAACGAGTTTCTGCGGGCGACGGTTTTCCACTACTTCTCTCTTGCTTCGACCGCGGCGGTTTCTCCACATTCGTATTAGCTGGGGCAGCGCCGTGAGGGGCTCCACACAAACGGGATTCACTGCATGCGAACTTTGATCAAACGCGTCCTGGCGGCCACCGAGCCGCGGGAAAATCTTGAGGTCGCCGGCTGGGTGCGAACTCGGCGCGACTCAAAGGGCTTTTCATTTATCGAGCTGAACGACGGCTCCTGCCTGGCCAGCCTGCAAGTGGTGGTGGATGCTGGGGTGCCCGGCGCCGAACACCTGGCGCAATTTGTGACTGGGACCTCGGCGGCCATCACCGGCAAACTCGTGCCTTCCCCGGCCCAGGGCCAGAAATGGGAACTGCGCGCCACGCACGTCGCCTTGATCGGCGCGGCCGACGCTTCCTATCCGCTGCAAAAGAAAGGCCACACGCCCGAGTTTCTCCGCACCATCGCCCACCTGCGGCCGAGGTCGAATCTCTACGGGGCGGTGTTCCGGGTGCGCAGCCGGCTGGCGTTCGCGGTCCATGAGTTCTTCCAATCGCGCGACTTTGTCTATGTGCACACGCCGATCATCACGGCGAGCGATTGCGAAGGCGCGGGCGAGATGTTCCGCGTCACCACCCTCAAGGGCAACATCGATGAAAAACCGCAGGCGGATTTCTTCGGCAAGCCTACTTACCTGACCGTCAGCGGCCAGCTCGAAGGTGAGACGTTCGCTTGCGCGCTCTCCAACATCTACACTTTCGGCCCCACCTTCCGCGCCGAGAATTCCAACACCGCGCGGCATGCGGCCGAGTTCTGGATGATCGAGCCTGAGATGGCGTTTTGCGATCTGCGGGGCGACATGGACCTGGGCGAGGAGTTCATCAAGGCGATGGCGCGCTACGCCCTGGAAGATTGCGCCGAGGACCTGGCCCTGTTCGGCAAGTTTGTCGACAAAGGATTACACGAGCGCCTGAAATTTGTGGTGGAGCGGCCGTTTGTGCGCGTCCCCTACACCGAGGCCATCGAGATCCTCAAGAAATCGGGCAAGCAATTCGAGTTCCCCGTGGATTACGGCGTCAACATGCAGTCGGAGCACGAGCGGTTCCTGACGGAGCAGCACTTCAAATCGCCCGTGACGGTGTTTAATTACCCGCGCGAGATCAAACCGTTCTACATGCGTCTGAACGAGGACGCAAAAACCGTTACCGCGATGGACGTGCTGGTGCCGGGGATCGGCGAAGTGATCGGCGGCGCCCAGCGCGAGGAGCGGCTCGACCAATTGCAGGAGAACATGAAGTTCCACAAGCTCAAGCCGGAGGACTACTGGTGGTACCTGGATCTGCGCCGTTACGGTTCGGTGCCGCACGCCGGTTTCGGGCTAGGCTTTGAGCGGCTCCTTATGTTCCTCACCGGCGTAGGCAACATCCGTGACGTCATACCCTTCGCCCGCACGCCGGGGAATGCGGAGTTCTGACTTAAAGAAGGTTTGCGCCGGGGCTGGATTTCCCGGCAAGATGCGCGAGTTTAGCCGGATGAATGCCATCACACTCAATCGCCAGTCCGCCGCCGCGCCTCCCAGCGCGGTGGGGGAGGATTCGCGTCGCGGCCCGCCGCCGCCGCGGCAGAAAACGCACGCGATGAGACTTTTGCGCGAGGTGCTGGACCACGGCGGGCCGGGTTACCTGCAATTTGCGATCACCAATATCTGCAACGCGAAATGCGATTTTTGCGGCTTTGCCGTAGACCGCTTCGACCCGAAGCAACGCCGAAGCGTCACTTTACAGGAAGCCAGAGATGTCATCGACATTTGCGTCAAAAACCACATTGGCTACCTGCTGTTCGTGGGCGGCGAGCCGCTCGTGCACAAGGAATTGCGCGCCATGACCGCTTACGCCGCCCAGCGCGGCATTCGTCCGATGGTCTGCACGAACGGTTCGTTGTGGACCGATCAGAATATGCGCGAGTTGGCGGAAGCGGGACTTTCCAGCGTCATCATGTCGATCGACGCGCACGAGGTTGCGAAGCACGAGAAGAACCGTGGCCTGCCGGACGTCTGCCGCAAGATTCAGCACGCGAACGAGGTTTTCGCGGGCCTGAAAGTGCAGACCACCGCCAGCGTGACCGCCAGCAAGCTCATCGAAGATTACGAGAAATTGCCCGGATTCCTGACCGAGCTGGGTTTCACAAGTTGCACTTTCAGCTACCCGCTAACGAGTCTCGCCTCGAGTTACCTGAGTTTCAGCGACTCCAGCCTGGTCAATTATCGCACGGAAGAGCTGATCGGGGTTTTCGAGAAAATCAAGCAGATGAAGCAGCGCAGCGGGTTCCCGGTGGTGAATCCTCTGGAGTCACTGAATGAAATGCAGCGTCATCTGCGGCGGCAGCCGGAGAAGTTCGGCTGCCTGGGCGGCCACAAATACTTTTACCTGGACTGGAACCTGAACCTGTACCGCTGCCATTTCTGGGAGAAACCGATGTGCAGCATTTATGAGTTCGACGAGTCGAAGCTCATCCGGGACGGCTGTACGCGCTGCATGATCGACTGTTACCGGGACCCGAGCGTGATCCAGTTCGTAGCGATCAGCGCCAGCGACGCGTGGCATTCACTCCGTCGCGGCCAGGTACTCAAGGCGGCAAAACACATTTTCGACGGCCGCAATCTGACCTCACTCAAGGCGGTTTGGGAGAACCGCAAGTGGATTGGGGGAGTGTAGGCGTCATTTTCACGCATTAGGCGTCATCTTCACGCGGTTGGAGCCATACGGCACCCCGGTTTGTGCCTGAAATCGGTACGGCACTCGTCCTGCTAAAGACTTGATGGGTTATGAAGGCCGTTCGGTCCAGGGATCGCGGCGGAGCAAACACGCTGCTCGAGCTGCTGAGCGTGGTGGCGGGATTCATCGTGCTAACCGCCCTGCTCCTACCGGTCCCGGGAAATGTCCGAGCCCAAGCTAAGCGAGCCCAGTGCGTGGGCTGGCCCTGCCAGGTCGGGGTTGGCTCACAGAACTCCGCTCACGACCATAACGGACAGTATCGGATGGCCTTGCCTGCAAGGGCCGGCGGCGCACTCGCGTTCGCAGTGAGTGGCCGCCGGCTGGCAGGCGGCGTTCGTTTCCAATTTGATCTGCCGCCCGACCGTTCAACGGCTTGCGCCACTGCCCAAACCTCTGCCGTGTCTCTTCCCCAAGGTTCCGGGGCTCCTGTTATTACCCGCTCCCCTGAAACAGTGAGCCCTGGGACCCTTCTCGCCGGCCCTGGTCTCCGCCCTATTCTGGCGCGCGGCTGAAGGCCGCGCACTTTGCACCCCTTCAGTCTTGGGTCGGAGCGCCGATTTCTAATCGGCTTAAGCGCGCCGACGGCCGCGTGTAAGCCGAGTACAACTCGGCGCTCCGACTCAAGACTGAGGCGATACCGCACCTTCAGGTTCTTGCGTGCAAAGCCGAAGCGCGGGGGTTATAGTGGCGTTCATGAGCATCAACGCGGTTCCGTGGCTGCTGGCTTGTGTGGCAGCGGTGTGGTTCGGGTTTCTTGCGGTGAGGTCCGGCAAGAGCTGGTTATTATGGGCGCTGGCGGGAGGCCTTTTTGGTTTGGTCAGTTCGACCTGTGTTATTGGGCTTGGACAGGCGACGGGTCTCCCATTCTCGGACCATGAAAGGAGCACGTTGCTAACGGAATGGACGGTTTCTGCCGTTGCCATAATCCTGCTGGTCGGAGGGTTGTTCACGTGGAGTTGTTGGGGCAAGTCGCGCGCGATAATTTCGGATGGGAACCCGCCGGGTCCGATCGGGCGCGGAGGCGTTGAAGCGCCAAAGCGTTGAGGAGTTGAAGCCAAAGGGAGTCTCCCCGTTCGGGGAACGAGGCAAATTAATAGCCGGCGGCATTCTGCGGCCTTCGGTTTCTCCCGATGTCAGCGCCTACAATCCGTACTTGGTTCGGGCGGCCGGCAGAGATGCCGGCTTGGGGATTATCGAGTGCCCGCAGCGGCGTGCGGGTCAACGGGAGCGAGGTCGACCGTCATGCCCTCGCGAGCTGCGTCCACTTCCAGCTCCCCTTTTCGTTCGGCGACAAGGGCGCGAGCGGTCGCAACCATCTCCGAGATCTTTTGGTCGTCGTGGTCGGGGTCATGATGAAACAGGAACAACCGCTTTACGTCGGCGACGAGTGCGAAGGTTACGACATCCTCCATGCAGCCATGACCCCAGCCGATATGGTCCCGGTATTCGTTCCGGGTATATTGGGTATCCATGATCAGCACATCCGCGCCACGCACGAAATCCGCCAGTTCGCGGTTGGGTCCGCGGAGCGGGGCGGCGGCAGTCGGTCCTGGCGACCCGCCATTAGCGGTTCGCTCGGGCTGATCCCGCAGCTCGTTGTCCGGAAAGAAAGCGACTGACCGGCCGCCGGCCGAAACCCTGTAGCCCACGCAGACACCCGGGTGGTTTGCGCGAGCAGCCGTGACCTGGACCGGGCCAATTTGGAAGCTCTGGTCTTTGGTTTCCTCGATCGCGACATTGGCGGGCAGGCCAATGGGAAAGAACGGATGTTCCATTTGGCTGTTCAGGACGGCCTGCAAACCGTAACGGGCACCTTCGTAGCCCACCACGCGGACCCGGTTTTGTGGATTATACACCGGTAAGAAGAACGGCAGACCTTGGATATGGTCCCAATGGGTATGGGTCAGGAGCAGCACCATTTCGAGCGGCCGGCCTTTGAACTCGGCAGCCAACTGGCGGCCCAGCAACCGTAGGCCCGTTCCCGCGTCCAGGATGATGATTTGGCCACCGGCGCGCAGCTCCAAGCAGGACGTGTTACCGCCGAAAAGGAGGGTTCCCGGCCCCGGCGTGGCGATTGACCCACGCACACCCCAGAAGCGCAGCCGCATCGGCGAGGGCGCCGGGGCACCCGGGATCGAGCCGTTGGTTGTGGTGGAATCCGACACTAGAACAGGTTGTTCACCAGGATGCCCATCACGCTGAGCGGGCCCTGGTCTTCCAAGCCCTCGGTGGCCTTATCGAGCTTTTGCAGAGTCATCTTCGCATTCTTGTAAAGTTCCTGGTCGTTGACGATTTTGCCGACCGTGCCCTGGCCCTGGTTAATCTTCTGCAGGATTTCACGCAGCGTGGCCATGGATTCCGTCGTCTCGCGGTAGAGGGCTTCGTCATAGAACAGCTTGCCGACGGTGCCCTGGCGGGAGTTGACCTGGTCAACGACTTTCCGCGCATCCGCCACGGTGGCTTTGATCTGGGTAGCCACATCCTCGAGGTTGGTCACGGAGGCGTAAGCGGCATTATACAAGTCGTCCTTGTAGAGCAGCTTGCCGACGGTGCCTTGGCCCTGGGCGATCTGGCTCGAGACCGCCTGGAGGTTGGCGATCGTCGCGGTGAGCGGCTCCCGATTTGCCTTCAGGAAATCCGTGAACGGGCCCAGGAGGTTCTCGATCTTTTCACCCGTGAAACTCTTGGTGAGGTTCTCAACCCCGGTAGCGACCTTGTCGATTTTGGCCATCATCCCGCTGAGGTCCGTTTGCTCGTGGGTGGCCAGCACGCTCCCTTCCTCGGCCGGGGGCGCGTCAGGCGACCCAAAATCGAGCGAAACGAAGTTCTGGCCGAGCAGGCCGGTGAATTTAATCGTAGCGGTGCTGTCGGTCTTCACCACCCCAGGTTTGGCATGCAACTTCATGGTCACCACGATCTTGTTGTTCGCGGGGTCGAGGGCGATGTTTTCGACCCGGCCGATCTCGACGCCGGCGAGCTTGACCCGGGCGTCTTTCTGGAGGTCCTGCGCGGTGTCGAACGCCGCTTTGACATGATAGCCGCGCTGAAAGAGTTCGAGGCCGCCGACGATTTCAATGAGGACGACCGCGGAGATCACCGCCAGGGCGACGAAAATGCCCAGGCGTGTTTCCAGAGTATTTCGCATAGTTAACCTTTCCTTAGTTACAGTCTTTTGAACGTCGCGTGCAAGAACCGTTGAACGAGTGGGTCGTCGGTGCGCTTGATTTCCTCGGGTTCGCCAATAGTCAGGATCCGGCCGTCGTCAATGACCGCGATGCGGTCGGCGACACCAAACGCCAGGTCACGGTCGTGGGACACAATCAGGGACGTGACTTGAATTCGTTCGTTGAGCTTGACTATTTCCTCGGCGACGACGACCGACGAGAGCGGGTCCAGTTCGCTGGTGGGCTCGTCGTACAGGATCAACTGCGGTTCAATCACCAGCGCGCGCGCGATGGCGACGCGCTTCTTCATCCCGCCCGAGAGGTCGCTGGGGAGTTTATCTTCGGTGTCCTTGAGGCCGACGACCTCGAGTTTCTCCGCCACGACGCGGGCGATTTCCTCCGGAGGCTTGAGACGGTGCTCGGCGAGGTACAATCCGACATTTTCGCCCACGGTCAGGGAGTTCAGCAGGGCGCCGGATTGGAACACCATCGCCAGGCGGTAGCGGTCCATGACTTCCGGGGCCTGGATGGATTCACCGTTGAGCAGGATCTCGCCGGAATCGGGTTCTTCGAGGCCGATGATGTGCTTCAGCAGCACGGATTTGCCGCTGCCGCTGGGGCCCATGATCACGAACACCTCGCCCGGCCGCACCTGGAAGCTCAGCCCTTTGAGGACCTCGAGTCCGTTGAAGCTCTTCCGCAGTTCGCGGACCTGGACCCCGACGCCATAGTGGTTTGGATCGGCTGTGTTCATCACCGGAGCAGCAGTCGGGTCAGGATATAGTCGAACAGCACGATCAGCACGATGGAATTGACCACGGCCTTGGTGACGGAGCGGCCGATGCCGCGTGGCCCGCCGATGGTCACGAGGCCCTGGTGGCAGGACACAACGCCGATGACCAGCGCAAAGATGAAACTCTTAAAGACGCCGTTGACCACGTCTTTGAGCTCGACCACATCCCGCAAGGCGTTGAAAAAGGCGGCGAACGGCACGTCGATACGGTGATTGGCGCTGCAGACCAGGCTGCCGCCGAGCCAGCCGACGAGGATCGCAAAGGTCACCAGCATCGGCAGCGCGACGGCTATGGCGATGAGCCGCGGCATTACCAGGTAATGGATCGGGTTGATGTTCATGGTGCGCAACGCGTCGATCTCCTGGTAAACGCGCATCGAGCCGATTTCGGCCGCCATCGCGGAGCCAATGCGCCCGGCGATCAGAATTGACATCATCACCGGTGCCAGCTCTTTGCAGATGGAGATGCCGACGACCCCGCCGACGTAGCTCGACAAACCCCGCTCGACCAGCACCGGCGCGGTCTGCAGCGCGATGACCCCGCCGATAAAGAACGACAGCAGACAAACCATCAAAAGGCTGGCATTGCCGATCTCGAAGAACTGGTCGAATACCTTCTGGCGCTGGCGGACCGCGGCCGGCATCGCCAGCAGCGTGCGCCAAAACAGGATCACAATCTCGCCGACATTCTGGAACATAGAAGCGTTAACCAGCGTGCGGGCCTGTTCTCGAAGCAGGGATTTCTATTTTGTGCATCGCGGCGGAATCAATGGGGCGTAATGTTGCCTGCGGGACTGTGGGAAGCCAATCAAAAAGCGTGGAAGCGTTAAAGCGTTAAAACGTTAAAACGTGGAAGCGTTGAAGCGTTGAAGCGTTGAAGCGTTAAAACGTTAAAACGTTGAAGCGTTAAAGCGGGTCGTCGCCAAACGGATCATCCTCCCCGGCGCTGTATAGTGGAGAGGTTTCGTGCAACTGTGCCGAATCCGCCGCCTTGCGGCGGCGGAGGTACCGTCCGTAGCCATTTATGAGTTGGTGCAAACGCCAACCGAGGGACTCCAGCTCTCGCAAGTCGCTGTCAGGGGCGTAGCGCTCATCGGCACATACCGTGAGGTCGTCGATCAGCTCCTCAACCGAGCCCCGGGCCTGCAAAAGGAACTTGACTTGGTCCAGGTAGTGGTATCTTCCGTGACCCTCGGCGATGTTGTTGGTGACTGAAACCGCCGCACGCCTGATCTGCGTGGCCAGCGCGTATTTCTCGAACTCCGGGACTTTATGACTGATTTGATACATTCTTTTCCGAAATTCGCGCGCGACCTGATAAACCTCCAAATCCTGGAACGTTCGAAAGCGTGAAGCGGAATCAGCTTGCATTCTAGGCGTTTATCAGATGGGCCCGCGCCTGCAATCAATTTCCGCTTCAACGCTTCAACGCTTCAACGCTTCAACGCGCCAACCTTCCTTGTCTTTTGGCGGGCACTCTGGTACAAGCGCCCCCGCTATGCGCATCAGACAATGTGGTCTTGGGCTGCTCGCGGGGCTGATCACGCTCGGCGGCGGCTGCAGGAAGTCCACCCCCGAAGACAAAGCCTCTCAACCGGTCAAAACGCAGTCGGCTCCCGCAAAACCGGTCCCGCCTGAATCCGCGGCCCGTGTCCATTGGCTCGGAATGAAGAGGTTATTGGCCGAGACCAACGCCGCCGGGTTCAAGGCCCTTTGGGAACTCCCGGAGACCTCGGCCTTGTTGTCGCAGACGCTTAATAAGCTGGCGCTCGCACCCTGGCGGCAGTCGATTCCCGCTCTCCAGCCGCCGATCACGAATTATCAATCGCTCATTACCAATTACCCTTCGTTGGTTGCCAGCGACCCGATGGCGTCGCTGGCACGCCCGTTGCTCGAGGACCTGGTCGGAGAGGAATGTTATCTCGAAGTCCGCCTGCGCACAAACCAGCCCGGCGAGGCGGTCCTCGCCGTGCGGTTGGACGACCAGCGGCACGCTGCGTGGCAAACGAACCTCCTGGCGATCGGGGAGAACCTGAGCGGCAGCAAAGCCTCGGCGGAATCGGCCACGGATGGCTGGACCATCAACCTTGCGTCCGGTCCCTCTTCCGCCGCCGCTCCGCCTTCGACCGTGTCGTTCACCCGCTCCGGCGGTTGGACGTTGCTGAGCCTATCCTCTGGCCAAAGCGCGTTGCTGGCGGACCTCACCGGGCGCATTAAGGCGAACCCGGGAGGTAACCCGTTTCAACCGGGCACCACCAGCTTCTGGCTGGAAGCTCATTTGGATTCGCAGCGATTGTGGCCCGCTCTCGCACAAAAGATCGGCCTGCCCATTGAGCTTCCCCGAGCATCGTTGACCTGCATCGGGGACGGCAAAGACGTTCAGAGCCGGGGCACACTGACTTTCTCCAAGCCGTTGCCCTTCACAATTGAGAAGTGGAACCTGCCGACTACTTTGTTGCACGAACCGTTGGACAGCTCGACGGGCTTGCAGGGCATCCGGCCCTGGTTGCAGTCGTTGAAATTGTGGAAGGATCTCGATTTGGGTGAACCACCTAACCAGATATTCTGGTGGGCACGGTGGGGAATCCCGTTCCATAGTTATAGCGCGGCGGCCACCGCGAAACCGGACGAACTCCTGGACAAGATCCGAGGCCATCTGCTGAAGGAAGCGAATCCATGGCTGGCCACCAACGCCACCGGGTATTTCGAGAACTCAACGAACCGAAATGCTGTTCTATGGAAGGTGGTCCCGTTTATTGCTCCTATTATCGAATCGGCCACGAATGGCGGCTTTCTGGTGGCGGGACTTGCCGCCGACACGAGCACCAACCCGCCGCCGTCGGCCGAGACCCTCCAGGGAGTCATTAGCCGCACGAACGTGTTTTACTACGATTGGGAACTGACGGGGTCACGCATTGGCGAATGGCTGTACATCGGCCAACTCTTCCGCGTCATATTCAACAAGCCGCAGCTCCCGAAGAACGCACTGAGCGTCGCCTGGCTTAAAGCCCTCGAGCAGAAGCTGCTGGAATCGAGAACAGTGCTGTCCAGGACCGGGCCGGAAGAAGTGTCCTTCGCACGAGGTTCGGGGCTGGGGTTGACGGCGATCGAGCTGCATTTGATGATTGACTGGCTCGAATCGCCGGAGTTCCCTGGAGGCCTTTACACTTGGTCGTCAGTCAACCCGAGACCGCCCCGCCCTGCACCCAGGGCATCAACCAGCTCGGGGCCAAATCTTAAGAAGTAACTGAGGCACAGCTTCGGCAGTCACATTATCGTTAACGTTGGAAGGTCACAGCGTTGGAGGTCCAACGTCAGACGTTCATCTGTTCAACGGTTTGGCAAAACAATGCGCATTTCTGAAGACGCGCTTCCTAACCATGGCATAGATAGTGCTTTTGTTGCCAATTGGATTTGTGTGTAATCGGAGGACAACCGCGCTGTCACCGGGGCAAATCCTGGGGATAGAAAGTAACAATCCCGGGGCGAAAATTGTTCAAAAAAAGTTTAATAAACCGTTGACACGGGTCTGGCGCTTTGCAATAGTTGGGGCACACACGGTAAACACAAACTACAAACATATGAGAACAAAAATACTGTTAGGACTAGCTGTACTCGCAGTTAGTGCGTCCACACTTGTGGCGCAAGTGTATTCATTAAACATCGTCGGTTATGTCAATCAGGCAGTGCCTGCGGGGTCAGCGGCGGCTCCCAGCTTCGTCCTGATCGGCAATCCGCTGAAAGCCTCCCCTGATAATACTGTGGGGACGGTTCTTGCCGGCCAGTTGCCAGCGACTTCCTCGCTGTTATCTTGGGATGGTTCGACGTTCCTTGAGAACGTTTACAGCGGCGGTGGTGCGGCAGGATGGGACGTTCCGGATGCGGTCATCGCCCCAGGCACGGGATTCTTCATCAAGAATCCGACGACCACTGCGGCGACTATCACGTTCGTGGGCGAAGTGCTCGCGGGTCTCCAGACCAACTCGATGACAACGGCGTTCAGTCTCGTCAGCTCGAAGGTGCCTGTTGCGGGTGACCTGTTCGCGGATGCTCATTTGAACTTCACCAACATGGTTGCGAACGACTCGCTGTTGACTTGGGACGGCTCGACCTACATCGAGAACGTCTATGCTGGTGGTGGCGCCCCGGGCTGGGATTCACCCCCGGTGGTTACTGTTGGCCAAGGCTTCTTCCTGAAGCAGGCTGGCGCAGTGCACACGGTCAACTGGATTACCATTGGCTTCCCCTAAACCTTAACATCAATTACAAATCCACAACAAACCACAAACTAAGTAAACCAACATGAAAAAAATCCTACTAACAGCCCTGCTAAGTTGCGTTACAGTAGGCGTATTCGCACAAGGCGTTGTTCAGTTCAGAACGTTCTACGCCAGCTCGACGCCGCCCGTTAATGCACAGGTGCATTTGGGCGACATGGCCGGACCTCTGCTCGACAGCGGTAACACTCTGTGGCGAGCGGCGCTCATTGGCGGGCCGACCACAGGGACTGCCGCAAATGTTGCCGCCAATGTGGTGGGCAACCTGTCGATGATGTATCAGCCGACGACGACCACGCTGACCTGGGTGAACTTCAGAGCTGCTCCCAACGCAGGTTATGTTAGTGTCACCAACCCTCCGCGTGCGGTGCCCGGAGTTGACTGGGGTGGCCAGGCGATGGTTCAGATGGTTGCCTGGCAAGGTAACTACGACACTTGGGCTGCCGCGTTCGCAGCCTGGCAGGCAGGCACGCCTGATGTGCTCATCGGGGCCTCGAACCCGCTGACACTCACGCTGCCCGCGAGTGCGCAGTCGACCACCCTGACCTATCTGACGGGTCTCAACTCGTTCGCCATCGTTCCGGTTCCGGAGCCGACCACATTCGCGCTCGCTGGACTGGGTGCTGCCGCGCTGTTGATCTTCCGTCGTCGCAGCTAATAGCTGACCGTTAGTTATTTCACGAAGCCGCCTGAAAAGGCGGCTTCTTTTTTTGTACGCATTTGCTGCTGATTCCGAGTTTCGGTTTCATCCTGACCGGAGGGATGGGCGAAAATAGCCCACCGTTTCAACGGTGGGTATGGCGTTACCACGTAGCCCCAAGCCCCGCCAGGGGCGAAAGAATCTTTCCCATGCGCTGAACAGTTCTGTCGTCCCTGGCGGGACTTTACTCTCTTGCCCGCACCCAAACCCCACCGTTGAAACGGTGGGCTATTATCAATTGTCCCTGTGGGACAGCAACGCCACGCGAACTTCCTTAAATCCTGGTTTT
>DATDCV010000754.1:0-24830 GCA_036524155.1 Verrucomicrobiia bacterium
GGCGCGGCGCCGCCGCTCGGGCGCCCGCCCTCCCGATCCGCAGGCGGCTCACCTCGCCGCGTCAGCGCCCCGCGCTCCTCGCGGCGCGCCGCGCGAGCCACGCCCCGATATGACGTGGACCAGCTCGTGAAACACCGCGCCCAAGGCTTCGCCCTGCAGGTTCTCGCGAAACCATCCGCCGGCGCAGCGGACTCGCGTGCCGCCCGTTGCGGCAACCCCCCTCATTCTGCCGTCGAAAATGACGCTCACCTTCTTCGGCGCCACGAAGGCGTCACTGGCCAGCATCCGGGCCAGCTTCGGGTACCATTCCTTTGCCATCGGTCCGACCTTTTGATGCACCCACTCCGCCAGGTCGGGCGTGTCGGACGCGTCGAGGGTGATCTGATAACCCTCGGTTTCGATGAGTTCGGGGGGGAGCTGCTCTGCCGGCGCAACGGGCTCTGCGGCGGCTGTTTCGGGGGTGGCTGGGTCGAGGACGTCGATTTCGCTGAAGAAGGTATTGCCAAACGGGTCCTCGGCCTCGGTGCGGGAGATATCGAACAGCAGGTAGCGGAACGTGCCGAGATTCCCCGCAGTGTCGAACAGGCTCACACCATACTGCCCGCCCGGGTCGCCTTCTTTGGGGCGAGTATCAACGGTTCCCAAGAGCTTCCAGCCGCATTTTTCGGGTTCAAGGGGCCGCCGCGGTTCGGGGTTAAAACCGTCGCTCTTCCCTTCCGTGCCAAAGAGGCGGTAAACCTGGGGGCCGCGCGTGCCGGGATGCCAGGAATAGGTGTTCACGTGCTTCACTTCCGTGGAACGCCCGAGATCGATCAGGATACGTCCGCCGTCGGTGCCCGCGGCGAAAAAGAAGTTGTCGGCGGGTTGATCTTCGTCTCGCGGCAGGCGGCCATCGTGGAGTGCCTCCAGACCGCCGGCGTTGGCGTCCTTTTTCCCGTCCACCAGTTTGAACTCGGCGGTGGTGGCGAGATCACGGCTCGAAGGAGGCGGGACCTCCTTGAACCTGAACCGGGGGCTGGTCTCATCGTTGCGCTTGTGCTCGGATATGGCCTTCACCTCTGCGCTGCCGCTGGGGCAGCAGGTGAGGGAAGCCGAGAGAACAATGATCGCGGCGAGACCGTATTTCATGCCCATCAATCTAACGGTCGTCGGTCAAGGATGGAAAGAAGGAACCGCTATTGCCTGATCAACGCCTCGCCGGTTTCGATATCCAGCGTCCATTCCTTCGGTTCCGGCAGCCAGAGTTTCCCGCCGCCAATTTCCAGCGGCATCCAGAGGTAGCGCGAGTCCCATTGCGTTCGCGGTTTCCAAATATCACCCATGAAGATGACGGTTGTGGTTTTGGTCCCTGCAACCTTCAACATCATGGTGGATTGCGAGCCATAGGTTTTCGTCCCGGGTGGGGCAATATCTTTGAACTCCGACCAGGGTCCCTCCAGTTTAGTCGCCGTCGCGTACTTGTTCGGGTTGGGATCCCAGCCTGTAAGGGCGGAGCCGATTGCATAATACAGCCCCCGGTAATGTACCAGGGCGCCCCCTTCCATGTGGGCCGCGATGAGGCAGACTTCCTTTTCCACGTTCAGATAGTCGTCTGAGAGCCTCGCGATCCTGAAGCCGAAGGGACGGTCTTCAAAGATCAGGTAGGCGGTGCCGTCATCATCGACGAACTGGCCGATATCGCGGCTTTCATGCCCGAGCGGGCGGAAACTCTTCAAATATTTGTAGTCTCCATCGACCGTAGCGCAGGTGGCGACGCCCACGCGCGCCAACTGGTAGTTGAGATCAATATGCATGTACATCACGAAGGTGCTGGTTTTCGGGTTGTAGAAGACTTTCGGCCGCTCGAGGACCCAGCGGCGGCCAAAGTTCTCCGGGTCGGCGAGTTTGATGACCTGGTTACGAAAGGTCCACTGGGCCAGGTTGGTTGAGGAATAACAACTGACGTAACGTTTTGTGCGGTCCAACCCCTGGGCGCGGTCCTCGCCAAACCAATAGTAGGTGCGGCCCAGCTTGAGGATGCCGCCGCCGTGTGCCTGGATATGCTGGCCGCGGTCGTCCAGCCAGACCTCTCCCGGCTTAAAGGTCTGCGGCGCAGCGGGCGCGCGCAGAACGACCAACAAGCCCGCCGTCAGCATGACAACCTGGACCCATGCTCTGCATCGATTCATGGGTCGATGATAATCACACCTGCTTTGTTGCCCATGCATTTTTGCCGCCCTGAACCCAGCCGTCGACGCGCGCGACTTCGGTTCGCAGCAACATACGAACGACCGAGGCGGTCGGAGCGCCAGGGATCTCTGTTCACGGACGTTGCTGCGGACTGAAGTCCGCGCGCCGGGACGAAACGGAAACAGGCGGCTCAGGGAGAAGCTTGTTTCGGAACACGATGATATGCTGCCAGGGCAGATTTCGCCTGGTTTCGACCCAATCCAGCGGCAAGGCGGCCATCTCCTTCCTGACCTGCGCTTCGGTCATTTTGTGAAGTGGCTTAATCGGCACGCGCACGTCTTCCGCCCGGAATTCGACGAACACAACACGACCCGCCGGCCGCAGAGCCGCGCAAATGTTCCGCATCATCTCATAGGGAAAATCGAACTCATGATAGACATCGACCATCAGCACCAGATCCACCGACCGGGCGGGGAGGTTGGGATTAGTAGCGGTGCCGCGGATGGGTGTGATGTTGGTGAGGCCCAGCCTGGCTGCGCTTTTGGTGAGCAACATCAGCATCTCCGGCTGAATGTCAACCGCAAGGATGCTGCCGGTTGGGCCCACCTGCTTTGCCAGGCGACGGCTGAAGTAACCGGTTCCGGCGCCAATATCCGCGACGACCTGGCCGGGGCTGATCCCCAGTTCGCGGACGAGTTGATCGCTGTGCTCCTGTTGTTCCCTTTCGGGACGTTCCAGCCAATCGGCGGCCTGGTGGCCCATCACTGTGGCAATTTCCCGGCCCAGGTAAAACTTCCCGATGCCGTCCGGATCGTGCGGTTGCCGAAACTGATAGCGGTTGGTGCCGGCGCCGGCGCGGACTAACGGATCGGTTTCATGCGGCTGACCGCAGGCGTGCCAGCCGGCCAGCAGCGACAAAAGCACAGCCCCACAACCAACCCGGACCAAGCCGGTCTTCTTCGGCGTACGCACGACTTACCATCCGGCGAGACGCTCTGCGGCGCAAGCAGCCCGTTGCTCTTTGCTCGATTGCATTCGCCGCTTTCCAAGCGCAGGTCCACGCCCTACGATGCCGCGAACACGGGACCACTACTCAACCTATGCCCGCCCAACGCGGATTTGACAACGAGCGCTACCTGGAACAACAAAGCGCGGCCATCCTGGAACGCATTAAGGGCTTCAACAGCCGACTCTACCTCGAGTTCGGCGGCAAACTGCTGTTCGACTTTCACGCGTCGCGCGTGCTGCCGGGCTTCAAGCCCGACGTGAAGATGCAGCTTCTGCACCGGCTGAAAGACCAGTCGGAAGTCGTGCTTTGTATTTTTGCGGGCGATATCGAGAAGAAAAAGATGCGGGCGGACTTTGGCATCACGTACGACACCGACGCATTGAAAACCATGGATGAGCTTGGCGAACGGGGCGTCACCGTCCGCGCGGTCGTGATCACGCGTTTCGACAATCAGCCGGCGGCGGTGGCATTCAAAAACAAGCTCGAACGGCGCGGCATTCGGGTGTACACGCATCGCGCGACCAAAGGCTACCCGACCGACCTGGATACGATTGTGAGCGAGGAAGGTTATGGCGCCAACCCGTGCATTGAGACCGAGCGTCCGATCGTCGTCATCACCGGTCCCGGGCCGGGTAGCGGGAAACTGGCGACGTGCCTTTCGCAACTGTACCACGAGCACAAGCGCGGGCGGAAAGCCAACTACGCCAAATTTGAGACCTTCCCCATCTGGAACCTGCCATTGAAACATGAGGTGAACGTGGCGTATCAGGCGGCGACCGCTGAACTCAAGGACGTCAACCTGATCGACCACTTTCACCTCGAGGCCTACGGCCAGCCGGCGGTGAATTATAACCGGGACATCGAGGCGTTTCCATTGCTGCGCCGCATCATCGAGCGCATCACCGGGGAACCTTCCTTCTACAAATCCCCAACGGACATGGGAGTAAACCGGGCGGGGTTCGGCATCGTGGCCGACGCGGCGTGCCGGGCGGCGGCGCGCCAGGAGATCATTCGCCGTTATTTCAATTATGCTTGCGAGTACGCGATGGGGCTGGTGGAGCGGGAGGCCGTCGAGCGCGTCGAGTTGCTCATGCGCGACCTCGGTCTGAGCGCCGCCGACCGCGCCGTGGTGCGGCCTGCCCAGGCTGCGGCCCGGGAGGGCCAGGCGCGCGGCAAAGGCAGCAACGGGTTCTTTTGCGGCGCGGCGCTCGAGTTGGCCGACGGCCGAATCGTTACCGGCACCAACTCACCCCTCCTGCACGCGGCCTCGAGCCTCGTGCTTAACGCGGTCAAAACGCTGGCGAACATCCCTGATAATATTCACCTGCTCCCAACCAACGTGACCCGGTCGCTGAGCCACTTCAAAACCGACGTGCTCCGCGGAAAAGTGACCAGCCTGGATGTCGAAGAAACGCTGATAGCGCTGAGCATCAGCGCCATCATGAATCCGGCCGCGGAAACCGCGATCGAGCGGCTCAAGGAGCTTAACGGCTGTGACGTCCACCTGACGCATATCCCTTCGCCCGGGGACGCCGCGGGCCTGCGCAAACTCGGGCTCAACGTCACCAGCCAGCCGGAGTTCGCCTCCAAATACCTGTTCGTGAGCTGAGGCGACCCTAACGCTATTGCGCTATCACGCGCCAGAACTTCGGTCCCGCCGGCAATGCCAAGGTAACGGTTTGGGGGTCGCTCGAGAGCGTCACGGACTCCACCGGCTGCCAGTTCGGCGACGAAAGGGACGTGGTCTCCTGGATCGCGTGGACGTGACCGACATCGCCGGCAATGGTCAGTTGCACGCCTGACGAATCTCTCGCCACGCTCAATCGTGGCGCGCGCGGCTGTACCACCTGCGCGTCATCGCTGAAATCAGGGATTCCATCGTGGTCCGTGTCGTTCAGGTCCGTAATAGAGAGGACCCAGTTGGCATAAGCCTCATACGTAAAGTCGAGGCCGTCGCTGAACTCAATGAGCCCGACGTAATTGCTGGGCCAGTTGACGTCCCGGGAAAACCAATGAGTGGTGAAGGTATTTGTATAGGTCGGGGGTCCGGTCCAGGCGCCGGGTTGGTTGGTTAGATTGTTGTAGGGGTCGGCGGCGCTTTTTGCAAACGAGAGGGGACCCGAGATCGTCTTGGTCGGGTCGCCCGTTTTGGTCAGGTTGATGGTCCCCGAAACCACCGAGGCTCCAGGCGTGTACGTGAGCGTTCCCGTATATTCGAGCAATTCGAACGGAGCGTTGAAGGTGCCCCAGTAAGGGTCCTCACTCTGTATGATGCAGGTGCCGTTTTTTGAGCCCGCGGCACGAACCCAGGTGAGATTCGGGTAAATGGTGCCGTAGCCAATGATGCTCATCATGCCATACCTGGGAAAGTTCACTGCCTTTGAAACCTCGAAGGGATCGGGGTAGCGGTTGCCGTCGAGGTCATCCATCGGTGGCAGGCCCATGCCGATGCTGCCGCCAAAGGTTGTACTCGTCCCGACATCATACAGAAGTATGCCGGTGAGGTAGCTGTCGCCACCCGGCACCGGGGGCTCGTAGACCGGAGTCGGCGGCCCCAATTCGCCCAGGCCGAAGTCGCGGAGGCTGGTGCTGGTGAGCTCCAACCGATCACCATACTGGTCGGTCGATTGGCTGAACTTGAGCGAGAGGCAGTACAAGCGGACCTGGGCCGTGCCGGCGCGGCCCGTGATGGGTGACAAAAATAAGGAGACAAATAGGACGAACAAGGTTGTTAGTTTCATAGACTGAGCCCGTTATTCGCCGCGCACGGTGGCGGGGCGTTCAGGGGATGTCAAGCGGATTCGTCAAGCCAAATGCAGATGCCGCGACCTCGTTCACGACTAGTGACAATGTCCCTGCAATGAAGCGCTCTTTCCGGTCGCAGGCGCCGACCTGAGGCGAAACGCTGGCGGCCTCGGTTTCTATCGCCAGCCAAGGAGCGCTTCCAGGTCGGAGCGCCGACTTGTAGTCGGCTTAAGCCATTGAGGTCTATGATTTTTTCGCCGGCAATCCATCGACGAATTTCTTCAAAAGCTCGTGAATCTGGTCGCGGAGCTCGTCAATTTCGCGCTGCGTTCGTGCGGCGCCGCTACGCTCGGTTCGAGCGACCCGGGCCTTGATTTCCTCAAGTAACCGGCTTACGGCCTCAACTCTCTGGCGTCGGTCAGCTCCCGAAACTTCGGCAAGCCAGTCGAAGATCACCTTTACCAAACGCCGCCACTCACTCACGCCGGCTTGATGGCAGATTTCCGACAACTCGCGCTTGAGGTCCAATTCGTCGGGAGCGATTGCCTCGCCCGAAACGATCTTCTCGCACAAAGTTGGCATCGCCAGGCTCGCGTCAACCTGGAGGAACTCCCTGAACAGGCCGGCGTCCTGGCCGCGTGGAAAAGCGCGGCTGAATGAGGCCAGGGACCGAGGCGCCGACGGTGCCATGCTACGAAGAGACCCGATTTGGTAATCGGCCGCACCGGCAGGCTCCAGACTTGGCTGCACCAAATCCTGAGTGGCAATGGGTACTTTTTCCGACTCATCCCACGCGATGAAAGCCGTCAATGGACACACCAGGTTGCTCTCCACCGAGAGAGCGACTGCCGCGCCGTCCTTGCCTTCGGCCATCAGCCGCCGCATGCGCGCGCGGCTCCAGTGCAGATAGGCCGCACCCGTGGCCGCGGTCTGGGTTTCAAACCGGATCGTCACGGGCTCCGCCGCCCCCGTCCGGGCGGTAAGTTCCAGCGCGGGTGAACGAGCCGATGACCGGGCACTGAGGTAATGGATCTGCCCGGCGTAGAGATTGGGAATCGCCGCTTCCGCCAGCTCCCAACCTTCCGGGACCTTCAGGTCTAACAGCACCGGTTGGCCGAGGGTTTTGCCCAGGGAAGTCACCGCCCGTTCGATATCGTCGCTGGGATGCAGCGAATGAAACGTCCCGCCTTGCTGGTGGCTCAAGGCCAGCAGCAGCGAATCGTTGAGCGCGACATCGATGCCGAAGCAATGCACGGGAAAATCTCGCGACTCTTTCATCAGCTCGAGAATCGCGGATTCATTCCCGATCTGCGCGTCGGTTATCAGGATGAGGTTCTTGCAGCGGTCCCGCGAGTATTTCGCGGCCTCATCCAGAACGTGCCTTAATGCCGGCGCCAGCTCTGTTCCGCCCGCCGTGCCCAGTTGTTTCACCCGCTGAAACTGGCCGTCCTCAAGCAGGTCCCGCACACTCAAGGGCCGTTCGGCGAAATCCTGACAAGAGCTCTCGAAGAACGTCACCATTGCCCGGTCGTCGGGCCCCAGCACTCCCATGCAGCTCTGCAGCGCCTCGGCGGCTTTGTTCCATTTCTCGCCCCGCATGCTTCCCGAGCGGTCGACGAGAAAATAGAAATCCACCGGCGCGCGTTCGGCCGGCGCATCCTCCGGCGCCCGAATCTCCAACAACGCATAGGTTTCGTTGCCTTTCGCCTGAATCCAGGCCCGGGATGCCACCGCCTTGACATTTCGCTCGCTCCACCGCAGGACAAAATCGCGGTCCGGGACATCACCTTTGTCGGAGAGACTCACCCGCAGGTCTTCGCCTGCTTTCTGAACGACGATCGGGTGGCTCGGGGACGCCAGCGCCTGTTCGTTCACGAATCGGCCGTCGAGCGTGCCGCGCACATCGATATAGGCCGCATCGGGATGTTCGGCGTCGATCCTGACCGGCGTGATCCGCGACGCGTCCGGAACCTGGTCCGAGTCATCAACGACTCCTTTGCCCTTGTTCGAGCGCAGCAGGGGCCGGCCCGGAATGTAACGAATGCCCGGGCACAACGGGATCTCGAGCGACGGCTGCCCGGCCAGCGATCGGATGGTCTGAAAATACTTCACCTGGATGATCACCAGGTCGCCGGGTTGCACGTTGCCCAGGCTCAGCGTGAACAAATTCTCCCGCTCGGCCTCGACCAGCGCCGTCCTGAAGCCGGCCGCCTGCTTCTCCGCCGCGATCTTCCGCGCCTCCTCCCGCTCGCGCACCTGGGCGCGAATCGTCCGGCCATTGATATCCGCTTCGCAAGAGTAGACCGACGCATCGGCCGGCAACGGGAACAGATACTCGCAATTGAGCGGCTTTTCATTTTCCTGGCGAAATATCTGCGTCATGGACACCTCGACCAGGCTGGCGAGGACCGAGAAATCACATTCGACGCCTTTCAATGGCAGGACGACCCGTTTCGACTCAATGATAGCGAACAGACCGAAAGGCTTCGGCGCAGACTGCGGCATGACTGGGATGCGCGAGGTTTTCATATATTTAGTTCCTGTTTGATTCAGTGGCGTTTTCGTTTTTCGAACGGACAGATCGAAGTATGTGGTTCAGCTTCTCGACTATTGCCCGCGGCAATTGCCGGTGCTGACGCGACATGAGCAGAAATTCCTCGGCCAGCGGCACCACCGACCATGTCTCGCTGGCTATGGGCAGTTGCCAGGGGACCGCAATGGAAACGGCCTGCCCTCCTCGTTTGAGCACCTGTTTCTCCAACGCGGCCAGGTCCTCCAGGCTCTTGCCGTAAAGCTCGTCCCGGATCTTGCGCAGCGGCAACCCTTGCGCCTGGTAGAGCCGGATGGCGATTAACTGCAACCGGTGCTTATCCGTGAACCTCCTGGCGTAATGGCCGAGCGGCGGATCCAACAACCCGAGCGTGCGGTAATAACGGATATTCCGCTCCGTGATGTCTTCCGCCGCCTGCCCGTTGGCCGGAAATACATGATATTCCGCGCACCAGTCCTGAACGGACCTGGCGAGCTCTTCCAGGGTAAATTCTGTGCTCACACCGGCACCTTAACATATGACAGTGTTACTGTCAATAGTTTGTTGGGCGCACGCACGTCTAAGATAACGGGTAAGCGGTCCAACCCTCGCGACGGTTCGTCTCTCCCCCGCCAATCCGCGGATTGACGGCAGAGAGGGCCCGGGAGAGGAGGCCGTTGCTCTGTGCTGCGTTTGCTCCCCCTTCAACGCTCCAACGCTTTAACACTTCGACAAGGGCTGTGAAGAGAAAGTGAATAAGTAGTTCTTGCTTTTCCAGACCAGATTGTAAGATGATTGCGCCAACCTGAGTGCGGGAGCCCAATCTCTCGCGCTTGGCCAGTGGGCGTATGCGGTTACCGGGTCATCGTGGGTCACCGCCAGCTCGAACCGGCTTGCGCTGTTCCGGCTCCCGAAGCGAGAACTTTACCCCGCCCTCGTGCCTCCCACTGGCGCTGATGACCCACGCGCCGGCTGGCGTGGCTGGCGTACCACGTACGGGGGGGGGGGGTACGTAACCTCTCAGTCCCTCGCCAGGCCCCGACGGCCGCGCCTTCTCCGCCAGCCGTCCTCGCTTTTCGGTTCCCGTCGGACTGCAGCGCACCGCCGCCGGATCTCATTGACACCGCGGCTTCAGCCCGCTGCCTCGTGCCCGCGGATAGAACTCCCAAGCCGCTTCAACGCTTCAACGCCCCAACGTTTTAACGCTTCCACGCTTCCACGCCTCACCGCTCACCCCATGAAACCCATCCTTGCCCTGCTTATTGTCCTTTCCTGCACCACCCTAACCACTGCCCCCGCTCAGAGTACGGCTCGCGCTTATTCCGTAACCGAGCGTGGCCCCCATCACCAGGTCCTCGAAGCCCCCGACGCCCGGCCCGGCGCCCCGCCCCACCGCATCGTCGAAATCGCCACGGGCATGCATTACCTCGACGAAACCGACCAAACCGGCACCGCCTGGAAGCGCACTGAGGCCGTCTTCGAGGCAACCGACACCGGGTTCATCGCCACGCGCCAGCAGCACCGGGTCCAGCTCGCCAACGACCTCAACGTCAAAGGCGCCACGACGCTGCGCACTCCCGGTGGCGCTGACATCCAAGCCACCCCCATCGCGGTCGCGCTCTACGATACCGCCAGCCGCAACTTCCAGGTCATTGGCGTGATCACCAATTGCACCGGCGTGCTCATCGCCAGCAACCAGGTCCTCTATGCCAATGCCTTTGCCGGTGTCTGTGCCGATCTGGTCGTGACCATCTCTCAATACTCTTACGAGAGCGATGCCGTGTTCTCCGCGAAATTGGACCCGGCAGATTACGGTTTTCCAAGAGAAACCACCAAAATCCAAGTACTCACAGAGTTCTACCAGTCCGAGCCGCCGGCAATCACCCGAAATGTGGTGGCCCCGGACACCATCGACGAAACGCTCACCTTCGGGGACGACCTCGTGATCGGCTCGGGCCTGGCATATACCACGCCCAGCCTCGCCGAAACCAATCGAACGGCTGCCGTCGTTACCAAGCAGTACCTGACCGTAGACCAGCGGCAAATATTGGTCGAGTCGGTTGACTTCCGTTCCCTCGCCGACGCTCTTCTCTCCCTGCCCGAGTGCGACAAGGGACAAGGCGCCATACTCAAGCTCGACCGGACCAAAGGGTATGCGGCCCTGCCGCGCTTGCCGGCCAAATCACAGGCTAAAACCCGGCCCCTGATCGCTTCCAAACCTATCGCCATGGCTTCCTCGCGCAAAAAACCCGGCGTCACGATCGATTTCCGCGCAACTCTCAATGGCGGCGGCACGCTCCAGGCCGACACCACCTACCTCGTTTCCGGAACCGTCAATGGAGGGATAACGATAGAAGGCGGCACTGTGCTCAAGTATAAAACCAACTCCTGCATTCTCACCTCCGGCTCCGTGCTCTGCAAGACGACTGGGAGCTACAGGCCTGCGATTTTCACTTGCGTCGATGATGACACCGTCGGTGAAACCATGCAGGGCTACTCGGGCTCCGGCTGGACGGGATCGATCAATCCCAACGGCTATGCCTCTCCGGCCATCGCCCTCGGCTCCTCCAGCGTCTCTCTGAACAACTGCGTTTTCCGCTATGCCGCCTCCGCCCTCCAGTGTGGCACTTCCTCAAGCGGATACACCGCCACTTTCAGCCACCTCCAGTTCCTCAAATGCGGGAAGGCGATCGAACTCTACCCCGGCAACGGCATGTACAACACCCTCACCATCAACCTGAACAACGCGCTGCTTTCACAGGTCCAATACCCCTTCTACATGCCTTCCTTCCCCTACGGCCTGGCTGTGAATCTTGCCCATGGCACGATTGACCAGGCCAATCGCCTCTTCCTTGAGAACGGCAGCTTCACCCTCAGGGCCACCAATTCCATCTTCGCCAATATCACTAACACCAGCACCGGCACGTTTGTCGGCGCTTACAACGGCTTTTGGAGCTCCGCCCAGTCCTTCGGCGCCGCCCCGCTTACCGTCTATTCGTCCCCTTTCCTGAGCGTCGGCGCTGGAAATTATTACCTGAACGACACGTCAGGCTTTCGCAATTACGGCACCACCAGCGGCCCGCCGGCCACCCTCCTTTCCGATCTGAAAAAGCGCACCACCTATCCACCGATAATCGCCGCGGGCACGACCTGGAACACCAGCCAAACCCTCACCCCCCAGGCCCAGCGCGATACGGACCCGCCTGATCTCGGCTGGCACCCGGCTGCGCTCGACTACTGCCTGGGCTGGGTGTTCGCCACCAATTGCACCGTCTCGATTCTTAACAGCGCGGCCATCGGCACCTTCGCCACCAACATCGCCGGGGGCGGCACCTATGGTCTGGCCATTGGCCAGGGGGCAACGCTTCAGTCGGTCGGCACCCCGAACAATCCCAATTGGTTCATCCAATACAATCTCGTCCAGGAACAACCCATGACCACCTGGTTCCAAACCTCGGGCGGCCAACTCTGCTCCGAGTTCCAGGGCCTTACCCCCGCCCCGGTCATCAACTGCCGCTTCACCCAATTCTCGATTGCAGGACAAGCCGGGCCGCATTTTAATGCCCCGGCCAATACCGGCCCTTTCAACTTCACTGACTGCGAGTTCCACGGGGGCAAGCTGCTTTCGGCGGGGCCGACCATCAACCTCACCAACTGTCTGCTGGAGCGCGTTTATACGGATCTCGAAGCAAAGGACAGCCCGACCACGACCTACATGCGCAACTGCCTGGTCCTGGGTGGGGCCTTCACGTTTGCTCCGACCAATTCGTTCGTCCAGGACAATTTCTTCGACAAGGTCAACATCACCAACTGGAATGGGTACACAGGGACCAACGCTTATTATTCGCAAGCATCCCCTTACCGCCGCCTACAGCCCACCCGCCCAGACGACATCGTCCTAATGGCTTCCCCGTCCTATCAAGCCGGTCCCCTGGGCAACTTCTACCTCCTGAGCAGCAGCACGCTCATCAACGCCGGCTTCGGTGGCACCACCGCCAACCAGGTCGGCCTCTATCACTACACCGTCACGACCAACATCCTCTCCGGTGCTCAGATCAAGGAGACCAACAGCATCGTCGATGTCATTTATCATTACGTGGCCACCGACACGAACGGTGTGCCCATCGACACCGATGGCGATGGAATCTGCGACGCACTGGAAGACACTAACGGGGACGGCTCGGCCACGGGCGACCCCACAAGCTGGCTCAGTTCCGAGAACGGCACCACTGGCGTCAACGGCCTGCAGGTCTTCACGCCTTGGAAATAGCCCCGTTGAAACCCAGACCCTGGTACCAACCACAATACCTCGATTTTATGCAGACAAATACAGTTCTCACGCACAACGGCGGATCAAGCACGATCCCCGCAAGAGCTCTAGCTGTCGCGGCGGCCATTCTGGCTGGGTGCCCCTCCCAAGAGGCCGCCTTCGCCCAATGCCAAACCGCGACCATCCAGAAGAAAGAGGGCTCCTCAACCGTGCCCAAGGTGGGATTCTCCTGCACAAATGCATGCAAAGTCATTAAGTACTTGGTGGACTCCATGGAGTACGCTGAACAAACCTTTGGCGCAGTAACCAGGCAGAACATGTCCTGCAGAGAGGAAACTCGGTATGTACTCGGCGGCGGAAGTATCTATTCAATTGACCTGGCGACGTGTCCTCCGACGGTGACATTTTCGAACTACCTCACCGACTACTACTATAAAATGGTCCACAACTCATGGGAGGGCTATGACAACGTCTGCCAGTCCGGCACCGACTTTCCTGGCACCCCGGATTGCGGAGGCTGCGGTTCGTGCGGACCGTACCCGGTATTTACGAATTACTCCGGCATGATCTCGAATCCGTGTGGTATCGCTTCATCCATTACCTACGTGAAGGACGGGTTTTACGCCGCCCCTGACTTCTTCTGCTACCACGACTCAACCGTTATCACCCATAACGGCAGCGGCCTCAGTTGCGAGTACACTACGGGCATGATCCAGCAGCAGTCGCTTTCCTGCGCGGAGAGGGCCCTGGGCGCAGTGACAAACTGGACGGCGGGCCCCGCAAGCTCCAGCTACTTCCTTTCAGCCGACGAACTGACGACGACCATCCAGGTTGCCAGGTGGCGCGTTGAGATCCGTGGGACCATCCCAGGAAAGAAATACAAGTTGCGGCTTCAGTGGTTTGTCAACAAGAATGGCCGCATCTGGTCCGAAGTTGACGAGCCGATCCTCACGGCGCCGGACGCGGAAGTTTGGTACCACCCTGGTGAAAACGGCGAGCTTCTAGGCGCCTCGCAGGAAACGACCACAAATTGTGTCGAGCTCAGCAACAGCCGCGAGCTTGTCAACGCTGCCATCTCCCCGGTTCCCGAGAACGGAAGTGATCCCAGGCGGCTACCCTCGCAGACCACCGGCGCGGCGAGCGCCCTCCCGGCCTGGACCCCAATGCCAGTAAGCGGCGGCTGCTCCTCCTGCGCCTCGAGTGGCGGCGATCTGGAGGTCGGCTCACTGCTAAATGTCAATCTCGGACCCGGACCAACCACCCCATCAGTCGGTTCCCTCAAGATTAGCGCCGCGAATCCATCTTCCACTCTGGCCACACCGAGCGGCTTGGATCTCGTCTACGACCGGCCCTCGAGCGGCCCATCCCTTGAAATCCTGAGGCTCTACACAGGCGAACTGCGCCAGATCGTTTCCCCCAGCCTTTTTCTGAACATCAGCAACAACGGCGATTACCAATATAACCTGCGCATCATGAAAAAGCAGGCCATGGGCATCCTTGCTAACGGCCTGTACACCTGGGACGCCGACCCGGCCTACCTGCTCAAGGAGTATTTCGTCGAAAATCCCGATGCCTCACCCACCCAGTACAGCCGCCTGCGCGTCGTGGACACCACCGCCGGAAACCTCGAATGGATGTTCGCCTATTCCAACAGCCTCGGCGGGTGGAACGCGACTCTCCCGGCCAATATCGGCTCCATGGAGCTCATTTCCACGAACCAGGCCACCAATGCCTGGACCTACGTCCAGCGCGTTCGAAGCCCCTCCGGCACTCTGCTTTTCGAGCATACACAGGTCTACACGAACTACTCCTGGGGTCCGGCGATACTCCGTGACACCGTCGGCAGCGGAGCCGATGCCCGCACCCGCACCTGGACCTATTACCACCCGCCGCCGTTTACCCCCACATCTTCGCGTCCGCCCATTGACACCGTTACTGAGCCGGACGGCGCCTGGCGCAAAGTCCTGCAATACACCAACGGCGGCCTCGTCGCGGTCGAGCTGCACGGCATCGACACAGGCGTGACCAATCAACCCAATTACTGTCGCCAGCTCACCTACTGGTACGGTTCTGCCGATGCGGCGAATGACGACGGCACCCGCAAGCCCGACAATCCTCGGAAGGAGGAGGAATACTATAAAGGGCAACTGATCCGCCGGACCTACCATGTCTATTCTAAACAAAGCGCTTCACCCTGGTTCGACAAAACCGCCGAGTGCCCAAACCCCGCCAACACAATCTCTGACCCGGCGAACGAGGTCGGCATCACCTATTACCCCGCCGGTTCGGCTGCCGTCCTGTACACGGCGAACGCCGACGGCACCGTCACCATACCAACGATTGTTGTAGCCCCGGACGGCAGTTCCACCAGCACCGTGGACACCGGCGAGCCCGACGGCTCCTCACCGCCGCTCGTCAACCGGGGCACCCGCACCGAAACCGTCCTCGACCCTCGCGGGTTCATGACCTCCAGAACCGCCTGGTCCATCGCCCCGGGCGTCTCCGGACCGGAGCTTGGCCCAGTCATAAGCTCCCAAACCGTCACTGCCTCCGATGAGTACGGCCGCCCGACCCGGATCGATTACCTCGACGGCACTTATGAATCGTTTTCGTACGCCTGTTGCGGCCTAGATACCGCCACCGACCGCAACGGCGTCACGCGAAACTACGAATATGACCAGCTCCACCGCCCGCTCGGTTACACCACCCTGTCCTACGCCTCAACTCTTTCGCTGACCAACGTACTCGATGCTGCCGCGCGCGTCGTCGCCACCGTTCGCAATGGCGGAGGTTCCTGGCCCATTGTCCAAAATCGGAAACAATATAATACCGCGGGCCGGGTCATTACCGAAACCAACGCGCTGGGCGGCGTGACCACCTTCAGCGAAACCATGGTCAACGGCATCTCCCGCCAAATTGTCACCGTGGCGCCCGACGGCGGCACAACCACGAACCTTTACCTCCCGGATGGCTCGCTCACCAATGTCGCCGGCACCGCGGTGTTCCCACTCCGCTACCAATACGGCACCGAGCTCAGCCCGCCCCAATTCTACACCAAAGAAATCAAATTGGATTTAGCCGGCAACACGGCGGAATGGGCCAAAACTTATCAGGACGGGCTTGGCCGCATCGATAAAACCGTCTATGCCGCCGCTTCAGGCGCTCCAGGGCAAACGAATTTCTACAACAACAAGGGACAACCTTATAGACAAACCGACCCAGACGGAGTCACGACTCTGTACCGATATAACGGCCAGGGCGACCGCACGAATACCACCGTCGACCTCGACCAGAACGGGTCCGTCGGGTATACGGTCGACCGCATCACCGAGACCACCAACATCTGCTTATTGGCTGGCCAGGGCGACAATACTCGCGGCACGGACATCAAGCGCACCGTCACCTGGGTCTGGACAACGGTCGGTTCCTCGACGGCTTCAAAGATCAGCGTTGTGGAAACCTCGACCGACGGCCTCCACACCTGGCAAACCGCTTACCGGGACCAGAGCACGCCCGTCGTGACCAGGAGACGTGACGCTCCCCACCTCCGGCAACAACTGGACCCGCACCACCACGCAGACTGCGCCCGACAGCTCGACCACCGTCACTGTCGAGCAGTATGGGCGGTTGGTGTCGGTCACTCGCTACAACGCTTCCGGCGGCCAGGTCACCCAGACCAGCTACGGCTACGATGCCCACGGCCGCCAGGCCGCGGTCACCGACGCCCGAAGCGGGACCACGATGTACACATTCAACGCTGCTGACCAGGTCCAGACCACCACCTCGCCCGACCCCGGCAACGGCACCGGACCCCAAACCACGGCGAACACTTTTGACAACATGGGCCGAGTCATCGCCGTGCAAAATCCCGACGGAAATACGGTTAGCTACCTGTACCTCACAAATGGCCTGCTCAAGAGAGTTTCCGGCTCTCGCACTTACCCGGTCGAATACAGTTACGATGCCCAGGGCCGCATGCGCACCAACAAAACCTGGCAGAGCTTCTCGGCCGGCACCGGTGCCGCTATCACCCGCTGGAACTATGACCCGCACCGCGGCTGGCTCAAATCCAAGGATTATCCGGATAAGGACAGCGGCGTGCCCCCGGTCGCCGAGGGCACCAGCGGACCGCTTTACACCTACACGCCCGGCGGCCGGCTCAGCAGCCGCATCTGGTTGCGACCCGGAGTCGGAGGCGCAGCACTCATCACGACCAACAAATACGGCTTTAACGACGGCGCGGGCGGAAATGAACACGGCGATCTCGTCAGTGTCCAATACCTGAACGATCCGGCTCCCACGCCCACCGTCACGTATTCGTATGATCGTCGGGGGCGGCGGACGCAGGTCGTTCGCGACGGCATGACGACTTCCTTCGGCTACAACGACGCCAGCGAGCAGACGGGCGAAAGCTATTCCGGCGGCGTCCTCGGTGGCCTCTCGGTGAACGCCACATACAATAATCTGCTCCAGCGCGATTCCCTCAGCCTCGGCGGTGTCGCGGGTTATTCCGTGAGCTACGGTTATGATAATGCCTCCCGACTCGCGGCCATCGCCGACAGCGCTTCGCTCATCGGATATTCTTATCTTGCCAATTCGCCTCTCGTCAGCCAGATTTTCTTCACAAACAGCGGCTCGTTGCGCATGACGACGACCAAACAGTTCGACCGGCTGAATCGCCTCAGTTCCATTTCCTCCTCGTCCTCGTCCTCCTCCTCGATCGGGTATTCTTATGTTTATAATTCCGCCAACCAACGCATACGCGCAACCTTGGCCGACGGGTCGTATTGGCTCTATAGCTACGATTACCTGGGCCAGGTGACCTCGGGCAAACGCTATTGGCTGGATGGCACCCCCGTTGCCGGTCAACAATTCGAGTACGGATTTGACGACATCGGGAATCGCAAATCGACTGGCGTTGGTGGCGACGCCAGCGGCGGCGGGCTGCGTGGCGACTCCTATACACCGAACAGGCTCAATCAATATTCCTCGCGCACGGTGAACGGAGCCGTCGACCAGATCGGCATCGCCAATCCCACCGCCTCCGTCACGGTGAACGGCTACCTGGCCTACCGGAAAGGTGAGTATTTCGATTACGCCCTGCCGGTTTCAAACGGGAGCGCGCCACAATATCCACTCGTGATCGTGGTTTCGAGCTATCCTCCGGGCCAAACCAATCAAGGGAACATTTTCGTTCCGCAAACCCCCGAGAGCTTCGGATACGACGCCGACGGGAACCTGATGAGCGACGGCCGGTGGTCGTACGCTTTGGATGCCGAGAACCGTTTGGTCAAAGTGGAGAGCCTGCCCAACGCTCCAACCGGTTCAAAACGCCGCCTGGAGTTTACCTACGACCACCAAAGCCGGAGGATCAAGAGCAAGATCACCAATCTGGACACGGGTGTCGTCACATCGGAGAACAAATTCCTGTATGACGGCTGGAACCTGCTTGCCGAGCTGAATGCGACCAACAACGCGATTATCCGCTCGTTCGTCTGGGGCCTGGACTTGAGTGGCTCGATGCAGGGTGCCGGCGGCGTCGGCGCCCTGCTCAAGGTCACGTACAATGGAGCAAGCACCACCAACTGCTTCGCCGCTTACGATGGGAATGGAAACGTGATGGCCCTAGTCAAGGCTGATGGCGCGTCCCTTTGTGCCCGCTATCACTACGGCCCCTTCGGAGAGGTCGTCCGCGCCACCGGCCCCATGGCCAAGGCCAATCCCTTCCGATTCTCGACCAAGTATCAGGATGATGAGACGGACCTGCTTTACTACGGGTACCGCTGTTACAGCGCGAGCACTGGGAGGTGGTTAAATAGGGATGATATCGAGGAAGCTGGGGGACTTAACATGTACGGGTTCGTCGAGAACGACCCGATAGCTGCAATCGACCTTTTGGGCCGCATCAATCCACACCAATTGGATCCTTATAACCCACCACTCGCGGGGAGCCCGTGCTGTGGTCCTTGTCAACGGAGACCGTGCGTAATAGGGGCAGACTTCGCAGGAATAAAAGACACTGGAAGCAAACCTGGCATGTTCCGCTTAGCGGTTAGCGGCTTCCACCGGCAGGGCTGCTGTCCAAACTGGCAATTACGTTGGACGAGTTGCATACGAGCCAACAGTGCACTCGGTGGAACGATAGCGGAGTGCAACGACTCCACTACGTGCAACTTCGATCCCGGTTTCGGACCGAATGTGCGGGGGGCGCATGGCTGGTCCAGTTGTGGGCGAGATACTTGAGTTGCGAAAATGGAGTCTGGAAGAAGTATGAAATCCCTCTGGACGGGATTTACTGCAAGACAGTGATGTACGGTTGGCCCAATGGGATCAAGTGGCGCAAGTGGATTTGCGAACATTGAGGGTTATGAGACCGAAAGGCGCAAAAGCACTGTTGGCCTTAGTTTGTATCCTGCTGGCGTTTACCTGCGCGGTGCTCACGGCCGTCCACTATGAGAAGCGGCTGGCCTTGTTGACCCTGCGGTACCGGTATGAGTGCCCGTCACACCTTCAGGACCTATGGGGGGTTGCGATGGCGCTGGGCAGACAAGACGACCGTCTTCCTCAAGACCTCACCTCGGTTGCGGCGAAAGTGCCCATAATCTCCCGGCAGAACATATACCTGCGGTTGAGCCCGATTCTATGTCCTGGATCGGAGACTCCGTTTCATCGGAACAAGCCGGCCGCGGAAGCCTCCGATTACACATACATCAACTGGTCAAGTGCATTCGCGCATATGGCGGATATCCCGCCAGAGTATCCATTGGCTTATGACCGCAAGCTGGCTAACCATCTTCAGCGGGGGATTTTCGTCTTGAGGGTAGACGGCAGTGTAATGTGGGATCGTGGTGCAGAGTGGATTCGAGAATTTAGCAAACGGCATCCAGATTACCATGTTCTGGTCCCAGAGTAAGTATTGCGGTAAGAGAAGATGTTTGCAATCAATGGTACAACGCCGGTTCGCGGCTGGCCACCGTCTCGCACGGCACTTCGGTAGTGGGCTATTCTTACGTTGAAAATTCGGCGCTCATCGGGCAGGTTTTCTTCACCAACACTGGTGCACTGCGGATGGCAACGACCCGGCAGTTTGATCGGCTTAATCGGCTCCAGTGCGATGAACGGGTCAAACCATAGTTCCGTGCGGTTCTGCACTCGAGGTGACTCTCGCAGGACCGACTCTCGGCGACTCGCTGGGCGTTTCCGAAAAGCCTGCCGTTCCTGCTCGCCTTTGTATTCGGCTAATCTCCAAGCCGTTCGCAAAAGTTCACGGTCTTGCTTCGAAGGGCTCTTCGGGGAGGTCATCCGCGCCACCAGCCCGATGGTCAAGGCCAATCCCTTCCGCTTCTCAACCAAGTATCAGGATGATGAGACGGACCTCGTCTACTATGGCTATCGGTATTGCGACGCGAGCACAGGAAGGTGGCTAAACAGGGATCCGATTGGAGAAGGTGGCGGACAGAACCTTTACGCATCGGCGAGGAATTCCCACGTCGTCTTTCTTGATCCCGATGGCCGGATCATTTTTACCCGTAGCTGTGTTTATGGCGCTCAGAGAATACTCATCCCTACGGTCCACAACGTCTGCGCCACCATAGATTCATCGCAGTTCTCAGCTTGTATTGGAAATCCCACCTTGGCTAGTTCCGTAGTCGAGGGCCTGCGGAGGATCTGCAAGAACAGGGACAAGTTAACAATCGATTGTGATATTAAGTGCAATCCGGGCGCACGCGCTTGGGGTGAAAATAAGACCCAGACAATTCACATTGTCAATGGTGGTTTCTATAAAGACGGGTGCGGGTGGCGGAGAGAATGCGCCATGGGTCATGAGATGCTGCACTTGTTGGGCTATTTGCATCCCAGAAGTGACCGACTGTTTAATCGACTGCACGAATGCCTTGGTTGTGAACGATATCGGGAACTCTAATCGGCCGTCAAGAATAAAAGTGGTCGCGTTCCTTGGGGCGGTCGCAGCTGGATTAGGGCTGTTGGTGATGAACGTCGTTGCTCCGAATCAACCGAGCGATCGCGACTTGATGATCGCCAAACAGGTTGTCCAAGCTAGAACCTCTGAAACCGTCATCCGAGTCGACCCCAAGCCCGACGGAACAGTCGAAGTCACGACGGGGTGGGTCAAAGATCCTCTTTCTGGAGACGGTCATTTGTTCAGGCTCCGCAAAATACTGGGTAAGTGGATCGTGGTGAGCCAGAGCCGTTGGGCTGCTTAAGGTCTTAAAGGTAAATCATAAAGTGGTCAGTCACTAATCACCCAACGCGACAAGAGTGTGTGGGTCATGTCAGTGAATTGGATCGTGAACTACGAGAGGAATGAGTAATGTGGCTGAAGCAGGAAAAATCCTTGGTGGATGGCCTTGCAGCGCTGGCGAGAATGTCGAAAGAGGTCCTCAATTCGTCTGAAGCAAGCAGGCACTTCCGGAGAAGCAGATCTCCTCGAAGGTGTAGTTTCGCCACTGTATGCGCCTGTGGGGTCTTGCTTGTAGGAGCAGGCCTCATTGCGCTTGCCATTCAGTCCGCCTCGGAAACAGGCCGGGGCCCGGAACCGGCCAGCTTGCCGCAGTTGCTGCAAGTAATCCCCTCGAGCGTCGCGGGAATCCCCTTTGAGCGGCTGAACCTCCTTTGCGCCATCGGCCTTTGCGCCACGAACAGGCCGGACCTGAATGAGTGCGCAGCCACCCTTCGCTCATGGGCAAAGCAGGTCCAGTCCGAGACCCAACGCCACCAGTACCGGTACGACCGCAACCCGACCGAATTTGAGAACTCGCCGGGGTTCTATCGCATGCTCATGCTGTCGGTTGTCTTGGCCGAAGATTATGGCGTGCATTACGACCCGCAGCGCAGGGCAGGCCCTGCCGCAAGCCGCATCGATGACGGATTTTTCAACGACCCGGCATCGGTCTTTGTGCACGGGCTCCTCGGACCGGAGCGCAAAGGGACGTGCAGTTCGCTGCCGGTGCTGTACGTCGCGCTAGGGCGGCATCTGGGATATCCCCTCAAACTAGTCACCACCAAAGGCCACCTGTTTGTCCGCTGGGAAGGAGCGGGCGAGCGGTTTAATATCGAAGCCACCGGACACGGCTTGAACCGCTTTGACGACGAGTATTATCGGCACTGGCCATTTGATCTGAGCCCCGGGGAGGAGGAGGCCGAGGGCTATCTCAAATCACTGACGCCCGCGGAAGAGTTGGCCGTGTTTCTCTCGATTCGGGGCATGTGCTTGCGGGACCAGGGCAGACTGCCGGAAGCAGCAGAGAGCTTTGCCGCCGCCGCGCGGCTCGCGCCTGCTTGCCACGGTTACCGAAAAATGCTCGCCAGCTTGGAAACCGATTTAAGCAAACAAAGCCTCAAAACCGGAGCGCGAACGGCTCGCAACTAGATAACTAAAATGAAAAGTATCAACCTGCTAATAGCGACGGGCCTCGGTCTGTCCATATCGCTCTCGACTGCCCTGTCGGGATACGGTTTCTTCCATCCCGGCGCTCACGGTCCAACAGCGACCTCCGGCACACTTTCCGGTTCCGCAATTCACCCGGCGAGCGACTACAGACTATTCGGGGAGGTCATCCGCGCCACCGGGCCGATGGCCAAGAGCAATCCCTGCCGGTTCTCTACCAAGCATCAGGATGAGGAGCCCGACCTGCTTTACTACGGGTTTCGATATTACAACGCGAGCACGGGGAGATGGTTAAGCAGGGACCCTATTGGCGAAGCAGGTAGTGAGAATGTATTTGCGCACGTAAGGAACAATGCGATAAATCTGCTCGACTCGTTGGGTCTTGAACCCGAGTCCTCGATAAACCACAACCATTATAGCACAACATTCGCGCAGTACTTCGACTACACCGAGCAGTGGGACGCCAGCCTTGGCGAAAATGTCACCACACGAAAAAAGTGGGAAGTGAAGGGATGGAGCATACCACCAGCGACAATTAGGCACGGTCCGGAATCCTGTTGTTGGATGCTTGGGGTCCACGGGCGCGCAGAAATTCGTTGGGATAGCACCGATTATCCCAACGGCTCTCATACCCAGCACGAGTACCGCCATTTAGACATCACAAAAGACGTTTACAGGTCTATGGCCGACTTTATTTTTGACTATGCTTTCAGATGCGTCTCTAAGAAGCAGCTCGATTGTCTGCTCTCCAACCTTTCACGCGTGGTTTTTGCCTATGATAAGAAAAGATGGATCGAGAATGTTCGCTATCACGTTACTGGAGGATACCCCGAAGGAAGCCCTGCTTGGGAGCATGAGAAGGGAGTTCTCGACGCAAACGACAGTATGGTGGCTGCAGTGCTCGCGGATGCCACCATTGGATTCTCGCTGTGCTTGAAGAAATAGGGAGGTGTCAGATGCGCATTCATCTCGCTGCGATGTTGGTTGTAGCACTAACCGCCATTCCGCTTGTGGCGGTGGCCGAAGACAACTCGACGAACATTAATTTGATGTCGGTTACGGTATTGGGCCGAAGTGGCGAACAGGCTAGGTTGCAGACTCTTGCCCGGACTGCGCTTGCCTCCCTTCACGATAAGTTTCCCGAGACTCGCACGAATCGCAGTCTTAAGATAGCCGCGTACATTGACTTTTCAAAAGATGAACCGGAGATACGATTTGCGTACTTGGGCCGGCCAGGAGACAAATGGTTCAGAATCACCTGCACATTGAGCGGCCAACTCCGGAAATGCGAGGCCCTCCCTTACGAGTCGTCGGGGGGGCGTGGAAGGGTCGCTCCGACAATTGACAATAGAAGGGCTAAGCCCAGGGGCCGCGAGCACTCCCGGCGACAGTCGGCTTGACTGGTCCCGGTAGTCGCAGGGACAGGGGCATCGGATAGCCCCCCCTCACACCGCGCGTTCTTCTCTACGCTCTCTTAACGCAAAGCCCGTTCCACTAAGAAGGTTTCCGCCTCTTCAGGGCGCAGCCTCCCTCAGCGTGCCCAATGGCTCGCCTCGCGCCGGCGAACCCCAGTTGCCTCCGCTGGCGCCGATCGCTCTTTGACATTTTATCGGCCGGGGATCTTCGTAACCAATTGCTTCGGGCCAGCCTATTCGGCTCCACCCGCGTCCAATCGTATCGTTTTCCATTCCCTACTTGCTGGGACGCTTGGGACGCTCCGGGACGGTCGTGGGACGGTCGCAAAGGTGAGAATCGCCCGTAATTACCGGCCTTGGGACGGTGGGACGGCTGTACACCCCCAAGCCACCCCCCCTCCCTACTCTTCCTCCTCCTCGTTCTCGTCCTCGCCCCCCTTCGTAAAAGGTGGCAATGTTATTGTAGTATTTTCGGAGTTGACCTCGCAGCGGGGGCGGTGATTCTCTTCGGTCCAGCCATGTCTCGGAAGTTGCGAAAAGGGGTTAATGAGACTGTAATATTGTTCACACGAAGCGACGGAAACAAGTCGGGGTCGAAACAAAGTATTTTCACAACCTGTTCAGCCGCTCCTCATCCCAAGCCTGCCCACTGAGCGCCGCACCTTTCCGGGTTCGCCTTCCCGACGAGCTCCGCGCGAAGGTCAAAGTAGCGGCCGTGAGGAGAAGCTCCCTGGCTTGATTGGACAGCCATATACATCAACTCAAAAACAGGCAGAGGAAGTAATCCCCCCGGCACTGGAAACCGACGCCATTCTTCGAGCTTAACGCTTAACTCTTAACGGATCGCAGACACCGCTCCGAGAAAAACATTTCAATCGGACCTCGGAGCTGCTACACTTTTGCTCGGTGCTACGTTTTTGCTGGTGCTACACTTTTGCTGCTACACTTCTGCAAGTCACAACCCGCCCGTGACCAGCCACTTCCGCAATCTGCTACGCTTTTGCATCTCCAGCCCCTACCCGGAGAAAAACATTTTCCCTCCTTGACACTCTTAACCTCTCAACGCTTTAACGCTTTAACGCTTCAACGCTTCAACGCTTCAGCCTCTGCCCCGGCCGCCGGGCGGGCGTAACGGGTGTAGCAGATGTAGCACATGTAGCGGTCCACAGATATCCCCGGAAGAAAATTCTCCACCCCTTAAACCCGCCTTCCGCGTGTTCCGCCTATTCCGCGGTTGTCGTTCTCTGCTGCGCATTTCGGGCTTCGGCTTGTGTATCGGTGCC
>DATDCV010000755.1:0-1642 GCA_036524155.1 Verrucomicrobiia bacterium
GTCATGGTTGCGGTAATTGTTCCGCCGGTTGCCCCGCCGCTATGATCGATGCCATCAGCGGTACTCGTGGTGGTGTAGTATTTCGGCGTGCCAAAAGATGCCCGCACACCGCCGTTCCAGGTGGCCTTGAAACCTAAACCGGGGCCGGACTCGTTAGCCAGTGCCGTCAACGGAGTTGCGGCAGATGCGACCTTGAGTTCGGGGTCGATGGCCAGATTCGTGCTCAAGGCGTCCGTTATAGTCGTGAGTGTGGCCGACGCCGAGGCAGACGCATTGTTGCTGATCGTGACGGTATAACGGACCAGGGCCCCCGGTATTGCCTTGGGATTTGTGTTCATATTGTAGGGGTCCCAGATCGCGAGCGCGGACTTTGTGACCGAGACGATCGCCGCCGAGATAACATAGGCGTTCCGATCGGTGTAGGTGGCGCTGCGTGCAGCATCGTCAGTGCCCGCGCCGTCAGCAAGCACGATATCCACTGCTGCGGGGTTGTCGGAACCCGACTCTACAAGCTTTGTGCCGCCGCTGTCCACCGCGGTCGCCGTGAGCAACGCGCCGAGGATCTGTCCGTTCGTCGCGCTCACGGGAATATCGCCCAGGATGATGACACTGACCGTCGTATCCGCAGCCACATCAACGGTCGCGTTCTCTCCAGCATCGCACACGGAGTTGCTGTTGGCGTCGAAGCAGGCCGTAAAGGTCGAGACATCCTGGTTGTCGGTGTACGGTGTGGCGCCGAACGTGATGGTCGTTGCGCTTGCCAGATTTGAGCCGGCCACCTGGAAGCGGATCTGCGCGTTGCTGTCGTTTCGCAGATTGAAGTGCAGTACGCGGGCCGTGCTTCCCGGCGCCACGCCCACCGGCGAGCCGTCCACCTTGGACACGTTGAAGATCACCTTCGTATCCACGATGAAGGTGCTGGTCGGCGCAGTGTACGGCGTCTGGTCCACTCCGCCCACCTGATAGTTCACGGTAGCCGTGTTTCCGATTGCCGTCCCGGATGCGGTCCCGGCCGCTCCTGCAGGCGACGGGGCCATCACTGCGATCGCGGCGATCGCGAGCAGTGCCATGATAAACCTATGTGTGCTTGTCTGTTTCATATACTCCTCCTTTTTATTTTTCAAATCCCTCTTTGCGATATCCCCTATATCATCGCAAGCCGTCTATACGGCCTGCGGCAATGGCCTGTCCGGAATGCCTACTTCACCCGGGCACGGAACGAGACGGTCCCGGTTCCGCCCGGCGCGAGGGGCCGCGTCAGGACCCACCGGATAACGGTGTAGTCCTCTGCCAGCGCCGGCCGCACCCTGCGCTGGCTGTCCGTAATCGTGAGTTTCTCGGGAGCGCCATAGGTCTTGCCGTTGTCGACGGAATAGTCGATGCGGGCGTTCTTGCCTTCGACGCTCTTATCGACACAAACCATGTGGCCGGGTACCGGGTTCGTGATCACCACATTGGTCGCGGGCTGCTTTCCGGTGTTCCGATACGTTGTCGTGAAAATCACGATGTCGCCGGGAACCACTTTGGCGAGCGCCGCCTCTTTTCGCTTCATCACTTTCTCTCCCTGCGCATTCATCTCAGCCACCTCTACTTCCGCAAGCGTCGTGAGCTCGACAGCGCTCTTCTGCTGCGCGCTGAGATG
>DATDCV010000756.1:0-3471 GCA_036524155.1 Verrucomicrobiia bacterium
AACACCGAACCTCGTATCCTGCCTGGCCGGTCGCCAGCAGAATGAAGATAAGCAGCGCCACGCTGCGCGGGGTCGCCTTTGATTTCCAGTTCGTACCGCCAAGCGCCCTTAAAAGCGGGATCGCCACATTCAACAAACTTGTCATAGATTCGGGCGTAGAGGTCTGAATGTCGGGAGCCGAGATAGAGGGTGTTTGGGGTGCCGTTGTCGGTGATGAGCTTGACCGAGATTTCCCGGTTGTGCTCCTCTTTCCAGGCGAGGACTTCGCTGTTATGTCGTTCGGCAAGGTTGCCAAGGTCGCCACCTCCCCACACAGTCACCGCCAGATCAAGGCGGGTGCAGTGATCGGACGTAAGCCAGGCCTTGTCAAACCACTCGTCGGCCAGGTGGCCGCTCAGCTGGAGAATGTCCGAGTCCTCACGTCTGCCTACGGTAGCATTTCCACCGTGGAAACCTGAGTAATCGCGCCACCGCCATGGCCGCCTGTCATTGCCTTCGTTGGCTGACAACTCCACCAGTTCACGTCCGAGATTCCAGAGTCCAACGCGATTCGCCTCTTTTGTCGCCGTGAATGTCAACCAGTCGATTGACGGACAGATCGAGTCGAGGGTACAATTGGGCACAGAGAAGCCACCCTTCTTGAGCCTCTCCCCACCAGCCAAGGAAACGGGAGGGGCTCTCTAATTTTCACCCCCCTAGTAGAGTAGGGGGGTGCCTCCACCACAACCACCACCGGACTAGGACGCCTGCGTAATCCCGGCGGGCACCTTCTGATCGAGAAAGCCTCCGGTGCTCTCAAAGGTCGTGTCCACACCGTTGTACCGCAGGGTGATCGTTTCACCAGCGGTAGCGAGCGGAGCATCGACGTCATAAAGCACAACGGAGCGGCGGATTGCCTTCGTCGCGGAGTCCACGACATAGACCCGGCGAGGACGGAAACCACGAACGGGCAGGTTGACCGAGGTGCCAGCGGCGGAGCCGCCGACCTTGACGGCCAGGCCAGCCGTTTGCTGGGCTACCATCTCCGACTTAGCACGAAGGCGATAGGTAACGCCAGCCCGCACGGTGTAGGTCCAGGCTTTTGCATTGTCACTAAGCGCGGCCATATGGCTTGAAAAACCTCCTTTCCAACTCCCTAGGGAGTTCGATTCTGCCCCTTTGCTAATAGGCCCCTCTACGGGCCGCTCCGTGCGTCAGACGGCACTTATCAGAAAGGGTGTGACGGACAACGTAGTACCCGGCTTGCAGTATACCGCAAAGCCGGTCGGATGGGCGATGACCTTAGGCACGATTACCTGGTGGCTTAGGCTGATGCCTTGCAGGTCCTCGTGATCGTCCAGATCGCTGCGGAAGGCCAGCCATCCCAGACCCTTGTAGCGGGTCACGTCGGCGGCCGGCTGTCTGCTCTGACCAGGCGGGAAGGCAAGCACGCTGACCATTACCCCGTCGCACTCGTCTTCCCATTCCATCGGGCCGGTGATCGTGATCGGGTCGCCAAGGGTGACACCGCCGAGGCCGGGCCAGGGGAGCGGGAGACCGGAATTGCTTGGAAGGGCCCCGATTGCGTTTTCAATGTCCGTGAGCCGAGGGTTGAGAGCAGTCACAGCATTGAAAATCTCATCGTGGGTCGTCCACAGCGGGCCAGTCAGATCCATCGTCTGCTGGGCGAGGCCGCTGGTGATCGTGGCGGTCAGCGCCGCCGCCTTGGTCGCCGCATCGTTGAGGATGGCCGTCTTGTTGGCGTTGTCGTTCGTGGCGATGGCGCTCGTGTTCTGGTTGACGAGGGTAACAAGGACGCCCTGGGCGTCGAGGATACTGCCTTCGAGGGATACCCGGTCGAGATCGGCGGCCTGCTCTACGCCCAACGCAGCGGCGTTCACGGCGTCCACGATCTCCACCTTCTTGGCGAGGCGATCTGCGGTGGCGTCTGTGGCTATGGTAGTCCGGACGGTCGAGGCGGAGTCCATACGGGTGTTTAGGTTCGTGTCGTGGGCGGCCAGCGCGTCATAAATCTCTTGGTTGCTAGGAATGTGGTCCCCACCGCCTCCGCCCATCGCCTCCTCCAGGCAGTGAGTACGCCGGGCAATGTAGACGAGAAAGGCCATTTGGAACGCCGTTTCGGGGGCAAAACTCCACTGAGGAAAGAGGGACGAGAGGCTGCTGAACACCTCCTGGTAGAGGTTGTACCAGATGAATTGCATAACGTCCGTAGGCGTGGAGCTGCACGCGATCTCGCCAACGGGTTGCCCGCCAGAGGAGCGGAGTTCGATCGTTTGCACCGCCCAGCCGCTAGCGGTGTGGGCAGTACAGGTAAAGCGCCAATACCGAGCGTAAGAGATGTTGACGGAGAAGGTTTCATCGAGGCCGGTAGGCGCATAGTTCTTGACCGTGAACCACGAGCTATCGTCATCGCTGGCCTCAATGAGGATGGACGCAGGCAGGAGATTTTGGTTTTGGTAGTTGCGATAACGAATCTGCTCGATCACTTGCGGCTGGCCGAGGTCGATCCTAACCCAACGGCCATAAGCATCACTGCCGTTGGGTTGCCAGTACGTCCCATCGTTGCCGTCGATGGTGTTGTTGGCGGGCACGAATGCGGGATTGTCGTAGGCCGTGGCGGTGGCCCCGCTTGCTAGCAGGGCGACGTTGACAAGGGGCATCTGTTCTCCTTTGTGGGCGAGTGTACGCCCTTCTTAGGCACCTTGTAGGGGTGCGCCTTGACCCCACTGCTGGCACGGCTAAATGAACTTTTTTGTCAAGTGCACCTCCCGTGTAGAAAGACTTGTCGTTGTGTTAAACGTTGTTTGTAAAACAAATGTGCCTCATATTATGATTCAAATATGAGGCACATAAAAAACTTTTGTGGATTCCATGGACACGAACGCTACTCAAAACGGACCTCCACCTTGTGAACGTGGAGTTGGCCCTTGACGTGGCAGAACGAGCAGCGCATTTCGCTTATGTGGTCCTGGCCCAGGCGGTCCACTCTCAGCCGCCATAAGTAGCCGCAGATGGCACAGCCGAGAATAATGTGAGTCACTCTAGGCATCTTTATCACCTAGGGAGTCCTCGTCGGGGTTGGTGTGGCCGTCGAGTCCGAGCACCATTCGCAGACGGTATCGCTCTCCAATGGACCGGGGTATGCCGAGCGCGTCGAGCACCTCGTCGTAGCGACCGGCGATGCAGAGGCGCTGGACGGCGGGACGGACACAGGTAGCCAGCCAAGAGAGTCGAGAAGCGGCGTCAGAAGGGGCACGTACAGTACGGATCGGCACGTCTGCTCCCACGCTGCTGTAGACGGGACGAACCCCCCTTCGAGCAAAGTGTTGGAACACCGAACCTCGTATCCTGCCTGGCCGGTCGCCAGCAGAATGAAGATAAGCAGCGCCACGCTGCGCGGGGTCGCCTTTGATTTCCAGTTCGTACCGCCAAGCGCCCTTAAAAGCGGGATCGCCACATTCAACAAACTTG
>DATDCV010000757.1:0-9163 GCA_036524155.1 Verrucomicrobiia bacterium
TGGCGCGGGCGTCTCGCCCGCGGGTTCCTGGGGCGTCCCCGCCCCTTTTAGCCTCGATCGGCGAGACGCCGACCGAACCCGCGGGCGAGACGCCCACGCCACAATCCCAGAATGAGAACTGCTGGAGCTGGCTGCAAACGCCTTCGCTTAACGGGCCGAAAATGATATGGTGCACGGTATGGTGACGGAATACCTGAGGCTGGCGATGGCGAAGGCCCATTATGAGCTGCTTGACGAGAAGGAGGGGTTTTGTGGCGAAATCCCCGGCTTCCAAGGTGTGTTGGCTCAAGCGGCGACCTTGGAGGAATGTCGCGAGGAGCTCGCCAGCACATTGGAGGACTGGTTGCTCTTTCGGATTTCCCGGCATTTGTTGATTTGGCCCCAAACTCCTGGGCAAGATCCTGCGTCAGGCGAATATTGATCCAAGCGAGTGGAATCGACTCTAACTCCAGCCCGTGACTCTCGAGGAGCCTTTACCGAGGCTCCCACTCCGCTCCTTGCCCTGGCGCCGATGCAGGACGTGACTGATCTCCCATTCTGGAGATTATTGGCGAGTTACGGCGGCGCGGACCTCTATTTTACAGAGTACTTCCGGGTGTATCCGAACTCACACCTGGACTGGCACATTCTGGAGTCCATCACGGAGAACCCGACGGGAAGACCTGTTGTCGCCCAAATGATTGGCAACGATATCCCGTCGCTGGTACGGACGGCGCGGGAGTTGGAGCGGTACCCGATTGCGGCGGTGGATTTGAACCTGGGCTGCCCCGCGCCGGTGGTCTACCGCAAATGCGCCGGTGGCGGCCTGCTGCGCAACCCGAAAGAGGTGGATTCCATCTTAGGCGCGTTGCGGGACGCCATCACGACGAAGTTCAGCGTGAAGACGCGCATCGGGTTCGATTCGCCGGAGGTATTTCCGGAGCTGCTACGAATTTTCGCCAAACACAACCTCGACCTGCTGACCGTGCACGGCCGGACCGTCAGGGAGATGTATCGCAGCGAGGTACACTATGAGTATATCGCCCGCGCAGTAGCGGAGCTGCGCTGCCCGGTGCTGGCCAATGGCAACGTCTATTCCGCCGCGAAAACAAAGGAGGTGCTCGAGGCCACTGGCGCGAGCGGGGTAATGATCGGCCGCAGCGCGATCCGCAACCCGTGGCTCTTCCAGCAGATACGCCAGAGCCAGCAGGGCCAGCCCTTGTTTGTGCCGCGCGGCCGCGATGTGTTGGGCTATGTCCGTGCCCTCTATGAGGCCGTCTGTTCACCTGCTGTTCGCGAAGCCTCCCAGGTTCAGAAGATGAAGAAGTATCTGAACTACGTCGGAGTAGGCGTCGAGCCGACCGGCCAATTCCTGCACCAGATACGCCGTGTGACGACCCGGGCCGATTTCTTTCGAGTGTGCGCCGAGTTTCTGGACCATGACGAGCCGATGCCGCTGGAGCCGTTTCGGCTCAACCTGCACGAAGCCGACCTGCTGGCCGGAGAACATCGTTGAGCTGCCGCAACTTCTCGGAGGGCCGAGGTCCTGCGAGGCCCAAATTGCAGGAACCGAAAGAATCTCGGCGTTGAGTTGCCCGCGCCAGCAGTTCTCATTCTGGGATTGTGGCGTGGGCGTCTCGCCCGCGGGTTCGGTCGGCGTCCCGCCGATCGAGGCAAAAAGGGGCGGGGACGCCCCAAGAACTCGCGGGCGAGACGCCCACGCCACGCCAAAATGAGAATTGCTGTCCCCGGGCGGGCGCGTCTCGACACTACTCGAGAGGGCGTGGTAAAGTGCAGAGGTGATGAGAACGCAGTCGCGCGACACGAACCCCGAAGCCGAGCGGGTGCTGATCGAGTTGCTGCGTCAGGCGCCCGCGTGGCGCAAGCTGCGAATGGTGGACGACACCAACCGTTCGGTGAAGGCCCTCCTGATGGCGGGGTTGCGCCAGCGGTTTCCGCACGACTCACCGGCAATGCTTCGTCGCCGGCTCGCGGATCTCTGGCTGGGGCCGGAATTAAGCGCAGCCGCCTACGGCCCGTTTTCGGAACCTTACGGATCCCTGAAATGATCCCAGCCCCCTCGGAGATTTTTCAGGTGACCCGCATGGTCGCCGCGGCCCTGGACGCCGCAGGCGCCCGCTACTTTGTCGGCGGTTCGGTGGCCAGCGCGCTCTATGGCGAAGCCCGGTCCACACGCGACATTGACCTGGTAGCGGCCATGTTGTCTCACCACGTTGCGCCGTTCCTGGCCGCCCTGGGGACAGCATTCTACGCCGATGCCGAGGCTATCAACGCCGCCGTCGTCGCGCGGCGCATTTTCAACGTCATTCACCTCGACACCATGGTGAAGGCGGATGTCTTCATTTTCAAGGCCGACGGATTCGGGCGCAGCCAATTGAGCCGCCGGAAAGCCAAGCAGCTCAGCCCGGACGATCCCGCCGAGATCTATGTCGCCTCGCCGGAGGACACGGTGCTGGCCAAGCTCCAATGGTATCGCGACGGGGGCGGGGTGTCCGACCGCCAATGGAACGATGTGCTGGGTGTGCTCAAAGTCCAGGGCCCGGCTCTCGACCGCGCCTACCTGGCAGAATGGGCGCGCGAACTGGGCCTCACGGATTTGCTGCGCCGGGCGTATGACGATGCCGGCTTGGTGTAAAAACGCGCCGGAGGCGGTCCCGCAGGCACAGGTCACGAATTCCCAAAAACACGGTAAGATGCAAAGGCCGCCGGAGTTCAGTTAGCCGTAGCGATAAGGCTTGGTCATTTCAAAGCTATTGGGCAGATGGCGGATTTCCCTTACTGCCCCGTCTGCTAGCAGGATCTCCACAATATCAAAGCGCACCTTTACGGGCGGATTTTTCAGCAGGCGCAGGTAGTCCAGCCCGGCTCTGGTCAAGCGCTGGCGCCGTTCCTTGTTCACCGCCGCCGCGGGACGGGTCCATTCCTCGGAGGAGCGCGTTTTCACTTCGACGAACACCAGGCAGTCCGTGTCGCGCATGACCAGATCTATCTCCCCGCGATCAGTCCGGAAATTCGCGGTCAGGAACTTGAGGCCCTGCCGTTGGAGGTGCTTTTTGGCCGCGCGCTCGCCCAATTCTCCGTGAATTAGGTGCAAGGGCTTTTCCTTCGCCTTCCACCACATCCGCGCGCGTTCCAGCAGACCCGCCATCATAACCGGTTTCCTCTGATTGCAGTCTTGCCTCCTTCTATAACTCTGAAATCAGCAACACAATGAAAAACAGACTCTGCGCGTATCCCCTCAGTCTTGGGCCGGAGCGCCGAGTTGTACTCGGCTTGCAGAAGGCCGTCGGCTCGCTTAAGCCGATTAGAAATCGGCGCTCCGACCCAAGAATGAGGCAATACCCCTGCGCACACGGCAGAGCGTTATTGTTCGAATTCGACCTCGCCAGGAAATGTTGGCGTGGTGGTGTACTGGCCCGTGCAGTCGTAGAACTTTACATGTCCATCTACAAACAGGAATGATGAGACCCTTGGTCCGCGCTGACCGTCAGCGTACCCGTCGCCAGTCCCAGGTCTGCGCGCGCGATGCCAATAATGTGTCGTCATCGGACCGGCTACTCCCGGTGGCACGATTCGATTGCCAACCGCTACGGCGGGCGGCTCGGCAGCCAACACGTAGGCTGAAGGTTTGTGCACCCATTCCATTTTCTTATCGCCAAGCCCACCGAAGGTAGATCTCTCATGATACCAGTAGCTCACCCCCCACACCTCAAAGAGGCTGGGCTGCAGTAAAACGCCCGATTGGTTAGGTGTGTCGATGCCGACATCTGCGGGGCACCGGAACACCTCACCCTTCGCAACGTAGGAATACAAGGGCCGGTACTCTGCCGGCGGCGCATTGGAGTCACGTCCAGCGGTTCCGCCAAAGAACGTAGCTGATCGCCAAACTTTTCCCTGCCGAGAGATCCGTCCAGGAAACTGATGGTTGTCCGAGTGATACAGCAGAAAGCCGGTGTAGATTTGTTTGAGATTGCTAACGCACCGTGCTTCCTTTGCTCTCGCTTTAGAACGGTTCAGTGCTGGAAGGAGTAATGCAGCGAGCACACCCACGACAAGCAGCGTGATTAAGAGCTCGGTCAATGTAAAGGCGCCCGCGAGTTCCCAAGTGGAGCGGGTTGCCCCGCCCTGGTTCGCCTGACGAACGGCTTTGCGCGGTATTATCCCGGCGCGGCGCTTGGCCATTTCTTTTTGACTGATTGCCAAGCGAAGGCTCACGGCGTTGTCGAATGCATGGGAACGGATTTGGGAGGGCGAAGCGGTAAGGTCAACATCATCAAAATTGCGACGCGCTTTGGGAAGATGGGGATATCAGGGTCGGTGTAACCAGGAACACCCACACTCAGGGGCTGAGCTGGAGACGCAGAAAACCGAGGTCGCCAACCACCGGCACGACCGCGAACCCTTGAGCTGCGTCGATGGGCGCACTGACATTCTCCCACAAGCTGCCGATTGATCCGCAACGCTGCACTTGGATTTGCCCGGCGGCGGCGCGCCACTCGATCCGGATACCCTCGGTTGAGAGACTCACGCTCGTGATCAGCGGCGAAGCCGAAGTGGGCAGGCGGCCCAGCAATTGAAGATCGTCGATGCCCCAGAACCAACTCGAAGTGCCGACGAGGGTAAATCTTAACCGGACAGTCTGCCGTCCGTCGGCCGCAGTCAATCGGACGGATTCGATGCGCTTCGATTCGGTGGGGTCATCGTCCGCCCTGGCCTGCACGTATGGGCCGAGATTCGAAAAGGGGCGGCTCAGAATGTGTTCACCGTAGGTTCCGCCGAAGGCTGCCGTCCCATCCGCAGTCGGCACACCGCTCGGGTCCACGCGCGTGAAAGTCGCAGCCCCGTCCGCGCTGCCGTCGATGGCCCGAACCACATCGTTTCCGTCCAGCAGGTACAGCGCCGGCAGCCAGGTCTGGCCCTGGTCCACGGAGTACTCGAGCGCGGCGAGGCTGTCCTGGTTTTGCATGTAATTGCTTTTGAATTGGACCTGAACATTGGTAGCCGCCTTCACGTTGAGGTCCGGTGTGGTAAAGTACTGAAGCTGCACGCCGCTGCGCTGATCCGACTCCGCGTAAATGCAACGGCCGTTCACGATCCCGGGAACCGAGAGCCGGTTGCCGCCGAACACCGTTCCCAGTCGATTTGAAGAAACCACCGTCCAGGTGAGGTAAAGGTTGGAACGGGGATCGTTCGGGTCCTGTGTGTCCGCGTCTATGGTCGTGTGATGTGTGGCAGTCCAGCCGGCGGGGAGGGCAAACTCAGGCACCGTTTCGAAGTCCTCCGCATACAACAAATCGAGTGGTTGCGGCTCCGGCGAGCGCGTTTTGGCAAACTGGTCCAGCACGCCCACGACTGAACCATCGGGCGAGAAGGCGGTCATGGAAGCCGTGAACGTGTCACCGCGCACGTCAACGCGGACGTACTCGTTGATCAGTCCGCCACCCGCATCAGGCCTGGGCCTGACTATGCCGGGAATGTCGCTAAAACCGCCGACGGTGATTTGCGGCCAATCCGTGATGAGCACTTCAGGAATGTCCAGCCAGCATCCTCCGCCCGTCACGCAGTAGAAGACCCCGTTCGATTCTCCACGCTCGTATTCATGCGTGTGTCCGCTGAAGCAGGCGTCCACGCCGTAGCTCTCCATCAGCGGCACCAGGTTGGCGCGAAGCCAGGCGTCCCCATCGAGCCACACCTCGCAAAACGGTGGGACGTGCACGAACAGGAACGTGAAACGCGCCTGGCGATTCGCTTCCGAGGCAAGATCCTGCGCGAGCCAGTTCGGGATGTCCTCGTAGCTCGACGCGTTATCGATGCAGATGAAGTGACACCCGCCATAGTCGAACGAGTAGCTGCCGTAACCCGGCCCGAACCCGGGGCGCTCCTGGCTCGGCAGGTCCGCGAACTGCCGGATCACTGTGGTGGGACCCCCGTCGTGGTTTCCCCAGGCTACGTACCACGGAACCCGGGTGCCCAGCAACGCGGCCACCCGATCCAGATAGAACTGCCGTGTGTCGGTGTACGAGGCACCGGACTCGGCGAGGTCGCCGCTGGTAACTGCCAGGCTGATTCCGTTAGTGGCCATGTGCCGGAACATCGATTTTGTAGGCTCAAGCGGGTCCGCCGGGTACGAGCCATGGTTTGATCCCTGGCTGTCAGACCAAACAGCAAATGAAAAGTCCGGGCTGCCGAGAGGAGCGGTGGAAAACTGGCCGCTGGGGCCCTGGTTCGTACCGGTCTGTACCTGATAGAAGTAGGAACGGCCCGGGAGCAGGTTGGTCAGCGTGCAGCGGTATACCTCTGTGCCGGCGCTGGACGCCGAATGCTGGGCCACTGCCACCTGGCCATAAGCCATGTCTGGTCCGTAGCGGACCTCCGCGTCTGCCTGCCCATCGAGTTCCCACATCACTGTAATGGCATTCGTCCGGGGGTTCTGGAGATACGGAGGCGTGAGATACTGAACGATGGCCGAGCCCGAAACCGACACCTGGACAAGTTCGGTCCAAACGCCGGTCTGCCCTTTGGCATCCCGTGGCAACGCGCGAACGACATAGGTCCCGGCCCGCCGGAAGATATGGCTAAACAGGTGCGTCTGCCCGGAGCCGGCCAAGGTGCTCCACGGGCTCAGATCAGACCCGTCACCCCAGTCAACCCGCACCTGGACCGTGTCCGATTCCGGGTCCGTCGCGATTGCGCTCCACTCCGCGGTTTGGCCCGTTACAACGCTGGTCGGACCCGAACCGGCCCCGATTGCGGGCGGGTTGTTTCCGGGGACAATGCTCAGCACACCCCCAAGCTCGGCAGCATCAGCGCCGCTCAAGCAAGCCGCGTAAATGGCTACGCGCGAGACATCCAGCTCCGCGTCTTCTCCATCATTATCCGCAAACAGCAGCAGCAACGGCTCGAGCGAAAATCGCCCGTCCACCACCTGCGGATTACCTCGCAGGATTTCTTCGCCATCCAAGTACAACCGGTATATCCCCGCCAAATTATCCACACTCACGATGAGCCGCTGCCAAACTCCCGCGCTTGCTGGAGTGCCCGAATAACCGGTTTGCGCCACGCCGATTGCTCCGTCGGCGGCGCGCACAAAACAGTCGCCGTCCGTTTGGTTCGAGGAATCGGTCTGAAAAAAGCAATACCAGGGACCCAGCGCGAGCAGCCGAAAATCGATGAGCAGTGAATAACGGTTCACGAGGGTCTGGAACAGTCCCGGCGACAGACCATGAGCGCACTCGAAATAACTGCCAATCCCAATGCGCGCGGCGCCATCGCCTGCTCGCGCTCCAGCCACGGGTACAACCGTGCCTTGCAGAGTCAGGTCCGCACCCACGGTGGCCTTTAGCAGGTTGTTGGAATCATCGAAATCCCACGCTCCGACCGGGGCCGGGGCTGCGCAACACACTGCGTGGGCCAGCAGAAATATTGCAGGAGATGCTGAACCCAACGCGCGAGCATGCCCTACCAGCACTTGCTTTAGGCTGACCACGGCCGAAAGCATATCCTCCCGACCCTGCACAGTCACGCATCAACACTTTCACGAAAATGAATGCAAACGAATTGATTGAACTAATTACTTTCCCGTTCCTCCCGCTGCGGGTCACTTACCTTGATGACGGCGAAACCAAAAACGGAGACTCACGACGCGGCAAACTTGACATGCCTCGCGCGCCTGCCAAGCTTGCCCTAATCCACGGACGTTTGGGACGCGGAACCCGATTTCTTTCACGACGCCATCTCTTCGAAGGCGAGTTGCAGGAACGGGACTCCCCTAAGGATCCGTGCGAGACAAAATGAGGGCGAGGGACAACAGTGAGGCTATCGGGGAGCCCACGGCGAGACACCGCGGTCATAGTCAACGGCGGCTGTATCTTCTGGCGACAGTGGCCGTAGCCATTGGACTCGTGGGGGTTCTGGCAGCGCGCGGCACGCGCAGAGCAGATAGACTCCTGGCACAACTACGGGCGCAAGGAGAGAAGCTGACGTTCCGTGAACTTACCGGCGGCGGTTCACCGATTGCCAATCCGGCCCCACAAGTCGTCGTGTCGGTCGCGAACGCATTAACCGATGCCGGCTACTCTCCGTGGAACCTGGATTTTTCAACCTATAGCCAGCCTGGCCGAATGCGTGTGGCCTGGAAGCAAGGTACGGTGCCGGATCGACGTCCCGGCAAAACGGTCAAATGGGAGGAATTGGCGGATCATCTCCGGCAAAAGAGAGAGCCGCTAAAGGCGCTTCGCGAGGTGTTGGCCGCCACGCCGCCGGAATGGGGGCGAAGGACCAACCATACGCAGCCACTGATGTCAAATACTACGACCCTCAAGTGCGCGCGCTGGTTGTCTGCGGAAGCCATCAGCGAGCTGCACGCTCAAGAGCTTGAGCTCGCGGTGCAGAACGTCGAAGCCCTGGGGGCGCTTGCCCGGGCCAATACGCTGGATTACAGCCTGTTCAGCGAAAACATCCGCATCATGGTGGCCCAGATGGGGTTATGGGTCACCTGGCACGCCTGCGGAGTTGAAAGCTGGTCGGACCAGCAGTTGGAGCGGCTGCAACGAGCCTGGGAGGGGCTTGACGTGCCGGGGGGGCTCGAACGCGGTTTGCTGGGAGAGAGGGCGTGGGGAATCGCCATGTGTGAGCAGGTCCGCCGGTCAGCCGGGAAGCGGCTCATTAACGTGTTCTGGAGTTCACCCCAAGGCGACGGGACCTTCAAAAGCGCGTTCAACTATTGGGTGGTTTGGCCGGCCTACCAGATCACGAGCTGGGACGCCGATGAACTTTTCTATCTCGAGGCAATGACGAGCGCGATTGATGACGCGAGGCAAATCCGCGCCCACCGGCCTTGGGACCAGGCGAAGTCGAAGGCTGACTATGCAGCCAAAATAAAGCAAATCTCGGGTTCTCCGATCCGCTGGCGGTACGCCATCAGCAGCATAATACTTCCCCATTACGCCTCGATGCTGCAAAACGGAGTGAGGGCTGAGACGCTGCGGCAACTCACCTTGACGGCGATTGCCATAAGACGATACCAACTCTGCCAGGGCTTGCTTCCACCGGAGTTGGCGTCCCTCACACCGCAGTATCTCAAGACTCCAACTTACGATCCAATGAGCGGAGGATCGCTGCAATATCGGCCGGGCCAGAACGGCGATTTTCTGCTCTACTCGGT
>DATDCV010000758.1:0-20779 GCA_036524155.1 Verrucomicrobiia bacterium
CGACCTGGGTGTCGGAGATGTTGGCCCGGGACGCCTTGTCCATCAGGATGCCGCCGGACGAGGAGATGCGGGAGGGCCAGCCGAGGTCGAGCATCCAGCGGACCATGTCGAGCATGTGGATGCACATGTCGCCGATAATCCCGTTGCCGTATTCCATGAAGGCGCGCCAGCCGCGCGGATGCACCATCTGGTTGTATGGCCGCATCGGAGCCGGGCCGGTCCACATTTGGTAATCGAGGTAATCCGGCGGAGCGGTATCCGGCGGGTTCTCGCTTGCGCGCATGTGCCAATAACAACAAATGTCGACGTACCCAATCTTGCCCAATTTCCCTTCTTTGATGACGCGGTCGCGTGCCTCAATCAAGTGCGGGGTGCTCCGCCGTTGAGTGCCTACTTGCACCACGCGGTTATGCTTGCGGGCGGCGGAGAGCATGGCCTGGCCTTCGGTCACGTCCACGCTTATCGGCTTCTGCACCCAAACGTCCGCGCCCGCTTCGACGGCCGCGATCATGGGCAGCGCGTGCCAATGGTCCGGCGTCGCGACCAGCACGATGTCCAGGTCTTTTTCCTTCAGCATCTCGCGATAATCACTGTAGGTGCGCGGTTTCTTTTTCGACGCCTGGCGGCTGGCGACAATGTCCGCCGCCTCGGCGAGCATTCGTTTGTCCACGTCGCACAGCGATACGACTTCCACCGGCGCCACCTGGATCAGGCGCAGCAAATCGCACTTCCCGTACCAGCCCGGACCGATGAGGCCTACGCGTTTCTTTTGGTCCGCCAATTCCGCGGCGTAACCGTAGCTGCTCAAAGTCGAGAGTGCGATCCCGGTCGCTCCGAGTTGTTGAAGAAATGTCCGGCGGTTCATAGTGGCATTTGTAGAGCCAAGCGTGTTGGAACGCAAGCGGGTCGTTGGTGCCATCACGCTTTCAGATTGTCAGTTCGTTCCGCAACCGCTATCCCTTGAGGCATTGCGAACACCTTGCGCCATGAAATCTCTTGCCGTCCTCCTCGGGTTGGTTTCGGTAGCCGTCGCCACCCTCGCGTCATCACCGGAATGGGTCACCTACGAAGGCAAAGACGGTCCCGGTCGTGGGAAACACATCGTCTTTCTTAGCGGCGACGAGGAATATCGCTCCGAGGAAGCGTTGCCGATGCTGGCCAAAATCCTCGCGGTCCGCCACGGCTTCAAATGCACTGTCCTCTTTGCCATCAATCGCGGGGATGGCACTATTACCCCCACTGTACTCGACAACATCCCCGGCCTGCAGGCGCTCGATTCGGCCGACCTCTGCTTCATGTCTCTCCGTTTTCGGGAATTGCCGGACGACCAAATGAAGCATTTCGTCGATTACCTTAACGCCGGCAAGCCGATCATCGCTTTGCGCACCTCGACCCACGCGTTTTTCTACCAGCGCAACAAACAGAGTCCGTACGCCAAATTCGACTGGCAGAACAAGGACTGGCCCGGCGGCTTCGGTCAGCAGGTGCTGGGCGAGACCTGGGTGAACCACCACGGGAATCACGGCAAGGAAAGCACCCGGGGAGTGATCAACCCGGCGCAGAAAGAGAACCCGATCTTGCGCGGCGTAACGGATGTTTGGGGGCCGACCGACGTTTACACCGTCGCCCACCTGCCCAAAGAGGCAACTGTTCTGCTCCTGGGCCAGGTCCTCACCGGCATGGAGCCTGCCGACCCGCCTGTGGATGGCCCGAAGAACAATCCCATGATGCCGATCGTCTGGACCCACGACTACACCGGCAATCAGGGTAAAACTTCCAGGACCTTGACCAGCACCATCGGCGCCGCCGTGGACTTGCAGAGCGAGGGCATGCGGCGCCTTCTCGTCAACGCCTGCTATTGGGCCGTCGGCTTGCAGGAAAAGATCCCCGCCCGCGCCAACGTCGAGTATGTTGGCGAGTACAAACCGCTTTGGTTCGGCTTCGGGAAATTCAAGCCGGGAGTCAAACCCGCCGACCTGGAAATCAAATAAGCGCGGCGCCCCCCCGAAATTAGAAAGCTGTCAAACCCGCCGCGCACGCGGTTGTTTGAGATGGGTTTTGGGGTGTTTTCGGTCGGCCCACCCACAACTGCCATCACAAAATCTTCAGTGATAGTGATTGACATTGATCGCTGCGCCCAGATAAGAGTAAACACTCGGTCTGGTGAACTTATCGGTTAAGAAAAATATGAACGCGAAAACGGTTAGGTTTGGGAAATGCATAACTATATTGGCGCTGGCGGTGGGTTGTCTGAGCGCTCGGGCCAGCGACTGGACCGCGGGCGTTGGCGATTGGAGCGATCCTGCGAACTGGAGCGCGGGAGTCCCCGACAACACCGGCGGTTGGACCATCGGCAACGTGCAGAACAACGGGACTGCGATTGTCAGCACGACCGTGCCGCCCGTGAGCGAGGCTTGGGCCGGCAACAGCGGCGGCGTCGGAACCATCATTATTACTAACGGCGGCACATTGCCCGTCGACAACTGGCTGGTGGTCGGGCGGACCGGCCCGAACGGGAATACACCCTTATCAACCCTGGTAGTCGGCAGTGGCGGAGTCATCAACAAGAGAGGCGATGGATTCATCATCGGCGACGGTAACTACTGTTTCGGACAGGTCTTTGTCGTTGGCACGGGACAGATCAATGTGACCGGGGGCTGGAATGGCTTTGGCAACGGGACCGGCGGCGAAGGCTGGCTGACTCTGCAGGACGACGCCGTTTTCAACACTCCCGGCCAGGACTTCAACATCGGCGATTGGGGCTCCGGCCGGGCGTACGCAGTGATCAAGGACAATGCGAGGCTGAACGTCTCCCGCTTCTGGGTGGGGAAAACAGGAACAACTCTTGGTGTGCTGACCCAAACCGGCGGCACGATCCTTGGCACTGGCGGCAACGCCAACGAGTGGTGCATCGGCGGTGAAAACACGGATTCGCCGACCTCTTACGGGTTCTACAACCTCATGGGGGGCACATTCATCAATCCCTTTAACTTCCAGATTGGCCGATACGGTCAAGGCGTGCTTTATCAGAGCGGCGGCGCTATCACGCAGGGCGGATGGTGCGCAGTCGGGCGGTATAACTCAGGGATTGGGGTCCTCTACATCACCGGAGGGCAATTCAACCACACCAACACTGCCAATTCACTGATCATCGCGGAAGCCGGCAGCCATGGCGAAATGACCATCGCCGGCACTGCCGCCGTGACCACCAGCCGGGAATTCGCCATCGGCAATAGCGGCACCGGCTTCGTCAACCTCAACGGCGGCAGCCTCACGGTGCCGAGAATTACGAAATGGGCCGGCTCGGGCTATCTGAACTTCAACGGCGGCACACTGAAGCCGACGGTCGCTGATCCTGCTTTCCTGGGTGGGCTCAACGAAGCGCGTGTTTATGCCGGTAATGCGATTATTGACACCGCTGGACTTGATATTGGGATCACCCAACCGTTGCTGGGGGTCAGTGGCATGGGCGTGACAAGCATTCCGGTCACCGACGGCGGCATGGGCTATGTGGCTCCGCCGATCGTGCAGATCGTTGGCGACGGAATCGGCGCCCAGGCCATCGCGCAGGTCGACCCGGTGGCCGGCAGGGTTACCAGCATCGTCATCACGTGCCCCGGCTACGCTTATTCAACGGTTCCATCGGTGATGCTGTATGGCGGTGGCGCCACTGTGGAGGCTACTATCGGCATGGCCGTGCTGGGTGAGGTGACCTCGGGTGGTTTGATCAAGAATGGAGCAGGCACGCTCACGCTGGACGGCGCGAACGATTACACCGGTGCCACCGTGGTGAACGCGGGCGGCCTGGTGCTGAACAATGCCTCGGTTGGCGGAGGCCCGATCACTATCGCCGACGGAGTCGCGCTCGGTCTCAAGGTGCAAATCCCCGGCGGGCAACTTTTTGCAGGGAGCATTACGCTGGGCACGTCCGCCGCGACGACGCTGAATGTCGACCTCGGGGCGTTCGGGAACCCGCTGGCGGCGCCTTTGGCAACTTCCAGCACACTTGCTGTCAACGGCACCGTCACTGTGAACATCAGCGACGACTTTCCGCAAGTGGGATCGTTCCCCGTAGTTCAATACGGAAACCGGAGCGGCTCCGGCTCATTCGTGCTTGGTCCTCTTCCTACAGGCGTTGAAGGGCACCTTGCCACCAACAGCCCGAACACCCTCGACCTTGTCATCACTGCGGTGGCAGCACCCCGGTGGGCCGGCACTGCGGGCGGCACTTGGGACGTCGCCCAGACGCTCAATTGGACAGAGTTGAGCACCGGTTCGCCGACCTATTACAACGACGGTCTGGTGGCGCTGTTTGACGACGCCGCCGTGGGCACAACCACCGTCGATCTGGTTACCAACGTTGAACCCGGCAGCGTCGTGGTCAACAACACCAATCTGGCTTACACCATTCTCGGCACCGGGAAGATCGGTGGTGGCGGGGGCTTGACCAAGCGCGGCACGAACTCGCTGACTCTTGCGACGCTGAACGAATACACCGGGCCAAGCGTAATTGCTGCCGGCTCCGTGATGGTGACGAATCTCGCCAATGGAGGCCAACCGAGCGCGATCGGGAAGTCCTCCGCTGCGGCCGCGAACCTCGTGCTGTCCGGCGGCACGCTCAGCTACTCCGGCCCGGCGAAGACTATTGATCGCGGCTACGCTGTCCAGGGGACTGGCACCGGGATCGACGTGCAGTCCGACCTCAGTATTGGCGGTCAAGTGACCGCGACCCCCAACACGCGTTTCGTAAAATCCGGCCCGGCAAAGCTGTCTTATGTTGGCGCGGTCACAAACGAACTGTCCGGCGGCGCGTTTCCCGGATACAATGTGCTGGACGGCACAGTGGTGTTTGACGGCTCCGCTGGCCGGCAGGTCAACCATTCCCAGAACGAATTCTGGGTCGGCAGCACGACGAACGTTGGCGCGTCTCTCCTGCTCACCAACACCACGCTGAACATTGATAGTTGGCTGGCCGTTGGCCGGGGCAACGGTTCTGCCAACTACCTCTCGACGCTGACCTTGAATAATGCCGCAGCCCGGTCCGGCAACTTCTCGATGGGTTACAACAACGGGATGGCGGACAACTTCGCGCAACAGGTGATGACGCTCAACGGCACCTCTACGTTCACTAACGCGGGGGATGTCAATATGGGAGAAAGCGGCGGCTCCACTTCGACACTGTCGCTGAACGGCAACTCAAAGTTCTTCTCGGACGGGCGCGCCCATTTCGGGTGGCACAATAACTCGACCGGCATTGTAACCATCGCGGAGTCCGCGGCGATGTTCATCGATGCCTGGCTTTCGATCGGTCACGAAGGCGGCGTGGGGACCTTCACTGTGAAGAACAACAGCTCGCTCTGGGTGTTGTGGGACCTGAACGTCACGGACGTGGGTCTGGGCGAGGGCACCTTTAATCTCCAGGACAACGCCACCGCCACCGCGAACAACTTCTTCATCGGCAAGGGGGTTGGCAGCAGCGGCGTGTTCAACCAAACCGGCGGATCCGCTATCGGGATCCTGAATGCCGGCAACGAGTTCCACATCGGTTTCCACGGCGCGGGCACGTGGAACCTGAGCGCCGGCAGCATTCTGGCTCCCAACCACTGGTTCATCGTCGGACGGTGGGCTGATGGTCCGGGCATCCTGAATGTCACCGGCGGCACGATCATTCACGGCACCAACGACACCGGCAAGCTGTTCCGCGTCGGGGAAGATGGCACCGGCACTCTGAACTTGAGCGGCACCGGGACCATCGAGACCAGTTGCAACGAGGTGACGATCGGCTGGAATGCGACCGGCAACGGCACAGTGAACCTTGACGCCGGCACCTTCCAGGCCCGGCGCATCATCGGCGGCGCCGGTTTCAGCATGTTCAACTTCAACGGCGGCGTGCTTCGTGCCGGGCCGAATGCCAACCTGTTCTTCATGACGAACCTGACCGCGGCGTACGTCAACGGGGGCGGCGCGGTGATCGATTCCGGAGCGAACGTGATCGCGATCAACCAGGACCTGCTGATGGGATCCGGTAACGGGGGCCTCACCAAGATCGGCTCCGGCGCGCTTGCTCTTAACGGCGTCAACACTTACACCGGGCCGACGCTCGTCAATGCCGGCGCGCTCGCAGGCACCGGCGTCATCTCGGGCCCCGTCACCGTCGCCTCTGGCGCCTACCTCGCTCCCGGCGCTTATGTGGGCACGCTCAGCATCAGCAACACCCTCACGCTCGCCTCCGGCAGCGCCACAATCATCGAGATTGACAAAGCCAACTCCCTCAACGACCGCGTCGAGGTCCTCTCGACTGTCAATTACGGCGGCACACTTGTGCTGACCAATCTCTCACCAGTCGCGGAAAACGACACGTTTACGATCTTCCAGGCGGGAACCTACAACGGTTCCTTCACCACGGTGCTCTCGAACCCGGGTGTCACCTGGGACACGAGCCGCCTGGCTATCGACGGCACCGTGAAGGTCCTCAGCACAGTCTCCACCACGCCGCCGGCTCTGGGAGTCACTACCGCCAGCGGAGGGACTGAGTTGGTTTTCTCATGGCCGGCTGACCATCTCGGCTGGCGGTTGCTTGAGCAAACCAACAACTTGAACCTGGGCGTCAGCTCGAACCTCGCTGATTGGGCTACGGTTGCCGGTTCCAGCGGCGCCACCCAGGTCACTGTGCCAATCAGCAAGACTAAGCCCGCCGGCTTCTTCCGGCTCGTTTATCCTTAGTTAGAGATTTGGCGCGCCCTGGCTTTTGCCCGGGCCCGGTTCCAATCGGATCGCGGAGGGCGTCCTGTAAGGGACGCCCTCTTTTCATTGGCGTGGAAAGTAAGCAGCGATTATGTTGAGCGGCACTGAATGAAAACCCTCTCGCTGTCCGCCGCCCTCGGCTGTGTGTTGGCTTGGCTGCCGAGCTTCAATGCGTCTTGCCAGCAATACACCTTCACGACTATCGCAGGATTGCCACGGACCATTGGTTCCCGGGACGGCACAAACTCGCAAGCACGCTTCAATTTTCCCGCCGGGATTACGGTCGATAGTCGCGGGGTGGTTTATGTTTGCGATTTGCTCAATCACCGTATTCGCCAGGTGAGACCCGAGGGGACGAACTGGGTGGTGCGCACCCTAGCAGGCGGAGCCTTCGGGTTTGCCGACGGCACAAACGGTCAGGCCCAGTTCGATCACCCGACCGGCATCGCGGTCGATAGCGACGGCAATGTGTTCGTGGGCGACAAATACAATAACGTTATCCGTAAGTTGACTCCGATCGGGACGGACTGGGTGGTCACCACGATCGCCGGTGACCCGACCATTCAGGCCTCCAACGATGGCGTAAACAGTTCCGCTCATTTTTCGGGTCCTGCGGGAGTGGCCATAGATAGTTCCAATCGTTTGTACGTTGCCGATGCTACCGGTAACACGATCCGGCAGATTGTGGCGAACGGCGCCGACTGGGTGGTCACCACGGTGGCGGGATTCGCCGACATCTACGGCGACTTTGTCGATGGAACGAATGACGCCGCCATGTTTAACGCTCCCTATGCCATGGCCGTGGACGCAGCGGGGGTTCTTTATGTAGCGGACTATGGCAACCACGCCGTCCGAAGGATCGAGCAAATTGGGTTCGATTGGGCTACGACAACCATCGCGGGGACCAACAGCCCGGGGATCAACAGCGCGGGGATGGGCATCCCGGGAACAAATGACGGGCCGGGCTTTCAGGCGATGTTTGACAACCCAAGCGGAGTGGCAGTCGGGGGAGGGGGAGTGGTCTTCGTGGCGGATTACGATAACCACACAATCAGGGCGGTGACACCGGGTGGCAAGAATTGGACGGTGAGCACGCTGGCGGGCGTGCCCAAGATATCGGGAACCAACGATGGAAGTGGGATCCAGGCGCGATTCAACAAGCCGCGCGATATCGCGGTCACCAGGGACGGCGTTCTTTTCATCTCGGACTACAGCAACCAAACCATTCGCATGGGAGTGCCGCTTCCGGCGCTTCAGATCATCCTTGTCGGCAACCAGGTCGTCCTGTCATGGCCGCTTTGGGCGAATAATTACGTCCTCGAAACATCGCCCAACCTTGCTCCCGCGCCAGTTTGGACACCCGTGACTGATGGTATCGCAACTGCCGGCAGTAGTTTCGTCCTGACGAACACCATCGCGTCGACCTCCTTCTTCCGTTTGCGCCAGCAATGAGGTCGCTGTCGCACGCGCCATCCCGCGGGGTACGAATGCCGAAGCTAGCGTCTCGCCCTCCAAGGTTCAACCTGAGCTGGGGCGGAAAATCCACGGGAACACTTTGACGCTCCAGAGCACCACGCCAACCGCCCAGAGCAGGGCGCCATAACTGTAATGCGTGGACAGGATTTTGGGCACGTAATCCCCGCTAATCCTCGTTACCATGCCGAGCAGCATCAGCATAACGGCTATTGTCAGCCAGGGGAGACGGCCGGGCAAAACCGATTGCCGTCCGGAGTGCGCGAAAACCACGCGGGTCGCGACGCAGATCGTAAGGAGGCTGAATCCTCCGATCAGAGTGAGGTGCAGGAGGGCCAGTCGATGCGCCGGGAATAAAGCCGTGGCGAGGAATCCGGCGGGCAGCAGAAGGAGTGCGAACCTCAAGACGAGCGCGAGGGAGGACCCGCGCACCTTCGAGCAAAAGAAAGGCACGTGCCAGAAAAGGTAGGCTGCCGAAACCAAAAACCGCGCCGCGCTCCCCGTTCGCGGGTGTCCGGCCGCCTCCCAGACGAACGAGAAACCTATCGTGGCGGCAACGCCAAGTGCGATAATCACCTCGCGGGTCCAACCTGGAGGCGGGAGCCTGGACTCGGGAAAATCGTGCCGGCTGGGTAAGCCGAAGAACCTCGGCAGGATGAACCCGCCCACGCCGAGAATCGGCAGAAGGATGAAGCCGTGGAATTGCAGCAGCGGCCGCAAAGCCAGCCAGAAGTAGTATCCCTCGAGGCGGTTTTGCAGAAGCGCCAGCAGGGTGCCGGCGGCGGCCGAGAGAAAGGCCAATCCCACGAGCACAAAGCCAGGCGGCGGCAGATCAGTCCGTTTGCGCACTCGCCAGACCAGGGACGCCGTGAGCATCGCCAGCAGCAGGAGGAACAACCCATCACCCACGGCGGTATAAGCCAGCGCGTCCGCCAGGTTCATAGCCGTGTATAAGGCGAACAAACACCCAACCTCGAGCCCGGCGAGTCTGGGAGCGCCCACCATTCGGGGCATCGCCGTGCCCAGAAAGCCAATGACGAAGCCGCCGAAAAATCCCGACGCCATCAGCCGGCCGTGGTTCGCGCCGGGATACCACGTGACCCACCCTGAAAAATGCAACGGCCAGAGCGACACACCCACCAGGCCCCACACCACGGCCCATGGGAAGAAAAGGCGGAAAGGTTCCTCGCTTAGCCCCGTCAGCGTCACGAAGCGCCGGAGTGAGGGTTGGGTCGCAATGGTCATGATCCCTTTGTTATGCCGGTCATACGGTAGCCGCTCAATGTGTTCCACGGCTTGATCCAAGTCAAAAACGCCCCGAGGTCGGGGTCCCGGGGACGCCGTCTACCCAGAGCGGCCCTTGACACCTGGTTGATGCCAGAGAGTCACTGGCGCGCCGGACCGTTGCGATCACGTTTCTAAAAACCTCTCCAGATTGTACTGGCTCCCTCACCCAAACCCGCCCATAAATTGGCCTAGCGATCATGGACGACCCTGTCGGCACAACGCCCGTTCGGGCCACACCTCAGCCAGCGGTGTTGAGTTTGGGCAGAGTTCTCCGGAGCGGCCTCGAGAGCGGAATCGAATCTTTCATCAAGGCGTGCCTGGTGCTGCTTTTCGGGAGCGTCGCCATCGGTCTGGTCGGCGGCATGTGGAAGCAGATGACCCCCTCGCCGCCTCCCGGCTTCTCCGCCAAATCCGAAGTTGAGCCGACCGCACCAAGTGCCTGGGGCGCCGAGTTTCGGGAACACCGGTTCCTGATTGTTTTCTCGCTCATCTTCGCGCTCACGCTCTGGAGCCGCCTGGCGAGGCTTCGCAGGAAAGGCGAGCCGTCCAAGCGTAGCTCACGCCTGGAGAGGATCGGGATGAGACTGTCGGATGGCTGGTTGGCTCTGATCGTCGGCAATGCGTTCGGCGCCATGCTGTCGGCCATTGTTGTGATCTGGGCCCAGCGCTTTACCGCCGTTTATTGGGTGCTGGATCTTCTGGCTGCTGAAGCCCGGGACCTGGCGCAGAGTCTTTTCGGCACCGGCGGACCGAACGGTTTGGGCGCGTGGTTCAGTTGGTACGGACATAATCGGCTGAAGTTCGCGTTTTGGTGCTTCTACCTGGCCGCCATCTGCGACGACCTGGGTCTGCCCAATCTCAAAACCTTCGGGCGTTGGCTTGCTCGAAAGGCTCGTCCACGGCTGCATCACCGGCCGACTGCCTTTCATCCCTGAGTTCGCATTCGCGTGCTACCAGCCGCCTGCGACGGAGCGCGGGCTGAGCATCTCTGCAGGTATTCGAGTCTTGGGTCGGAGCGCCGAGTTGCACTCGGCTTACACGCAGCGGCCGGCTTGGCTAAGCCGATTAAAAATCGGCGTTCCCACGGATTGCTAAGGCGGTACCTTTGCAGGATTCTTGAGATTGCACTCCGTCTGCGACAAGGCGAGAATGTGCTCGATCGCCTGAACCGGAATGTGGCGTCATGAATAGAAACGCTGCGAGGAGCGAAACTACCGCCAGCCTGCTGGCTGGTCGGCGAGGCGTTGCGTTCACGCTCATCGAATTGCTGGTGGTGATCGCCATCATTGCCATTCTCGCGTCGATGCTGCTGCCCGCCCTGAACCGCGCCAAAGCCAAGGCGACCGCTGCGCATTGCATGGCCAACCTGAAACAGTTGCAGTTTGCGTGGACCATGTACGCCGACGACCACGGCGATCTAATCGTCGGGAACCACTGGCAGGACGAAGCCAATCGAGTCAAAAATGTCGGCAATTGGGTGAGCGGTTGGCTGGACCCCCGTCAGGCCAACAATACAGACAATACGAACATCCTGCTGTTGCTGGACCCGCAATATGGCGCCCTCGGCCCCTACGCCAAATCCGCCGGCGTGTACCGCTGTCTGGCCAGCAAAGTGGTCGCCAAAGAAGGTTTGTTCGCTTATCCGGTTGTGCGCACGGTCTCGATGAGCGTGTGGATGGGATTCCGCTCCCTGCCATGGAACACCGGCTACCGGAGTTTTCGGAAGAAGAGCGAGATCCTGGGCTTGCCCGTGAGCGATGCGCTCGTGTTTGTTGATGAGCGGGATGACAGCATCGACGACGGCGAATTTGCGCTCGATATGGTGGCCAACCAGATCGTCAATTTCCCGGCGGGTTATCATGGCGGATCGGGGGGCGTCGCCTTTGCCGACGGCCATGCGGAAATCCACCGTTGGCGCAGTGCGGAACTGCAGGCACCCCAACAGATGGGCAACCAGTCGGTCAAACACGAATTCACCCCTGTCGCCGCCAATAACGTGGACCTGGTCTGGCTGCGAGCCCACGGCACTGCCAGGCAATAATGAGGTTTCTGGCGTTCACTGCCGCATTCCTTTTGGTGCCAGGCGCGGCGCCGCCGGCCGCCTCCCTGCCTCTCCGCGGCAACCTGGGCATGCACGACCCCTCAACCATCATTAAATGCAAGGACACGTATCACATTTTCGGGACGGGGCAGGGGATCATCTCCAAGTCATCCACCGCCGACATCTTCTCCCAGGCGGGTCCCCAAAACGATCACTGACTCCATGAAACAAACCACAGAGCTCGTTGTTCTTCTCGTTCTCGCTGCGCTGTCGATCGAATTGGCGCCGCTAGCGCGCGCACAACAGTTTGAAGTCGCCACCCACCAGCTTACGAACGGAATGAAGATTCTGCTGGTTGAGGACCACACAATTCCCAACATCGCGCTTTACTTTTTCCACCGCGTCGGTTCGCGGAATGAGCGACCCGGTATTACGGGTCTCTCGCATTTTTTCGAGCACATGATGTTCAACGGGGCCAAAAAGTACGGGCCGGGAATGTTCGACCGGGTCATGGAAGATAACGGGGGAGCCAACAACGCCTACACCAGCGAAGACCTCACCGTTTACCAGGATTGGTTCCCGTCATCCGCGTTGCCGCTGATCTTCGACCTGGAAGCCGACCGCACCGGTTCTCTGTCCTTTGACCCAAAGATGGTCGAGTCCGAACGCGGTGTGGTAGCCAATGAACGCCGGGTCAGCGTGGAAAACGACAACGACAGCCTGCTGCGCGAACAGGTTATGGCGGCGGCGTTCACGGCGCACCCGTACCAATGGCCGGTGGTGGGCTGGATGGTGGACATCGAAAATTGGAAGCGAGAAGACCTGATCCAGTATTTCAAGACCTATTATGCTCCGAACAACTGCGAGATGGTGATGGTGGGCGATTTCAAGCCGGAACAAGCGCTTCAACTGGCCCGGCAGTATCTTGAACCGATTCCCGCGCAGGCCCCGCCCCTCGCAGTAACCACGCGGGAGCCGGTCCAACCCGGCGAGCGCCGTGTCCTGGTAAACAAGTTTGCTCAGCTCCCAATTGTCCAGATCGCATACCACTCTCCGGCGGCCAGTGATGCGGACTTCATTCCGTTGAACGTCCTCGAGTATGTCCTGCTCCGTGGCGAAAGTTCGCGTCTCTACCAGCGATTGGTCGACACAGAAGAGGTGGCCAACTCCGTCACAGGCGGGCAGGCAGCGCACCTGGACCCGTTTGTTTTTGAGATCCGCATCCAGCCGCGTAGTGAGGTCGAAACGGATCGGGTCGAGAAGATCCTCTATGAAGAACTGCAGAAGGTGCAAGCGAACCTGGTCACGGAACGGGAACTGCAAAAAGCCAAGAACATCGCGACCGCGGATTTCTATCGCTCGATCAAAACCATCAGCGGGAAAGCAAATGCGCTCGGCGACTATGACATTCTGTTTGGCGATTACCGCAAGCTGCTCAGCATGGTCAGCCGCATTGATCAGGTTACCCGTGAGGACGTCCGCCGTGTGGCACAGAAATACTTCAACCCCCGGAATCGGACAGTCGGCATTCTCGTTCCGGAAGCGGATCCCACCAAGGAAAAGGAATAAAAACATGCGCTCATTCGATTTTCTGAAGAGTGTTGCCATACCGGACGGCCGGGCTCGCGTACCAGCCGCCCGTTTCGGCAGCCTGGTTGTTCGGCCCCGGGCGGCGTTGTGTTTCCTGGGATGCGTGGCCTTGCTCGGGTGCCCGACCCCGGCCGCGCCTGCTCCTGCCGGGCCGGCTTCAAAGGTTCAGCTTCCCGCTTATAAGCCCGTGAAGCTCGACAACGGTGTGACGTTGCTGTTGATGGAACGCCACCAACTTCCCCTCATCAGCTTCAAGTGGATCATGCGTTCCGGCGGCGGCATCTGCGATCCGGCGGGGCGGGAAGGTGTCGCGCTGCTTGCCGCCCGGCTTCTGCGCAAAGGCACGCAGAACAGGACCGCGGACCAGATCGCGGAGGCGGTGGACTTTGTGGGCGCTCACCTGGATGCGGGTGCGACCCAGGACTACGCTTCCGGTTCGGCGGAGTTCGTCGGTAAGGACCTCGATCTGGCCATCGACTTGTTGGGTGATATGTTGCGGCACCCCGTCTTCCCTCAGGACGAGGTCGCAAAAATGATCAAGCAAGAGGTGGACGGGATCAAAGAAGGCAAATCGGTTCCCGGTCAGGTGATCGCCCGCTATTTTCAGGCGTCTCTATTCGGAGCGCACCCTTATGCCCGCCCGGTCGGCGGAACTGAAACCAGCCTCCCTCGAATCGCCCGGGATGATATCGCTGCTTTCTACTCCGCGCATTACGTCCCGGATCAACTCATCCTTGCCGTGGTGGGTGATTTTTCCGGCGCTAATCTGGAACCCAGGCTGCGTGAGAAATTGGCCTCGTGGACATCCAAATCGGTCAGCCTGCCTGAACTCGTGGCGCCCGCTCCGGTGAGCGGCCGCCGCGCGTTGCTCGTCGAAAAGCCCGATGCAACGCAGACCTTTTTTCAGCTTGGCAACATCGGTCTCGCCCGCACGAACCCTGATTGGGTCCCGCTGCAAGTGGTCAATACACTGTTTGGCGGCCGTTTCACTTCGATGATCAACACCGAGCTGCGGATCCAATCCGGGCTCACCTATGGCGCGCGGAGCTCTTTCAGCTCCAGCAAGGTTCCCGGCTCCTTCTCCATTTCGTCCTATACTCGGAACGACACAACGGCCCGCGCGCTCGACCTGACACTCGAGGTTCTGAATCGGCTCCACACCAAGGGCATCACTCAGGACCAACTCCAATCCGCCAAGGCCTATATTAAGGGCCAGTTCGGGCCTACCCTCGAAACCAATGACCAACTCGCCTCCACTATCTGCGACCTCGAGTTTTATGGGCTGAGCCCCGATTACATCAACAACTACTTTGAGCGAATTGACGCCGTCACCTTGACCGACGCAACGCGGCTGATCGAAAAATATTATCCCTCCAACGACTTTGCACTGGTGCTCATCGGCCAGGCCGCCGTGATTGAGCCGGCCGCAAAAAAGCTCGCGAGCGAGATCCGAAAAAAATCCATCACGGAGCCAGGATTTTGACTGCGGGATCGTGCCAATCCCGGGTTTTGGGCCGCCGCCTTCCGCTCAACGAGTGACACCGGCAATGGTACCCCTCAGTCTTGGGGCGGAGCGCCGAGTTGCACTCGGCTTACCAACGGTCGTCGGCTCGCTTAAGCCGATTAGAAATCGGCGCTCCGACCCAAGACTGAGGCGATACCGGCAACGCGCCTTTTCCCTTCCCTTTCGCACCCGCTTGCGGTATCTGCAAAGCCATGTCTGACGCCGTATCGGGTTGTCCGCTGCCCTTCGCCGTTCAAGCCGAGAACTTGCACAAAAGCTATCTCCTTGGTGCCACCGCCGTCGGTGCCCTCCGTGGTGTTGACCTCGCGATCCGCCATGGGGAGTTTGTCGCCCTGATGGGACCGTCCGGCTGCGGCAAGACGACGCTGCTCAACCTCATCGGCGCTATCGATACTCCCTCCCGGGGCCATCTGCGCGTCGATGGCGTGTCCCTCGAGACGCTTTCCGAGGACCAGTTGGCGGACCTGCGCCGTGACCGCATCGGCGTGGTGTTTCAGTTCTACAACCTTTTGCCGACTCTTTCCGCCCGCGAGAATATCGAGCTGCCGATGCATTTCAAAAGAACCAGGCCCCGCGAGCGGCAAGAACGTTCCGTATGGCTCCTCGAGCGTGTTGGCTTGAAAGACCGCGCCGAGCATAAGCCCGCCGAGCTTTCCGGAGGCGAGCAACAGCGGGTCTCGATCGCGCGTGCGCTCGCCAATCAACCCGCGCTCGTGCTGCTGGATGAGCCGACCGGCGACCTCGACAGCGTCACCGGCCAGGAGATCATGGCCTTGCTTCAGGATCTGAACCGACGTGAAAAGGTGACACTGGTGGTGGCTACCCACGACCCCCTCGTCGCCCAAGCCAGCTCGCGCATTATTCGGCTCCTGGACGGCCGCGTCGATGCCGATTCGCAAGCGCCATGAGCGCCACACTGTCTTACCTCCTTCGCAACCTGTTGCGGCGACGCTCCCGCACCGTCATCGGCGCGCTCGGTATCTGCCTCACGATCGCGTTGCTGACTGCCATCCAGGTCGGCCTCGACTCGATTTCCATCTCCTACATCGACCTCGTCGCCCTGCAAGCCGGCAAAGCCGACCTCACCATCGCCCGCGCCGGGGGTGATCCTTTCAACCCCGTGCCTTTTTCCGCTGCGGAAATCAAAGAGCAACTGGGGTCGGATCCTCGCTTGCGCGGGCTCTCGCCCCGCTGGTTCGGTATCGTCCAGGTTCAATTTGGAAGCGACGAACAGTATGCGGCATTGATCGGGCTTGATCCCCAGCGTGAACGGGCACTCGATATTTCCGGTCTTCACCCCGACCCGAACCTGACGTCTGAAAACTGCGCCCTGTCTTCCTCTCTCGCCGAGAAGCTCAAGCTGAAACCCGGCAACCGACTTTCGATCCGCTCGGCCGCCGGTTACGGCGACGCCGAAATGCGCCTCGAGACCATTCTCGACCGACAGTTACTTCTGCCCCAGCAGGTTCGCGATTATATCGTTGTCAACGAATCCGCCGCGCGCCAGATCCTTGGCGAGCCTGACCGGGTGCACGCCTTGGCCGGCGCGTTTCGAACACCGCGCGCTTTTTACGATGCCCGCGACCTTCGCGCCAGCGTTCTTCGGTTGAAAGCTGCTGGTTCCGGCCTGGCGGCGCGCGTTGGCCTGAAATACGACGTCAAGCTGCCCAAGGCCGCCGCCATCACGGCGTTCCAGGAATTCACTTCCCCTCTTCGGGCCGTTTTTGGCGTGTTCGCCTTGCTCGCCCTCACTATCACCGGCCTGTTAATCTACTCTCTCATCTCCGTCTCCGTCGAGGAGCGCATCCGGGAATATGCTATTCTGCGCACTTTGGGCGCAAAACGCCGCGAAATCTTCCGGCTCGTGCTCTCCGAGTCCTTCCTTCTTTGTTTCCTGGGTGTTGTGCCTGGAGTGTTCGCCGGGGCCTTTCTCGCGGCGGTTTTGGTCAAACTGGCGAGCCTCGGGCTCATGGACCGCGGCGCCTCCCTCGCCGTTGAGATCAGCGCCCGGACACTGCTGCTGACGCTCGCGGGAGGAGCCGCGCTGTCCATCGGCAGCGCGTTGGTCCCGGCTATTCAGGCGACCCGTTGGTCAATCGTTAACGCCCTCGATCCGCTCCGTCGCGGCCAGATCTCGCCCCCTGCGGCTTCCGAGGGACATGTGAATCGACCCCTGGTCTCGGCTGGCTTGGTGCTTGCCGCCCTTTCGGCTATTATCTTTTTCGTCCTGCCCACCGCTTTTCTTTCGGGAAATCCGTCCCTCATCGGCACCGTAATCCTTTGCCTGCTGGTCTCTATTGTCCTGGGATTCACGCTGGCCAGCGTGGGCTTGCTGCCCTGGCTTCAGCGCCTCCTGGTGCTCCTGCTCGGACGCGCCCTCGGCCCCTCTTCCGAACTCGCCGCTCGCAACCTGGACCGGCACCGCCGCCGTCACACGACCACTGCGCTGCTTTTCACGCTTTCGGTTTCCCTCGTCATTTTCGTCGCGAGCCTCGTCGCCCTCGCCAGTCGCACTGCACTCAGCCTTGTCGAACACACTCAAGGCGCCGACTTGCGCATCGATGCCGGTCGCGGCCAGGGAGATTCCGTAAAACCGGAGCTTTCCCGATTCGACGCAGTCGCCGCTGTTTCCGAAGTCAGTTTTCTCCACAGCCGCTCCGATTCCGGCATTGCCTATGACGTCGTGATCAGTGACCTCGTCGGCATGAAAAGCCTCTGGATAGTGCCGTTCGGCGCCGACGCTGATCTATCCAAGGTCATCTATCGCAGTGGGATTGTTTGCGACGACGGTTCGCCTCAGGCCCTCGCCCAACTTGCCAGCCAGACCGTCAGCCGAGAACCCGGTGATTCCCCGGCCCATCCGCTTCCTCCCGTCGTCTTGAGCCTCGCCATCGCGCGCTTCCTCGATGTCACCGCGGGCGATGAAGTTCAACTTTCCTTCAGACTGGGCTCTGAGCGAAACGATGCGCGCTTCCGGGTCGCCGCGGTCTGCAGTTCAGTGCCCGGTTTCCGCAATTTCCGGGGGCGCGTTGCCCTAGCTGTCGGGTCGGGGCTGCTCATGTCGCTCGAAAACTTCAAAATCATGACGCGTTCCGCTCCGGTAGAAGCGTTCCAGGCGATTTACTTCGTCCATTCCAAGGGTGATGCCACCGCCCAAAAGGCCCTTGCGCGCCAGATCCGCGAGGCTTTTGATGTGCGTTACCGCTTCGGCGTCTCCTGCGCCGCGGAGCAAAAGCAGGAAGCCCGCGTTCTATATTGGGCTACCCAGGTCTTGTTCGGATTGCTCCTCGTGGTGGCGGTCATCATCGCCGTGTTTGCGCTCATCGCCTCGGTGGCCAGCACCGTTCTCGAGCGCCGGCGCGAAATCGGCGTCCTGAAGGCTCTCGGTATGCGGCGGGGCCAGCTCTTCCGATTATTCCTGGGGGAGGCGGTCGTTTTGACGCTCTCGGCTGGAATCGCCGGCGGGGCGATTGGTTTCACCCTTGCCTGGTTATTCGTGCTCCAGGCCTCCTTGTTGATGGAGTTGGCTACTGCGTTCACCATGCCGTATATCACGTTTCTCGCTACGTTGCTCATTAGCCTGCTCGCGGGTGCCCTTGCGGCCCATTTGCCCACCCGCCGCCTCCTGAGGAAATCCGCCGCGGAAATTCTGCGAGAGGTCTAGCCCGACCGGCTTCCGCCCTGCGGATGTCGGTTCCGGAGTCAAGGGCGGCCGGCGGACGTCAGCTTGCCGGATGAACGGACTTTAGAGCGGCTCGGCCTTGACGCCAACTTGCACGGATGCCACTTGACAGAGTTTCCGGTTCCAGGCAGTCAATCCACCGTGAAAATCCGGCTAATCCTCGCTGGCTTGGTTCTGGCGGCCATCGTGTTTCCGGCAGACGTTTCCGGCGATCGCGCGGCGATCCGAGAGCCTTGTCGGTTGCAGATTGTGGAAAAAGGATCTGGCTGGCCGGTGCCACTCATTGAACTGCGCACGACGCATCATGTCCGCCTCGTTAGTGACAACGCCGGCGTGATCGCCCTCGACCTGCCCGAGTTGATGGGGCGCGAGACATGGTTCGACGTGCTCGGCCACGGGTACGAGATTCCCAAGGACGGTTTCGGTTACCGGGGCGTCCGCCTCACACCGGAACCTGGCAAGACCCTTCGAGTCGAAGTCACTCGCACCATTGTCGCTCGCCGCCTCGGCCGCATCACCGGCGGCGGGCAGTTCGCCGAGAGCCAAAAGCTCGGACAGGACCTGGATTGGCCGGAATCCGGTGTGCTGGGATGTGACAGCGTGCAGAACGCCGTCCACCGCGGCCGTTTGTTCTGGCTTTGGGGTGACACTACCATGCCCAACTACCCTCTTGGCATTTTTGACGGAACCAGCGCCACCACCGCGGTGCAACCTCTCGGCTCGCTTGAACCGCCGGTTCGCCTGAAGCTCGATTATTTCACCGATACTAAAGGTCGCCCCCGTGGTGTCGCCAAAATGCCCGGCAGCGGCCCCACTTGGGTGAGTGGTTATGTCAGCCTCCCGGATTCAAACGGCACACCCCATCTTGTCGGCACCTACGTTAAAATCAAACCGCCCATGGACGCCTACGAACGAGGCTTGTGTGTTTGGAACGACTCTACCTGCAGCTTCGAGCGCCATCGGGTGCTCTGGACTCGTTCCGAGACTTCCGTCAAGCCGCCTCCGGCGCCGGACGGGCACCCGGTTTCTTGGAAAGCTCCCGACGGCAAAGAGTGGGTGCTCTTCGGCAATCCGTTGCCGTTCCTTCGCTGCCCGGCTACGTTCGAGGCCTGGCAGAATCCCACCTCTTGGGAAACACTTAAACCGCAGGAAAGCCTCGTTTCCGGCTCTGACGGCAGCACCGTCAAACCGCACAGCGGCTCGATCGCTTGGAATCCATACCGCAAACGATGGGTCAGCGTCTTTATGCAGGCTTTCGGCAAACCCTCGGCGTTCGGGGAACTCTGGTACGCTGAAGCCAAAGACCCTACCGGTCCCTGGGGCAAATCCGTCAAAGTCCTCAGCCACGAGAATTATACGTTCTACAATCCGCGGATTCACCCCGAGTTTACCCCTGCCGATTCGCCGGTGCTGATCTTTGAAGGTACTTACACCATGCAATTTGCCAATCACCCTCCGCCCACTCCGCGCTACGACTACAACCAAATTCTTTATCGCCTCGACCTCGATGAGCCGGCTCTCGCCCCCGCCCAATTTTGAACCGCTATGAGCTTTCGCCGGGCACATAACGCGTTGCTGGCGCTGGCCAACCCCCGAAAGGCAGCCCTGCTGCAGCGCTTTTTCAAGACTGGCAAGGGCGAATATGGCGAGGGTGATCGCTTCCTTGGGATCATGGTGCCGGCTGTTCGGCGGCTGGGCAGGGACTTTCAGCAGCTCAGCTTGCCGGACATCGAACGGTTGCTGGCATCATCCTTCAACGAGGAGCGGTTGCTCGCTGTTGTTATTCTAGTCGAACGCTATCGCAGGGGTGCCTTGGACGAAAGGACCGCTATTCACCGCTGCTACCTGCGAAACCGCGACCGCATCAATAACTGGAATCTGGTCGACCTTTCTGCCCCCACGCTCGTTGGAAGCCACTTGCTCCGAAAGCCCAAGGCTTTGCTTTATCGGTTGGCAGCGTCAAAGCGCCTCTGGGATCGCCGGATAGCCGTGCTGGCCACGTTTGCTTTTATCCGTGAAAACGACTTTGGCGACGCCCTGGCCTTGGCCCGGCGGCTGCTCGCCGATAAGCACGATCTCATGCACAAGGCCTGCGGCTGGATGCTCCGGGAAATCGGCAAACGGGATCGGGCGGTTCTCGATCGGTTCCTTGTCCGGCACCATCGCAGTATGCCTCGGACCATGCTCCGCTATGCAATCGAGCGGTTGCCCGCTTCTCAGCGCAAGGCGTACCTGCAGAGCCGGGTGTATCCGCTCAGCCTCGGGTCGGAGCGCCGATTTTTAATCGGCTTAAGCGAGCCGATGACCGCTGCTAAGCCGAGAGCAACTCGGCGCTCCGACCCGAGACTGAGCGGATACGGCCGACCTCATTCGCCCCTTGCCTCCCCAACCAGTCCGGGTTGACTATCAGCCAGCCATGACGCAGATGCTGCTCATC
>DATDCV010000759.1:0-9206 GCA_036524155.1 Verrucomicrobiia bacterium
TCCAGGTTGGCGACGAGATTCTTCTCGACCGCTTCGCGAGCAGCGTCGGCCGACAAGCCTGGGGGAATTGGATAGCGGACCGCGGTGAGAGAGCCGAAACGGTTGGCCCACATTTCTTGACCCGCTGCCAGCGTGACAAACGCCTTTGGTGTGCCGCGGTACTTTTTCCAGTATTGTTCGTCCTTCTCACGAATAGTGTAGACGAGGGGAAAACCCGTATCCCAATCGTGGGTGCTCTCGGCTTTGGCAACGCCGGGAAACTCGGGCATCAAGGTCCGGTCGGCATAGATGCCTTCGAGCGGCACTACATTCCGGACCCGGAACGAGTTTGTGCGCTCGACCAACCGCGCCCCCGAATCCACAACGAAATAGGAAATCTCGACGTTGTCACCCGGTTTTGCCTGCAAGTCTTCAGCGAGCCATTCGTTCACCAGGATTTCATCGTCGCGCAGGTCCGCCGGGGCGTAAGGCGCGCCCGCTGCTGTTACCATCGAGTAGGGTGTGGAATGTTCGCCGCAGCGGATCAGATTGGCCAGGTAAGTGAGCACACCGATGCCGTTGGTCACGAAACTGTCGGAGCTCACATCGTTGGCAGTGTCGTTTTGATACCCGGTGTGGAGCTTGAGCAAGGTGGTGCGGGGCCTGAGAGCGGCCGTGACGACCGCAGGCTCGAGGAAGATCCGCGAGGTCGTGAGTTCGGCAAGAGGTCCGATTTGCTGGTCTCCTGTGGCTTCTGGCGGCGGTTCGAGGGTATGAACCGAGAAGCCGGCGTCTTTGGGCAGCCACGAGAGCCGGAGTTCGTGATCCAGAAGCTGAGAGGCCTGTTGATCGCCGATCGACCGGGCGACCCCCCACCGTTGCGCCTGCGACCGTCCCGGCGCTCGGAGACTCTCCAGGGCGCTGGCGGCGATCAGGTTGGCTGAGCCCAGCGTGCCCAGCTTCGTGTTGAGCCATTCCAAAGGCAAAAACACATTGGCCGGAGGTATCTGCTGCGCCTGAAGACTGAAATCACCCAGCGCCTCGCGGTTCAGAACTGCGGCAATTCTCAGCCGCAACGCAACCGTGTTCTGGTCGCGCGGGGCGATTGCAGCTTCCAGGCCCAACGCGCTAGGTTTCTCGACGCGGAGAATAATTTCATCGCCGGGGCGGACCTTAAGTCGCCGAGCCAGTGTGTCATTAATGATTGCGGATTCTCCGGCCACCCAGGATTTGAGCGGCCCGGAATCAAGGGATATTCCGGCGCTCGCGGTTTTCACGGTGGAGTCGGTTCCGTCCCCAGGGGTAGGGAATACTCGGGCCCAACCAGCCAACCGCGGCCATTGCGATTCCCGCACGCCGATGACGTTGGCATCATTCAATCGGGCGGAGCCATCGGGAAGGGCGACCACCGCGCGAAGCAACAACGCCGAGGTGAGCGGAAGCTGCGGCCCGATGTCCGACACGCCGGGTGCCACGCCGCTGAGATTGGTCCAGCCGCGGGAGTCTTCCGGCGCCATCCGCGCCTGGAGGTCGGCACGGAACAAACGGTCCGGCGCGTAAAGCGTGAAGTGGATCGGTCCCAACCGCGCCAGGGCGCGGTGGCGCAGACTCTCCTTCACGGAGTCTCCGACGATGAGGGCGCCGATGAGCGCGGCGCTGCCGATCGCCGCGCCCAGCACGATCCCAATATGAGCCCGCGCGTGAAAACGCAGACCTCGGCAAATGAGCGTCCCAAACGTCATGGTTACCGCGCCGCGCCGAATTCGGGAGGACGAGCCTCCGGGTCGGCTGGAAGCAGGTGACCGTTCTTCAACTCGAGAACGCGCCGCATTCGAGTCGCCAGGTCCCTCGAGTGGGTTACGACTACGAGCGTGACCTTTTCCTCCAGGTTCAGCTCGGCGAGAAGCTTGGCCAGTTGTTCAGCCGAAGCCTGGTCAAGTGAACCGGTGGGCTCGTCGGCTAGCAGCAATGCCGGTTGATTGATCAGGGCGCGGACAACCGCGACGCGCTGACGTTCGCCGCCGGAGAGTTGCCCGGGCCGATGCGAGAGCCGCGCGGAAAGCCCGACCCGCGCGAGAAGCCGCTGGGCACGGGAAGCAGGGGACTCGTTCCCCGCAGGACCGGCTTCCCGGCTGTCTCCGTTAGGAGGACTACCTAATTCAGAGACAGGCGGGACGCCTGTCCTGCGTGTGCGGGCGAGCGTCGGCACGAGCACGTTTTCGAGCACGGTGCACTGAGGCAGGAGGTAATGCGCCTGAAACACGAAGCCGAGTTTTTCGTTTCGGACCATGGCGGTTTGGATTTCGTCGAGTGTGCTCAGGTCTGTGCCCTCGAACAGCACCTGCCCGCTGGTTGGCCGGTCGAGGGTGCCGATGATCTGAAGCAAGGTGCTCTTGCCGGAGCCGGAAGGGCCAACGACGGCCACCGACTCGCCGCGGGCGATTTCGAGCGAAAGGTGATCGAGCACCACCAAGCCACCCCCGCCATCAGGGGAATCGTAGCATCTGGTTACGTCCTGCAATTTCAAAATCGGGCCGACCGGAGGCATGTCACAATGTGGGATAAGCATGCCCGGGGATGACAGTAAAATCAAACCGGCACGGAAATTCTCGTTGACAGCGAGTGGGCCGTGCCGCATGCGTAACGTGTGAACGTGCAAAACAGTCCCGGACGCTTTTCGTGAGCACACCCAAACGAATGACTCTGCCCCCCGCACGGGGAGCGAATTCTTTTCGGCTTCAATGAGTGACCCAAGGGGACGGTTACGATCGAGCACCCACAGTCTTTGGTTGACCCTGGTAGCGGTGAGCGGGCTGCTGCTTGGGAAGACGGTTTCCGGTGGTCCACAAACCGCAGCCATGGACTCCGGTGCCCCGGCCGGCGGCCTGGACGAAATCCATCGGCGCGGCGAATTGCTTTGGGGAGCCGACGCCGAGGGTGGCGCGCCTTACGTTTACCCGGACCCGCAAAAGCCGGAGCAGCTTATAGGCTTTGAGTTCGAATTGGCGGAAGCCCTCGCGGCGAGGCTCGGAGTCAAAGCCAGGATGGTTCAAAACCAGTGGGACCAACTGATCCCCGCGCTGGAGCGGCATAATTTCGATGCCATCCTTAACGGTTTGGAACTCACTGCGGAGAATCAGCAGCGCATCGCGATGTCCGAGCCGTATTTCGTCTATGCGCAGCAGATCGTCACCCGGACAAGCACCGAGGCCATCACCCGGCTCGAACACCTCAAGGGCAAGGCGGTCGGTGTCCTCTCGTCGTCGGTGGCGCAGCGGTTGCTCGAAAAGACGGGGGGACTGGACCTGAGGATTTATCCCGGCAATGTCGAGAGCTTCCTCGATCTCAAGGCGGGTCGAATCGAGGCGGTGCTGCTGGATTTGCCGATCGCGCTGCACTACGCCAGACCGGACCCGGCGCTTAAGTTCTCGGGTGAGCCGTTCGCGTTCGGCTACTACGCCATCGGAGTGCGGAGGGAGGACGCAGTCCTTCTGGCGGCACTGAACCGGGCGATTAAAGATTTGGCCGCTGAAGGCGCTCTGGAGCGCATTTACCGTAAGTATGGCGTTTGGGACGAGCGGCAGCAGCGGTTGAAGGACTATCGGCCGGAGACGGTAAAAGAGAGCCGACGGATCTCAACGTTGCGCGAATGGCCGAGGTATCTGCCGCTGCTGCTGCGCGGAGCGGTGACGACGGTGGAGTTGAGCGTGCTGGCGATGGCGTTGGCAGTCGTGGCAGGCCTGGTTCTGGTGCTGATGCGGCTTTACGGTCTGACTCCCTTGCGCTGGCTGGCCCAGGCGTACGTCGAGGTGATCCGAGGCACACCGCTGTTGATCCAGTTGTTCCTGATTTACTATGGGCTATCGCAAACCGGAGTCCGCCTGCCAGCCTTCTTCGCCGCCATCCTTGGGCTCGGGCTGAATTACGCCGCGAGCGAGGCTGAAAATTATCGGGCCGGGATTCAGTCAATCCCGCGCGGCCAGACCGAAGCGGCGCTCGCCCTGGGAATGAGTCGATGGCAGGCCGTGCGTCGTATTGTGCTGCCGCAAGCCCTACGGGTGGTCATTCCGCCGGTCACGAACGATTTTATCGCGCTCTTTAAGGACTCGTCCATTGTGTCGGTGATCACCATGGTCGAGCTGACGAAGGTTTATGGGATGCTGGCGACGTCCACTTACGATTACATCGGTCTGGGGGTAATGACGGCGGGGATCTACTTCGGGCTGAGCTACCCGGCGTCGGTGTTCGCGCACTGGCTGGAAAAAAGGTTGTGCCATGATCACGGTTGAGAATCTGGTCAAAGCGTTTCAGTCGACGCCGGTGCTGAAGGGCATCGACCATTCCCAGCAGCGCGGGGAGGCAGTCGTGTTGATTGGCCCGAGCGGCTGCGGAAAGAGCACATTCCTGCGCTGCCTGAATCAGCTCGAGTTGCCCGATTCAGGCCGCATCACTATCGACGGCGTCAGCATCGAGGGCGGGCGCCGGCGACGCACGGCGGAAGAACGCGAACAACAACGCCAACTGCGGCTGCGGGCGGGCATGGTTTTTCAATCTTTCAACCTTTTCCCGCACCTGAGTGTGATCGAGAACATTACTACGGCGCCGATGGTGGTGAAGGGGATGGCGGCCGGTGACGCAGAGCGGCTCGCGCGCCGTTTGCTGGTGAAGGTAGGTCTCGAGACCAAGGCGGATGCTTATCCCAGCCAGCTTTCAGGCGGGCAACAGCAGCGTGTGGCGATCGCCCGCGCGCTGGCGATGGAACCGAAAGTCATGTTATTCGATGAGCCGACGAGCGCGCTCGATCCGGAACTGCGGGATGAGGTGCTGCGAGTGATGCGCCAGCTTGTCGAGGAAGGCATGACCATGCTGGTGGTTACCCACGAAATGCAATTCGCGCGCGATGTGGCGGATCGGGTCCTTTTCGTCGACGGCGGACGCATCGCGGAGTCAGGCTCGCCTGAGCAGATCTTTAGCAACCCGCAACAGGCGCGCACGCGTGAGTTCTTAAGCCGGGCGCTGACAAGGTGAGGCCGGAAGGGGTGAAGGCGGGTCAGGTCGAACCGCGTCGATGAATGGCGCGGGCCAGCACGGCAACGCGCCCGGGATCGACCGGATGGGTGACGTTCCCCTTAGCCTTGAGCGAGCTGCCGACGATAAAGCCATCAGCGAGGGGGAGGTAATCCCGGATGTTGTCGAGCGAGACGCCGCTGCCGATGAGGATCTTCGCCATGGGGCAACCGGACCGAACGCTCGCGACATCCGCGCGGTCGGTGGCCATCCCGGTGCCGACACCGGACACGATCAATGCGTCCGCCAGGCCACGCTGCAGCGCATCGCGCGCGGAATCCGCGATGCACCAGTTGCCGAGCGGCACTGCGTGCTTCACGTGAACATCCGCGAAGATCTGCGCCTCGGGACAGATTTGCCGCCGGTACCGGAGCGTTTCGAAGGCATTGCCTTCGATGAGACCCTGGTCGGTGAGCATCGCCCCGGTATGAACATTCACTCGAATGAAACTGCCGCCGCAGGCGGCGCAGAGGGCCAGAGCGGTTCGGGCATCATTGCGGAGGACGTTGAAGCCCAAGGGTAGCTTTACCGCGGCGCGAATAGCGCGTCCGGCTGCCGTCATGGCCGCGACGGTCTCCGGGCCCACACTCGCTTTGGTGAAGGGCACATCGCCGAAATTCTCAATGAAGAGCGCGTCCGCTCCTCCCTTCTCGTATGCCCGGGCATCCCTGACCGCAAACTGGATGAGCGCTTCCAGGTCTCCCGCCCAGCGAGGCGAGCCAGGCAAGGGTTGAAGGTGAACCACACCGATGAGAAGTTTCGGCTCGGCAGCAAAGATAGCCATAAGGTTTACGATTTGCGGTCCGTGTCGGCGCTTTCGACCGAATCTTGGGGCACGACAGCGACCGCATCCGCCGCGGCGTCCTTTTGCCGTTTGAGCTCCTTCAGCGCCGCCAATGCCGCTTCGCTTTCGGCCGCCTTCTTGCTTTTGCCCCGTCCCCGCGCCAGTTCGACACCGGCATGATGCACCGTGCATTCAAAAGAGCGATCGTGGTCCGGCCCGGAGACGGATGCCACGTGGTAGCGAGGCGCTTCAGCCGATTTGGCTTGGAGCAACTCCTGGAGTTCGCCCTTGGGATTCTCCAATATGGGAATTGCCTCGAGCTCGCCAAACGCATTTTGGAACTGGCGCAAGACAAAGTCGCGCCCGGTTTCAAATCCGTTATCCAGGAAGATCGCGCCGAGCAGGGCCTCGAACGTGTCGGCCAGTGCGGAAAGCCGGTCCCGCCCGCCGGACTGTTCTTCGCCCCGGCTCAGAATGAGATATTGACCGAGCCCCAGTTGCCGCGCGCGCTCTGCCAGGCTGCGCCGGTTGACCAGTTTGGCGCGGGCCTTCGTCAGCGGTCCTTCTCCAAAGGACGGGAATTTCGCATACAACTCCTGGGTCAGCGCCAGTTGCAGGACGGCATCCCCCAGGAATTCCAGCCGCTGGTTGGTTTGGATTGGCAACCCTTGTTCGTGGGCCACGGACGGATGAGTTAGTGCCAGGCGCAGCAAGTCGGGGTTGCTGAAGTGATATCCGAGTTGGTCCTGGAGTGCGGCGTAGTCGGTCACGGAAGCAGATGATTTTGGGCTTTGGCGTAATGTCGCGTTGCCGGTTCAAGTCGGGGTCGGGGGCGGTACGATGCCATCCTCCGAGATCGTGCTCGCGGGGACTTCTTCTCGCGGGGTTACGGAGCCGCTTTCCGTCCCGGGAGTTTGCTGCGATGCCGGTGACGGCGCGGCGCCAGGCGGGATGAATCCATGTTCCAGCAAGGCGGCCACGTCACGCTGAACGGCCTCGAGTTGTCCGAGCTGAAGATTCGGGTCAACCACGGTGAATACATCTCCAGTTCGCGGTTGTTCATAGACGAACACGCGCTGGCCGTTTCGGACGATCTGTTCCTTAACCTTCAGCAGTCGTTTGCGCTCGAGCATGACCGCTAGAATGAAGCCGGCCGGAATATATTGGGGATCGTTCAGTTCGATCAGCTTGCGCAACAGAGATTCCGCGGTCTCCTTTTTAATTGCCTCGGCGGGCGGGGCAGGGGCTTCGTAAACACCCTGCCAGTACGAGATGAAACCTTTCCGGTCTTTCGCCCCTTCGCTATATTGCTTTTCCCAGCAGCCCCGGCAGATGTCACTGCGCCGGAAATCCGCTTTTTCATCAAACAACAGCGTGTGGTAAGGTTCCTGATGGGCAAAAGGCTTGCCGCACGCTTCACAGGCGTGCGCGCGGGCTTGGATGTTCCAGTCGGTCATCGAAACGTGGCAACTCGGCTAACTATTCCGGCAGATTATTATGGCTGTCAGGAACAACCGCAAGTGAAAGCAGCGGCGAGGCCGGAACAACAGCGACAGGGGAAATCCGTCTTTGAAAGTGGAACCGGGGCACTATGGCCTACCGGATACGGACCCGGTAGAGTCGCGTGGGTTCTGAGGACAGAATATCGTCGAAGGAAGCGGTCGAGCCGTTGCCCGCGATGTTGGTCAAGGTTTGCCACGGTTCGCCAGTGAGCACGCGATTGTACTCCAGGGAATAAGTGGGGCCGGGCTCGGTATCGAACGCGACATTGAAGTGGGTGCCGTTTGTCAACAGCGCCGTAATCTCAGGAGCACTGGCGAGGCCGAGAACGGCGGGGTTACTCAGAACCGTCCCATCTTCATTCCGGAGCTGTACGTGGTAGGTCCCGAAATCCGCTGCTTGGACGTCTGGCAACGAGAGGGGCAGCTCGGTCCGGTTTGAAAGCTGCGCGCCGTTAAAAAACCACTGGTATTGCAGCGGGCTGGCGCTGGATGCGACGACCGAGAAGGAGGCGCTGCCGCCGGTAACCGCAAATTGGCTGCGGGGCTGCTCAACGATGAGAGGCGGCTGGAGTGGGATGACGGAGAGCACCGCCGGGCTGCTGGTGACCGAGCCGGCGGCATTGGCGATAAGCACGAAATAACTGCCGGCGTCATTCGTCCGCACGCTGAGCCGGGTGTAGCTGTTCGCGGTCGCGTTCGGAATCCTCGTGCTCTCAAACAGCCACTGAAAACTCAACGGCGTTGTACCGGCGGCCGAAACCGTGAACGTTGCGTTCGACGTGGCTTTCACCGACTGGCTTTGAGGTTGAGCGGTGATGGACGGGCCGAGCAGAGGCGGCACGTAAACGAATTTGACCGCATCCGCGATGACGACCTGGCCGGCATCGGCGAAACCATCCGTAATCCTGATGTAACCGCCGGTTCCGACGGCAAACCGAAACGTCCCCAGCAGATTCCAGCTTCCGCCGCTGACCTTTTCATTCACAAAAACGGTCTGACTTCCCCCGTCGAAGCGAATGCTGAACGGCGCGTTGGTTGTGCGGTTGCCGCCGACCGAATGCCACTCGTAAACCTGGTAAGTTCCCGCTGTGACGATGGTTGGGGTGTATTGCAAATAAGCAGCGCCGGCGCCCTGGCTTTTGAAGCGGTAATCGGCGCCGAAACGGTCCCCGGCCGAGTTGCCTGTGCCCCACGCCCCGTTTACCGAGGCCGCGGGATTGTCGATGATAATATCGTTGACTACCCCGGAAGGGTTCGTGGTGAAAGTGAAATCGCCGGAAACGGCTTCGTTGCCCAGGGGATCGATCGAGGTCACCCGATAATGGTAAAGCGTCCCGGGGGCAAGCGCGGTCAGGGCGACTGAATGATCCCGAGTGAACAAGCCGTTGGTGACGGTAGCGCCGTAGCTCGTGGTCAGGCCGTAGTCGACCCGGCTGTCCGCGTTTTCATCCGTGGACCAGGCGATCGTGACCGAGGTATCAGAAATGTTGAGCGCGTGGACACCCGAGATCGCGGGGGGCGTGATGTCATTCGTTGAAACAATGAGGTTCACATTGGTGACGACACCGCTGACCACGGACACGGTATTGGTGACCGGGGTCAACCCCGGCAGGGCGGCGCGCACAGTGTACGGGCCGGGTGGAAGATCAACAAATCCATAGAAGCCGGAGCCATCATTGGTCTGCGTTCTGGAGGTCGCTGGCCCCGTGATCGTGACGACGGCGCCGTCGGCGGCATTGCCAAACGCGCCGGAAAAAACGACAGAGCTGACAGCCCTTGCACCGATCGACCGCGATTCCGAGCGGCTGGAACGCCACCGTCTTCGTCCGCACGTCACGGTCCAGCTCGGCGCCGAGCGCCATGCGCACCTCCAC
>DATDCV010000760.1:0-10643 GCA_036524155.1 Verrucomicrobiia bacterium
ACACTCCCCCATGCTTCCTCCTATCCCAAAAACCTCCCACTGAAAAGAAAACAAAGACACCCGCCGCAGTGACCTCCGCATAATTAACACCTCAGCATAATGTCCATTATGCGGAGCTCCGCATAATGGACAAAAGCGGTCCAAGTGAAAAGTTTTTCATGTCTTTCCTTCCACGATCCCGCAGCGGTTTCGCAAAAAGGTGGCGTTCTTGTGCAATGGGTCAGTGAAATGCCCGGAGTGCGAAGGGGACTTCCCTACGCCTTGGTCCGTATTCCCGTAGCTGGAATCGAAACAACGGAGAACGCGGGTTCGGAACTGGCCTGGAGAAGCGATTTCAACCCGCGATAAAACCGCGAGCGAAGCGAAAAAAAGCCGGAACGGCCAACGTTTTTCTGTTGATCAGTGCCGTGACGGGCGATCCATGCCTGTCTCCGTCGCTTGGTCTGGCCTATATTGCAATCTAATTTGCAATCTAATTAACTAACTTTCCGGCCGTCATAATCCGGCGTGGCCTGGACCCAGTTGTTGGACATGACCGTTTCAGCTCAGAAACCACGAAAGGTATCCTCCTGGGTTGAACGCGACCATCACAACGGAGACTAGCAGACTCAGTGCGACCGCGAAGACCGTGTAGCGGAGCCCAGAAAACGTCCGCTCGCGATACCAAGCCACCCCCAGAAGAAGAACCGCAAGGACCGCGAAAACCGGAAATAGCCGCAGCATATTATCCGTCACGACGAGGTGATCCCGAAAGGGTGAGAACTTGGCCAGAACAGGAAACGGCTGCCCGGAAAGCCTGCATCGGATGACCAAAAGAACCAATAGTGGGACCCAGACGGCTGATAGTAAGCCTGCAACACCGCTACTCCAAAGCAAGCACTTCGATTTCATACGACAAAACTGGCCCTCGAGCTGACCGCAGTCAAATGGCCCAAACACCCTGAATCATTGACCCCGCGAATCCTGCGGAGCCGACTGCAACTGAGGCGGGCTCGCGGGTTTCGATGCATTCAGCGGTTCGGCGTCCGGTTCCGTTCCAACCACACGAACCGCGCCAATCTCCAGCAGCGCTTCCAACGAGTTGGCAGCTCCACCGTGTTCCACGATCCGACCACCCACGACCCGGTCCACGTTGACAGCATTGATTTCCACCGCCTTGCCTGTCGGCCTCATGCCGAGCCAAGACCCCATATGGGTGCCCTTCGCTGTCACCTGAGTTACTACCCACTCCCCCTCAGCAATCTGCCGATCGACCGTCAAGTGAAGGTCCGGGTACGTCTGCCGCACCCCCAGCACGTGGTCCCTGGCTCCCTCGACGCCAACCAAGGAGCGGGCGCCTCGATAGACTTCGACATATTCCGTGGAAATGAACTCCGCAATTCGGCCCACATTCCCAGTGTTCACTACCTCCTCGAGGTAACGCCGGACGACGAGTTTGTTCTGGTCATTTGTCATATACCTGCCATCCACGCCGCACGTTCCGCAGCAGCGGCCCCGCGCCACTGGCGTAAAATGCAAACATGACGGACTTGCGGGGTCCGCTGGCTACGGTTGTTCGCCATGGTGTAATTCAATCAGCAAACGGCCTTTCGATGTATGGCTTCGAGACCTTCGTAACCTTGTCTGCCTTGTCCACAATGGCGCGGTTTTGGTCCGCCGCGTTTCGCTTGAACTCGAACTCCACATCAATCTTGAAATACCCGCAAGCCGGGTGGGAAAACCGCGCAGGCGAAATGCCCTGTAAACCACCGTCCATGCTGAGCTTGGCTTCCACCTGCCCTCGCGGCATGCCGACCTTGACGGATTCAAAATCTTTCAGGCAACTTTCGACCCATTGTGTGAGGGCCTTGTCGGGCTGCGCCCTTGGAGGCGGCGCCTGCCCATGGAGCAGGGCGACCCAGGCCCACCCGGCACACGCGGCGAAGATGCTTAATCCCAAGATGGTCTTCATAGTGGCGAACGAAAAGGATCGGAGACCCCGCACCAGTGACACCCGATTGCCAACCTGGACGTTCTCGCGGGGTTCTCTGCATCCGGCTTGTTGGACTCTTTCATCGCGTCATCAAATTGATGCAACTGGATGTTCATTCGTGTGTTCCGTGCTCCTTCAGTACTTTCTCAATTCGTCGGAGTTTTCCTCTATGCCACGGCTGCTCAGCCGCAGCCCGTTCCTGAGACCACTGAATGGGGGTCCTGTTCTCGTCGTCCTTGGGGTTCCATTGCGCACTCCGCTTGAGGAGCAGCTTGACCGTATCGAACTGTCGTCCATCGACAGCCCAATGCAAGGCAGTGGCGCCTCTGTAGCCATGCACATTGATGTCGGCCCCATGGTCGAGCAGCATCTCCACAATGGCCTGCTCCCCACTGAAAGCGGTAGCCTGCAAGGCAGTGACGTCAGCGGTGTCTCGCGTATTTGCGTCAGCGCCCGCATCCAGCAACAACCGCACAAGTTCCGGCTTATGGTTGTACTTACATGCGAATAACAATGGAGTTGCCCCGTTATTGTTCGTGATTTCAACTCTAACCCCCTCTGCCAGCAACGCCTTGACGATTTCGGTTTCACCACCGGAAGCTGCCCAGTGCAAAGGTGTCGATCCATCGCTCGCACGTGCATCCACATCGGCTCCCTCGGCAAGTAGCAGGTTCACCACCTTCACGTTGCCAGGCCTCACAGCCCAATGCAGAACCGTCGCTCCATGATCTCGCTCGTGAATCAAGGCTCTATCCCTCTCCAACAAAGCCTTCACGCGACGGACGTCACCATCAACCGCCGCTCCGCAGATCCCGGCCTTAGGTCGATAGGCTTTCTTGGCGTGAGCTTCGTTCGAGAAGATCAGGAGCAGTGCCGAAGCAATGCTGATCAGCCGCGGAGCAGTGCGGTTTGACCGCTTGCAAGCGTGTTGGCTCTCGACGACTCGATTCATGTCCAACGACAGAACTGAGCGATGCGGGCGGCTGAGTGCGCGGGAATCGCCAAGTGATTCACCCCGCCCGCACTCGCTCCAGTGGCTGGTTCGGCGCTCATTCTATAAGATCGGACTGCGCGATGTCCGGTATGGACCTGTGTTCAGCCTGCGGGCGCATCAGATAAACGATTCCTTTCAACAACTTCCACAACCCATACAAACCAGCCAGCAGCACGACGGCAAGGGCTTTAAAGGTGCCTGAGCTGGCGCTGCCAATGGCCAATGCCAGAGAGAGTGTGACGCCTGCTGCGCCCGCGAGGATGCCTCCAATCACCACATTTCGGAGGCCAATCCTCCTCAGTTCTCGGCTTCTCTCCAGTTCAAACTCCTTGAGCTTAGCCTCTGCCACCGCTACTGGAAGGCCATTCGCGATTAAAAAATCGCGAACCGCTAGAGATGGTTCACCCCAGATAATCCTGGCTCTCGCCTCTGAGATGATCTTATCAGCGCTCATGCTCGTGCCGACGATCAGGTCACCGATGGCGGCCCCTGCGTGACTTGTGAACTGTCCACCGGCGTCGCCGGGCCGCCATTCGGTGAACCGCCAGGTTCGGTCCTGCGACCTTCCATAATGCTCAAGGAATCTGCCTTATCCGGAAGAAGCGCCCTACATCAGTCGTTTGAAATTCCTGCACGACCAGGTTTGACTGCGCAATAAAGGGTGGCCCAGTCGCGATCCATGTTTGAAGATCGGTTGAGGATTCTAGGACGTAATTATTTCCAGGCCAGACCCGCATTGCCACCTTCACTGCGCTAACGCCAATACTGAGCACCGAAGGCAAGAAGGGAGGCGAAGCAATCCAGACGGTTGGCGTGTTCGTATACCCAAAGCCCGCGCTGGTAACAGAGAAGCTTGTGAGCATGCCGTTGTTAACATGTGCAACAGCTGTTGCACCGCTGCCGCCTCCGCCAACTATGGTAATGGCTGGTTCATTGGTGTAGCCGCAACCTTCTTCGGTAATGTCGATCTGGACTACGAAACCGTTCACAACACGGGCAGTAGCAGTGGCGCCGCGCGTCACACAAGGTTGCGACTCGTATTGATAGAGCTGCTGGACCTCCGAAGACGAGAGTGAGGTATTGTAAATACGGACGTCATCGACAGCCCCGTTGAAAAATCGTACGCCCGTTGCTGAGCCAATTGTAAATGCGGTCGGCAAGCGCGGAGGCCAAGTAAGCCCAATCAGGCCAGCAGCAGTAGGAAGGCCGTTCACATAAAAGACGAGCCAGCCTCCCGCGTCCATCATGGCAACATGATACCACCGGTTTGCAGCGGGAAAAGTAAAGCCACTATTACCCCATTGCCATGGGTCGGCCCCCACAACACCATACAACTCCCCCCCACTGGATGATCCTTGGTTTCCGGCGATGCCAAACGAAAACCCATTCGCCACAGTAGGGCGTCCATCGTCATAACCCACTGTTACGGCGGTCCCAAGCTGGTTGGTGGACGCGGGATTTACCCAGGCGGAGAGAGTCCAAAGGGTCGGAGGAACAACTGGAACTGAGCTGAACGTGATTTGGCTGTTCGTGCCGTTGAAGAAATACGCAGCGTTAGTGTGTCCAAATCGATCTGCGACCAAGACCGCGTTGCTTACGGTTCCATTGATACCGCTCCCGGTTTGATCGTTCGCGTTTCCGTTAAATGGATAAAACGCCACCAATCCGTTTGTAGGTGGAGCCTGTCCCCACGTTCGCGGAACGAAAACCGACCCGAGGACCAGGACCACATAGGCACATCCTAGAACGGCACGCGTGTACGTATTCATATTCCTGAGGGGTCCCTGAGCATACATTGGGTTGGTCCACTTTGTTGGCATGCCTTCGCTCGTAGCCGAACTGTGAGCCTGCGACGGCCATTCGTTTATTAACCGCCGGAAATTCCTTGGCTGCCTCGTTCGTAAGTTGTTCATGGCCAACCCCGATTGTCAGAAGCTTAGCTCATCCGGTTCGTTTATTACAAGACCGAAAGAAATGTATCTTTTCCAGCCGCTCCCTCGGGACTGGAACCGCATTTGTCCAAGTGGCCTCTTTAGGCTTTCTCCAACAATACGGCGACGATACGAACCATCGGTCGATTACGGCAAGTCCTGCGCCGCCAGCACGAGGCTCTGAGGATGCCGTCAAAGCTGGGGCGAGCGGTATTTGCCCAAGCTGGGTTCGCAGAGCGACGAGGAGTATGCGGCTTAAAAGGATCAGGAATCGTGAGGCAGTTCCGTGTGTTCCGTGTATTCCGTGGTTTCTTCTCGCTTCAGTCGTCGCGGCTTCGGGCTTCGTTCTTCGGGGCGGCGGCGTGAACGCTCGAGGAGTATTTGGATGTGTTCGGTTGAGCGAGCCGGCGGGCGCAGTGTGCTACCGGAATTACTGAGGGCGGTCGGGTGGCGTGAGTGGTTTGGAGGTGGAACCGGGGCGGGAGCGGTCAACAATTTTGTGCGGTGTTTTCTGTTCCCCAATGCACCGATCTACGGGTCGACGCCTTTGAAGGACATAACCACTCCCGGCCTGATATGAGTTTGCTTTTCCCGGGTCAAAATGCCATTCAGCGCTCTGTCGCGGGTGTCATTCGATTGATGGGCGGGAAGAACGAGCTCTCTAATTAGACTATGCATAAGCAGTTGATTGCAGCGTTGTGGCTAAGTTCGGGCATCGCATTGGCCTCGGTGCCGGGGAGGTTCATGCAGGCTCCGGCGATTCACGGGAACCGGGTTGTGTTTACGTACGAAGGCGACTTGTGGAGCGTCGGTATAGAGGGCGGGCTGGCCCTGAGGCTGACCTCGCATCCGGGAACGGAAACGGCGGCGCGGTTTTCATCGGACGGCAGCATGCTGGTCTTTTCCGCCAGCTACGATTCCGGGTCGCCGCTTTATGTCATGCCCAGCGACGGAGGCACTCCGAAGCGGGTGACGTGGGGCCCCTTCCGCCCGCAGGCCCTGGATTGGTTGAAGGATGGCCGGATCGTATTCCGGGCCGCCATGGAGAATAATTACCACCCCATCACCCGGCTTTACACGGTGTCGCCGGAGGGAGAGATGCCGGCTGCGCTGCCGGTGCCGAGCGGGGTGTTGTGCTCGCTTTCCCCGGATGGGAAGAGGATGGCCTATTGCCCGGGGGGCAACGAGGAATACTCTTGGAAGCGGTACAAAGGGGGGCAGCACCAGGAAATCTGGCTGTGCGACATCGAAAAGCACAAATACAAACAGCTCGTTAAATATGACGGCAAGAGCAGTTACCCGATGTGGATCGGGGACAAACTGTATTTTGTATCCGACCGGGGCAAGCAAGGCATCGCCAACCTGTACAGCTATTCGTTCAAGGATAAGTCGATCAACGAAGTGACGCACTACGAGGATTTCGATGTGCAAATGGCGTCCACGGATGGACGGCAGATCGTGTTCATGCATTCGGGCTATATCCAAGTGCTCGACACCGACACCGGGGCTACCCGGGAGGTGAAGGTGTCGATTCCCACGGACCAGTGGAAACTGGCGGACCGAACCATCAACCCGAAGGATTATATCCAGTATTTCAACGTGTCGGATGATGGCAAAGCGGCGGTGCTGGAAGCCAGGGGCGATGTGTATATGGTGCCGGCGGACGAGTTGGCCGAAACCGTGAACCTGACGGGGACTTCGTCCACGCGGGAGCGTTTCCCGCAACTGTCGCCGGATGGAAGGAATGTGGCCTTCTTTTCCGATAAAACCGGCGAGTATGAACTCTACATGAAGAGTGTCGAAGGCCAGGGCGAATGGGTCCGGCTGACCACGGGTCTGAACAAGGCCGTTTACCGACTGGAATGGTCGCCGGACAGTTCCAGGATTCTTTTCTCCGACAAGACATTTGCCTTGTATTACGTGGAGGTCGAGAAGCGGGAGCTGGTGAAGATCGATGCCTCGACCATGCTCAAGAACGACGAATTCACCTGGGAAGTGAGCGATTACACCTGGGCGCCCGACAGCAAATGGGTGGCGTATTCCTTTGTGCAAAGCAACCGGAACAGCCAGATCTTCCTGTTCAGTGTGGACCAGAACAAGACCTTCCCCCTCACGACGGATTTCTACGACAACCTCTATCCAACCTTCGACGGCAACGGGGAATACCTCTACTACTGCTCCTACCGGAACTTCGACGTGCAGATGGATATCTTTGAGGATAACCACATCATTCCCAATCCGGTCCGGGTCATGGCCGTGCAATTGAAGGCCGGCCAAAAACCGCCATTCGAGAAACGGCCCAAGGACGCGAAGGCGGCGCCCAAGAAAGAGGAAAAATCGGAAGGGCAGTTTCGCATCGACATGGAGGGCCTCGAGCAACGGGTGTACGCGCTGCCGGTCAAGGCCGGCAACTACTACTATGCGCGGGCCGGGAAAGGCAAAGTGACCTGGGCGTCAGTTGAACGCATCGGCGAGGAGGAATATGAGGAAATGTACAAGCCTTCGGGAGCCGAGAAGTGGCAACTCCACATTTTCGACATGGAATCCCAGAAGGAAACCCCGCTGGATGGCAATGTGTCCGATTGGAGAATCAGCCCCAACCACGAGCAGTGGATTGTGCGCAAGAACAATGATTTCTACCTCTCCACGGTGGACAAGGCGTTTTCATCCAGGAGTCCCGGCGACAAGCTGAGCCTCGACAAAATGACCTACCGGGTTAAATGCCAGGATGAGTGGCAGCAGATCTTCAACGACACGTGGAGATGGTATCGGGACTTTTTCTATGACCCGGAAATGCACGGCCGTGACTGGAAGCAAATCGGGGAGACTTACAAGGCGTATATACCGCAGTTGGCTTCGCGGGGCGGCTTGAACTGGATGCTGTCGCAAATGGTGGGCGAACTATGCGTGTCGCACACGTACATTGGCGGCGGGGATATGGGGCCGTCGTATCAACCGGATTCACCGGTATATTCCGGCCTGCTCGGGGTGGACCTGGTTCCGGACCCGAGTGGGTACTACAAATTAGCGAGGATTTACGGGCCTACGGATTTCAACCGGGACCTGGCGTCACCCCTGGTGCGCCCTGATTTCACCGCCCGGGAAGGAGACTATCTGATCGCCATCGATGACCGGGATGTCAAGGTGCCGGAAAATCCCTACAAGTACCTCCAGGTCACGCGGGGCCAAAAAGTGAAGGTGACACTCAACGACCGTCCGGAGAGCGCGGGGGCCAGGAGCACGGTCGTGGAGCCGATCCGTTCGGAATACGAACTGCGCTACAACCGCTGGGTGGCCGACAACATCAAGAAAGTGTTGGACGCGAGCAGCGGGGAAATCGGCTATGCGCATTTAACGGCCATGGGGTCGGGCAACGTAGCCCAGTTCGACAAGTTCTGGAGAGCGTTCAAATTCAAGAAGGGTTTGATCATTGATGTCCGCGGCAACGGCGGCGGGTGGACGGAGTACTTCATCATCGACAAGCTCGAGCGCCGGCAAACGGCGTACAACGTCATGCAGGGCATGACACCCTACCGCTATCCCAACAGCGCCTCCCAGGCCCAGTACGCGGTCGTCAGCAACGAAGCGAATGGTTCGGATGGCGAGGCGTTCGTGGAAGACTTCAAGGCGCGCAAGCTGGGGACGGTGATTGGCGTGCCCTCCTGGGGAGGCCTGGTGGGGATCATCAACCGGCAGAAGACGCTCGACAACGGGTTCGTGGAGCAGTCCAACAATGCTTTCTGGGGCGAGAAAGGAAAGTGGCTGGTGGAAAACCACGGCGCGGACCCGGATATCCTGGTGGTGAACGATCCCGAGTCGGTTTTGAGCGGAAAGGACCCTCAACTGGAAAAGGCAATCCAGGTCGTCCTGAAGAAGCTCAAGGACCATCCGTGGAAATTCCCGCAACAGCCACCATATCCGAAGAAATAGCTGGGGGATGGGGTCAAACCGCTATGGCTGGACCTGCAGGAAACCGATGACCCCATCGGCCTCGGACTGCACCGATTTGGTGAAATACAAGCGTGAGTCTCCGTCACTCTTGAGGTTCGTGATTCCATCCAGGAACATCGGCGGGCTGTCGGGTCCCTGCTCCCTGAGAGGACCCAGGAAAGTCCCCGTGTTCGGGTCCCAGAAGGTGACACGAGTGGCCTCGCACACGGCTAGCACCTGGCTCCGGTCTCCAAAATGCGGCGGGGTGATGGCCATGCCGAGCGGAAAGAAGGACTGGAAGATGCCCAGCGGAAAGCGCCGCAAAAGTTGCCCGGTGAGGTCGAAGACGGAGACGTAGGACTGTGGAAATTGCGAGGAGTCCCCTCCAACATATCCCCACCCTGCGTAAACGCGATCCCCGGAGACGAAGAGCGCATGGGGCACGAACCCACGGCTTAGTCCGGGGTCGCGGAAGCTTCGCACCGGCCTCCACGAGTGAGTGTACTGCTCGATTTGTCCGGCGCCTTCGTTCGCTACATAAATGTTCGGTTTGACCGGGGTGCCTCCCCCAATGTCCAGGGCCACGTATCGGGCACCGAGAGCAAAGTGGTTGACCTGGATCACCGCCTGAAGCTTGGCTTGGGCCCTGGCGTTCCACGTGCAAAGCAGCCCATCGTACGTGCAGATGATAACGCTATCCGGTCGCCCGTCTCGGGCGCCCTGGTAGAAAACGACCCCTCGCGGGCCGTTGTGGTAAGGTGGTCCCATCGTGGGGACCAGGATAATGGCATCGAGCGCTGTGGGATCGCCGAGTTGGTGGATCGTGATGGTGCCCGTCAACTGATTCGCCGCCAGGATCTCTGTGTCGCTTAGATCCAGCGCGCAAGCGCCGCGGAGTTGCGGCACGCCCGTGGTGGGCGAGTCGTTGCAGATCTCATAATATCCAACAACCGAGGTTTGTGCGCCGACTGCGCAGGCAAGTGCCAACAGCAGGACCGTGCTTATCGCGCGTTTAGAGTAGGTTTCGCCGCTTGATGCGATTTTCATAGCTTTTCGACTTCTGTTGGTTGCGGGATATCTCGCGAGGCCGGTCGGCCCTTGGCGCGTACCGGTGGATAGTCTGCCGGGGTATGTTCGTGACGTTGACTCCGGGGATATTTCCCCGTGGCCAACCAGGTCCCGTCGTCTGTAAACGGTGAATAGTCCATCGCCAGCCCGCAAATCTTTCTGGCCTTAATAGTAGGAAAGACCTCGATACATATTCTAACACCCGCAGGCTTACCGGTAGAGTAGGTGTTTGCCTACTCTACAGAGGATGGGCTCAAACCAGCACATTCATCCGTCCCGCTCATATTGCGGGCGGGAGGGTGCCGAGCTCAGGTCGCGCGCCCATTGTCTTCACCCGTTCCTGTAACCGAACTCTGGCGCTGTTGCCAGCGCCCAAATGCAAGAGCCCGGCGCTGCTCTTGACCGAAAGCGTCGTCTCCTTCCTCAGGCGAGCCGCGATCGCCAGCTTCTCCGGGTGACTCTTGCGATGGACTGCGATATCCTGCGCCGTCCACCCCAGGCGACTGAGCTCTTCAGAAATGATGCGCTGGGCTTTGGCATCCGCCGTCTCGCGCCGCAGTTCGCCGCAATGGTTTTTCCCAAGTCTCCCCTCCATCAACTCCAGCGTCTGCTTGCGGAACTGCTCGCTGCCCAGACACCAGCCCCTCCGGAGTGTTGCTAGATCGGAAACGCCGCGCCAAGACAAGCGCAATATCTATTAATGTGCTGGCTTGACCCCCATTAAAGGCCAGGACGTCGTGACAAACGG
>DATDCV010000761.1:0-6708 GCA_036524155.1 Verrucomicrobiia bacterium
AGGGTGAAGACCTGGAGCCGTTGTTCGCGACGCACCAGGCGCCCGAGCCTGGCCTCTACCCCATTCGTGGCACTGTCCTGTTCGGCCTGGCCGAATGCGAGCGCGCCCGACTCTGCGCCGATTATCTCAAGGCCGGACGCCTGGCCGATGTCGGCCGCATGATGAAGATCTCGCACGATGGCGACCGCGTCATCACCTGGACTCGGGACGGCCAAAGCAAGCCCTACCATGCGCCGACGGGCAACAATTACCTCCTGGGCTTGATGGCCGACCTCGAAAGCGGCGAGCCGGAGCGCGTCGAGCGGGCCCAACTCACCTGGCAGCCCGGCTCGTACTCCTGCAGCCTGCCCGCCATCGACCGCATGGTCGACCTTGCTATCGCGACCGAGGGCGTTGCTGGTGCTCAACTCGCCGGCGCCGGTCTGGGCGGTTGCATGATGGTTCTGGCAAAGCGTGAAGCCGTCCCCGGGCTTACTGAACGCCTCCGCTCTGCTGCCTCCGAGCCCTCGGGCCAACCTCCCGATGTTCTCGTCTGCCGCCCTGTCGCCGGCTCAGGCTTGCTGGTCGCCTGATTCATGGATCTCATGAACCGGTCACAGATTGTAGGCGCCGACGTAAGGAGGCGAGAACAACCGAGTCTGCCAGCGTTTCGCCTTACGTCGGCGCCTACAATCTGTACCGGGTTGGTGCGGCCCATGACATCTCCAAACTAAGGCGCAATCAGCAACCGGTACAGCCGTGCCGGCTGATCCACTGCCGACGTGTCGAAATAAGACTGCGTGGTGTTCGTGAGCTGCACCGTCGCAATTGCAAACCAGGCGTTCGTCGGGCCCTCCTGGTTGATGCTTTCAATTCTGATTGAGGTGCCGGGCACGCCGCTCAATTGGATCGCTGAAATCAGGTGCAGGTCCAGCGAGGGCGCCGACTCCGCGATTCCGCCCTGCCAGGCACGATAAAAGCGGTTTGTGTTCAGCGGCGCGTTGACATCGAAATACCACTCGGTGGGGTTCACGAGATCCTGTGAATCGAACTCGATCCAATCTGCTGACGGGCCGAGAGAGGAGGCATATTCGAGGTTCACCGTGGTGCCGGTCTGGCCGGTTATGCTCAGCCCTGGAACCAGCTTCCGCTCCACCCGCGGGATGACGCTGAGAATCGCGGGGCCGTTTGTGACCATTCCGCCGACAGTTTTGTAGGCAGCGCTGTACTCTCCGGTCTGTTCGAATTGCAGTCCTTCGAGCACCAGCACCGGGTTGGTTGCGCCGGGAACCGGGGCGTTGTTAAACCGCCACTGGCAGGAGGCGGGGCGGGCGGCCGCGGGCCACAGGCCAAACGCGGCGCTGCTCCCAAACTCTGCCGTTTGAAAAGCCGGCGCGGGCAGCACCGGTAGCGACAGTGCAAACAGCGTCCCTCCGCCACAAACCCCGCCGCTCGCGGCCGTCCCATACAGCGTGTTGTCGGCGTAGATGAGGGCGGCGTAGGGCAGGGTGCCGTCGGCATTCGTGCCGCCTGTACTTTCGCTGAAAGCATGAATCCTCCTGAACCCGGTCCCATCGACCTGCACCGAGTAGACCGCTGGTAACGATTGAACGGTCCCGTAAAGCGTCTTACCGACGAGAATCGGCGCCGCCGGCGGACAGTAGCCGTCCCAGGTCTTGAAACTGTAGACCGTCGCGAAATCACTCCCATCCGTTCTCAGCCTGTAGAGGGTCCCCAGGTCGTTGGCACCGCCGAAACTGGTTGCCCCATAAAGAACCTCTCCGTACATCGTCAAACCTGCGTCCACCACTCTGCCATCCGTGCACTGGAAATCGTGCAAAGTGGTGAAATCCGTCCCGTCAATTTTTATCCTGAATACCGTTCCGTTGGTGTATTGGCCGCCGCGCTCGGCTGTGCCATACAACACCCCGCCCGATACAAGCGGAGTCGCGTAAGGGTAAGTCCCATCCACACCATGGAATTTATGGAGAACCGCGAACGAAGTTCCATCCGTGTTGATCCTGAACAGCGTGCCGTTGCCGGCAAGGCCGCCCTGTTGGGTTGTTCCGTAAAGGGTGTCTCCCTCACAAGCCAATCCCCCAATCGGTAGCGCCCCGTTGTCGCCATCGAAATTGTGCAAGGTGGCAAAGCCCGTTCCGTCTGTGTTCAACTTGAATACGGTCCCCTGTCCCGAGGTGCCGCCCGTTGCCGTTGTTCCATAGAGTGTATCGCCCGACATTGCCAGCCCGCCATACGGGTGGGATCCGTTTGTTCCGTAAAACCGGTACAATACGGTCATTTGCGTCCCGTCGCGCCTGACCCGGTAAACCGCCCCGACGGCCGCCGTGCCGTATATGATGTCTCCCGAAAGCAGCGGACCTCCCTGCGGCCAGTGAAGCTCGTCCCCGCAAAAACTCTGCAGGTTCGTGAATGCGACTTGTGGTATCCCGGTGACTGTGAGGGTAGCCTTCCGGCTGCCTATGCTGCTGTAAGCGTTCTGCACGGTCACCGAGTAACTCCCTGCGTCGGATTCCCAAACCTTCGCCAGCGTGAGCACCGAGCCGGTTGCTCCCGAAACATTCCCACCGTTCTGCAACGCGACTCCATCTTTCGCCCATTGATACCGGAACGGCGGCGTGCCATCGGTCTCAACGCTAAACGTGGCCGTTTCCAGGGCCGCAACGGATTGGTCCACGGGCCGGATACTATGAACGGGTCCAGAACCGTGAGTTCCGCGAGCGTGCTGGTGACGCTGCCGTAATGGTTGCTGACCACCACTGAGTACGGTCCGGCATCCGCTGTCGCGATGTTCGAGATCGTCAATGCTGGGGTGCGCGTTCCCTCGATTTGGCCGCCGTCGCTCAGCGGCGTGGGGCCTTTTAGCCATTGATAACTTAGTGGCAGGGTTCCTTGAGCGGTCACGCTCAGAAGAGCTGTTTGTCTGACCCCCACTGACTGGCTGGCCGGCTGTCCCGAGATGTAAGGATCCAGCACCGTGAGTGTCGCCGGCACACTGGTTACACTGCCCAGGGCGTTGCTGATTGAAACCGTGTAGTCCCCCGAGTTGGCGAACAAGACTCCCGGTAAATCCAGGCTCGCGTTGGTGGCGCCGGCTATTGCGTTTGTCAGGTTGAAAAACCACTGGTAACCAAGAGGCAACACGCCGGCGGCATTGACCACAAAATGCGCCGTGGTTCCGGCGGGAACTGTTTGGCTCCGTGGCTGGGTGATAATCACCGGCGCTTGGACTCTCACCGTCAGCGTTGCGGTCCTGCTGGTGAAGATCCCCAGGTTATGGTACATGATGACGTAATACTGTCCTGCATCTCCCGGTTGGGCGTTCGCGATGTTGAACACACTCGAGTTTGCGCCGGGGATAGGAGTCCCGTTGGCAACCCACTGGTAGGAATAAGGCATAGGCCAGGCGTCCGCCGTGACCTGGAAAGAGGCGGGCTCTCCCGCGTTTACGGAAAGATCGTAAGGCCCATACGACCCGCGGAAGTAATTCGTCGGCGTAGGCGGCATCCCGCCCAGGTGGAATGGCTGCAATCCCACAAGATAGGTCAGCCCAGGTGACGTTGGTGACGCCGGCAACGTGAGGGTAAGCGGATTGGAAACCCCAATCAGCACATTCGGCGTGCCCGCTAACCAGGCGTTATATGCTGCGTCCCACGTGTTATAATTTCCCTGCCACACCACCATTTGGACCAGCGCCGTGCCACCCCAATCCACCCCGGGGACGACCCTTCCCAGGTTCACTACGCTCACATAGCCGGCATTGGGTGGGCTCCTGAAATTTACCCACGTCAGAGTGGTGACGTAGGGATTGTACATCAGAGCGAGCGTCCCCTTCTGAGTATAGGACGCGGCTGTCGCAGTGGTGGGACCACCTATCAACGCCGCGCGCACGTACGGATTGCTCCCGTCGAGCGGGGTGCCGTCATACAGCGTCACCGGGGCGTCAACTGGAGGAGTGGAGCCTCCGTAAAAATTTCGGAACTGCACTACACCCTGGGCCGCCGCTGTGATCCCCCAACCGGCTGCCAAGAAAAGAGCAAGGACTCTGTTCACGGGTTTGGTTCCTGACATGGCTTCCTTCCTGGATAACTCCGGTTTTCGCGCGCCCGTTTCCCGGCTTTCACTCCGACCCCTGGGAGGAGTCATCCACCGAAAAAGCACAACCAGAACTCTTACTGTCTGTGTGGGCTTTGAATATTAGTAACGCACAAGCCCGTCATTAAGTCAATTCCGAAGTTTCAGGAATTTGTAGGCCGGGTCCCCTGACCCGGCGCAACCACTTAACGCGCTCTGAAGGGCGGCATGTACCACCCGCCGGGACCCGATTGCGGCACGCGGAAGGTTGTCCTCAGGGGATCCGCGAAGTCGGTCAGAGCGAGGTACTCGGGGGTCTTGTCCAGGTTAGGAGTGCAGCGCGCTGCTGAAGCCGCCGAAGGATCGTTCCACCAAAGGGTGCGGCCTGCCGAGCAATTGAAAGATCGCTTTGCTGGCTTCTTTAGCCCCGCCGTTGTCGTATTCTTTATCCTGACCAAGGACCTGTGTTTCGAGATCGTTCACTTCGTGACTCATCGACGTAATAATCGAACCACATGGAGCCAAAAAGTTACAGCCGCCGGTCCTGACCCCCACGGCGTTGTAACTATTTCGTGGGCCGTGGCTCAATCCTGAGAACATGAGTGCAAAGAACTGAGTTGAGATCATGAACTGGACACTTCTTATCGTCGTCGCTGCCGTCCTCGTGGGGCTCTTCGCGCTCAAACGGGCGTCGTTTGTATCGTCAGACAAAGCCCGGCAGTTGCTTCAGCGGGGCGCCGTCGTCGTGGACGTGCGCAACCCGGGCGAGTTCAATTCGGGCCACGTGCCCGGCGCCCTCAACGTGCCGCTGGGGAGCCTGAGTGCCGAGGTCCCGAAACGGTTCCCGGACAAAAACCAGGTCCTGCTGCTGCACTGCCTGAGCGGAGCGCGCAGTGGCATCGCCAGGCAGCAACTGAAGCATTTGGGCTACGCTAACGCCTTCAACCTCGGTTCCTACAGCCGCGCGGACACGATCGTGCGCGGGGCCGGGACGCCGTAGAGTTCCTGCGGCCTTACGCGAACAGGCTGCGGAGTTCATCCTCGAGTTCGGCCGCAGTGGACACCGTCCGTGCCACTTCCGAGCGGACGAGTTGGCGGAAACGGTGCCGCGCCCGATGCACCGCGACCGCCACCGCCCCCGGTGTCATCCTGAGTTCAGCAGCCACGCGCGTGTACGGGCCGTTGCTTGATTCTGCGGTCAGGAAAGGCTTCAGCGCCTCGAACTGACGCGACTTCCCGGCCCGTGAATACTCTGCGGTCAGGCGTTCGAGCGCCTGGTTCAGCAGCATCCAGGCCCAACGGCGGTTGTAGCTTTTTTCAGGGGTCAGGTCGGAAGCCGCTTCCGGAAAACGTCCCTCCGCATCCTCGTCGTCGAGCGAGAACGCGACATGAGCGTCAATGCGTTTCTGGGCATGGAGTTTCCGAGACTTTTCCCCGGAGTTTATCACTCTCCAAAAACGCGAGAAGACCGCCGGGGGCGGACGTTGCTACCAGCAGTACTGAGCTGAGCGAACCGAAAACGCGAAGTGGCGTACCTGTGCAGATCCCGGGCTGGGTCTTGGGTTGGTGGGCGCAACAACGAGGGACCCGCCCGGGACGCCGGAGGCAGCGTCGAAACATGGGTCCCACGGTGGCAAGCGAGTTCTCGAGGAGGATGATGTTGCCGACGGGTGAAGAACAATCGCGCCGGCGGCGCACTCCGCGCAAGTCCACGACAACTCGGATTTTAGAGTGAAAATTGCTGTCTCGTACCTTGAGCATTTGACCCCTTACGCTCACGCCCAGATTCCGGTTGCCTCAGGAAACGGCCTCTTGCTAGGCTCGCGCAGACCTGCAAAACGACGACGTTATGAGCACGCAACACACCAACACTTTTCCCAAACTTCATAATGCGATGTGGCCGGGGCTTGTCGGCAAGGGCAGCCCTGGGGCGGAGCCCTGCATCGACCTCGACACCATGCTGGATTTGACCGCTCGCGCGGAGGTGGACGGTCTCCGGTTCGATGGAGTTGACCTGTTCCTTTTCGAACCGCACGTCAACATCGACTTGGATGACGACGGGATAAAGAAAGTGGCCGATAAGATACAGGCGAGAGGCTTCGTGGTCGGCTCGGTCGTCGCGCCGGTCTGGCCGCCGACCGGCGGCGGCTCGGCAATGGGGTCCGGGGAGGAACGCCAGAGATTTGTCGGGCAGGTGCGCAAGGCCTGCCGGATTGCAAAGCGGCTGAGGGACCTTGGCGCGCGGCCTTATGGAGTCGTGCGTATCGATTCGGCCTGCGGGGTCGCCGAGTGGGGCCAGGACCCGGAAGGGAATCAGGCGAAGATCGCCGAGACCTTCGCGCAGGCCTGCGATATTGCCGAGGGATATGGCGAACGGCTGGCCGCGGAAGGTGAGATTTGCTGGGGCGGCATGCACAGTTGGAGTAGAATGGTGGACCTGCTGCAACGGGTAAACCGGCCGCGGACCTTGGGTTTCCAGGCCGACATGGCCCACACGCTGCTTTACACGCTGGGCTACAATGCTCCCGAGGATGCTATCCTGCCGCCCGACTGGGATTGGTCGGACGCCTCCCGTCTGGATGCCGCGATGAAGACCCTCACGGACACCTTGCGTCCGTGGACGATCGATTTCCACGT
>DATDCV010000762.1:0-9643 GCA_036524155.1 Verrucomicrobiia bacterium
TTTACCGAGCCAGCGCTCTGCACAAAGAGCCCAGGACGTTCGCGGACCCAAAGATGGTCAAGACCCAAATGGTTGGGCACGAAATCAAGAATCAACTTGAGGCCGTGCTCGTGCAGATTCTTGCGAAAATGCGCGAGACCGGCCTCGCCGCCCAGGCCGGCCGCGACCCGATAGTCGGCTATCGCGTAGGGCGAACCCAGCACATCTTCCGTTTTCCAGTCCGGCAGCGCCTCGGAATACTGCCTCCGCTGCTGGTCGGCCATGGCCTTGGCGCGGGCCAGCGGGCCGGTAGGCCAGACTCCCATCAGCCAGATATGCGTGAAGCCCAACTCCTGCCAGGCCCTTATTTCCGACCCAGGCACGTTGTCCAACCGCACCGGCCGCCCGCACTCTTCGGAAAGCTCGCGCAACCAGCAACGCGTGTTGACCTCGTAAAGGAGCGGATGATGCATCGCGTTGTCGGACATTGTACGGCTCGCACGACCGCTCCCCGAGCGCCTGGTGGCACCGTCCAGGCGCGCTCGCCCCGTGCCAAAGCGCAATTCCAGGCAGTCTATCGCGTATTCAGCACCTTCAGCGCCTTGCTCGGATTCGACACCCTCATAACGAGCAATCCTCGCTTCGACTCCGCCGGGGTGGCGCTGTAGCAATATTCTATGTTCACCTTCGCGTCGGCGAGCCGACGCGCGAGCCTGGCTAACTCGCCCGGTTTGTTCGTCCCCTCTACCAGCAGCACATCATCCTCCACCACCAACGTGCCGTGTTCCTCAAAAAGCAGCAGCGCCTTGCGATAATCATTAACCACGAGCCGGATCACCGTATGGTCAATCGTGTCGCTCGTGCTGATTGCGTAGATGTTGATTTTGGCTTTGGCCAGTTCGTCCGCCAGGCGAGCCAGCGTCCCGGGGCGGTTATCCAGAAACAGGGCAAGTTGCTTGGTTATTTGCATAGCCAGGAAGTGAGGTTGAAGTTTAGTCCCATTGAAGCCACACCGTCACGATAACCCCGGCCGGCCAATTCGCCAAACGGGAAGTGAGGGGCAGGATTCCACCTTCGACTGTCCCGGGGATGGACGTTGTGTTAGTATCGAACTATGGCACTGAGTGGCATCGCGCGGCGGCGAATCGTGGGGGCCGGAGTGCTCGGCGCCGCGCTGCTGATGTTGATCCTCGGCCAAACCGTCCTGCGCGAAACCCTTAGCGGTGTCGGATTCTTGATTTACTGGCTCGCCTGCCTGGCGCTGACTGGCCTCGCCATCGCCGTCGCACTGGCCGACGCGCGCGCGACGGGGATTGAACTGAGGCGGCAGAACCGGGAATTGATCGATCAGACAGTTAAGGGAATTCAGGAGAAAGCCATCGAAAAAAAGAACCAGCGCCAAAACGGACCCCAATAACGCCTAAACCTCGCCCCGATTCCACCTGACAAAGCTTGGCTCTCGCCATCCCAACCTGCCTGGTTTAACAAAAAATCGCGTTTGAACTCAGTTTCTTGATTGAAATCCGGCTGATTTTTTGCTCTATTGATGGGCGTCGAGAGCGTGTCGATGAAAATGGCTGGCGCCATTGCACAGGATGTTCTGTCCGAGACTCGGAAGGCGGCACTTATCAAGTTGCTGGCGGATGAGGACCCGGCCATCTACCGGAATATCCGCCAGAAGATTCTCTCCATCGGTCCCTCAGCGGCGGACTGGGTCAGGCCGCACACCCTGAGTCGTGAGCCGGCGCTCCGGCGGCGGGCCCAGGAGTTGGTGTTGCGGTTCGACCGGCAGGCAGCGGACAATTTCTTCCTCGCATTCTGTCTGAAACATGGCGAGGAACTGGATATCGAGCAGGGGGCGTGGCTGCTGGCTCAGACCCAGTACCCCGACATCAACGTGGAAGGATACCGGGCCTTGCTCGATAGCTATGCGCGTGACCTCGCCGACCGCCTGATTACCGCCCGAGCGCCGCGGGCGACTCTCGCCGCACTGAACCAGTACGTCTTTGATGAGCTTGGCTTCCTCGGAAACGAAGAAAACTACTACGACCCTGACAACAGCTACCTCAATCGGGTCCTCGATCGCCGCACCGGTAACCCGATCAATCTTTGCCTGGTCTATCTGCTGCTGGCCCGCCGGCTGCAATTGCCCGTCACCGGCATCGGTCTGCCCGGACATTTCCTTTGCCGGTTCCAATCCAGCGCGCACGAGGCCTACATCGACGCCTTTAATCGGGGCCGGATCCTTACCAAGGCCGATTGCGTCCAGTATCTGCTCCAAGGAAACTACAGCGTCCGCGACGATTACCTGGCGCCGGTAAGTCCGCGCCGGATGCTGTTGCGTGTCTGCGGCAACCTTCACCAAATCTACTTGCACCTGGAGGATTCGGAAGCCGCCACCAGGCTGCAACGCTACCTCGTCGCACTGGCGCGATAGCGGACAAAGCCGGGACTGCCTGCCGCCCGGCTTCGTCTTCGACGTTGGCCATCATCTCCACCAGCTTCCCGCGTCCCCGCCACCAGGATCCGCACCGCAAAACCGAACCGGACGCCGTTCAGGCCGGAAGCGCGTTCACTACCCCGCCCCGCGCGGTTCGCCCGGCGCCTCCTGAAAAGTCCTCGCCTCACCGCTAAAACAGCGCCGGGAGGCCAACCCCCCGACGCTGCAACCACAACTAAAGGCACCCGACGAACCAGGTGCCCGCGGATCTCTCCGCGAGGGCTATTTGTGGTGTAAAGTGGTCGGCCATTGGCCAAGGTATCCGCCGCGATCGGCAGGAGCACTGTGGCTCCACGCCCGGCCGCACGCCCTGAACGGCTCCGGGCTTCACCCCCGGGCTCTAACCTCACCGGCACTTGGAACCCCGGCGGCGCCCCGCAAATGACCCGAAGGCGCTTCCGCCTGCGCGCCTGTCCCCCGGCATCTACCGGCCAGCGTTTCACAACCATGAGATGCGCCGGACCACGGTTGGTTCCAGAAAATGTTATTTGGAACAAAACAAAACATGATGCATCGTATACCCGTAGCACCACGGGAAACAACGTAACAAGGCTTATCAGTAAACATAACGAAACATGAGAAGAGACTTCCTCCGCTGCCTCCTGGCTCTGGCGGCAATCAGCTTATATCACGGCTCGCATCCATCGGCCCAGGCGGCTATGGCGACCGTCAATGTCGGCGACAACGTCTTCACTCCGAACGCGCTCACGATCAACGTGAACGACCAGGTCAAGTGGACCTGGGCGGGTTTGAACCTGCATTCCTCGACCAGCACCGGGAGCCTTTGGAATTCCGGCATCCACGGCAATGGTTTCGCCTTCACCAATACGTTTGCGTCGGCGGGGAACTTCCCTTACCGCTGCTCGGTCCACGCTCTCCAAACCGGGAGCATCACTGTTCAGGGCACGGCCGTTCCGCCCGTGGTGGTCATTGATTCGCCCGCGAACGGCGCCGTCTTCGCCGCCCCCTGGACGGTCAAGATCCGGGCCTCCGCGTCAGACAGTGATGGCAGCGTGATCAAGGTGGACTTCTATGCCGACACCACGCACCTCGGAACCATTAGCAATCCGCCACCCGCGGTGGATTTTGCCGTCGGCAGTCTCGCGGCCGGCAGTTATACCTTGAAGGCCGTGGCGATGGACAACCAGGGGGCCACGGCTCCATCCGCCGATGTGCCGATCAGTGTGCTGACACCGGGCCCCATCCAAATTAGCGCGGTCTCGCGGCCGCCCGGGAGCTCCTTCCAGTTCTCATACTCCACTACGCCCGGGTTGACCTACATTGTCGAAAAGTCCGGCACGTTGAATGGTTGGACGCCTATTGCCACCAACACCGCGGCGAGCAGCCTTGAAACATTCGTGGACGCCTTCGCCAACGAACTCTCCGGCTTCTATTCAGTCACCCTCGCCCCCAATCCCTAATCACAGCCCGGCTAGAAAGACAAGCACGTGAGAATCCTAAGAATCGGCATCCTGCCCGCACTTTCCGCCCTTGTACTGCTCTCGGCCATAGGCCGCGCGCAACCGGCGGCAGTTCCTGAGCCGGCCACCCGCGGGCAAGAGGGAGGAGGACACCCGCTGCTGCATGCTGCCTTTACGAACGAACTTGGTCAGACGGTGCGCCTGAACGACTTCAAAGGGCAGGCTCTGGCGATCACGTTCTTCTTCACCCGCTGCCCCATACCCCAGTATTGCCCGCGGCTCTCGAAAAACTTTGAGGAAGCTTCCCGGAAACTCCTCGCCCTGCCCGCCGCCCCAACAAACTGGCATTTCCTCTCGGTAACCTTCGATCCCGATTTCGATTCCCCGGCCGTGCTCAAAGCCTATTCCGAAAGATACCCGCATGACCCGGCACACTGGAGTTTCCTGACTGGCGCTCCGGGCCAGATTCGGGAATTGGCCTCCCTGTCGGATGTTCAATTCGACCGCGACGGACCCTTGTTCAACCACAACTTTCGGACCCTGGTCATTGATGCCCGGGGGCGTCTCCAGATGAGTTTCCCGGTCGGAGGCGACTTGTCGCAGGCGCTGGTCGAACAGGTGCTCAAAGCAGCGGCGGGGACCAAAGAGGAATGAACCGCCGGAGAGCAGTCGCAGGCATTTCCGCCGCCGCCGCGCTCACCGGGCTGGTGTGTCTGCTGAACTCCTGCTCGACCACGCCCGCCACGGTGCTTTCACCGCAGACGATCCCGGGCGCCACCTTCGTCGGAAACCGGGCCTGTGCCGAGTGCCATGCAAACATCACCCGCAGCTTTCCTTCCAGTCCCCACGCCCGGATTCATCTGCGCGAGCAGGACCGCCCGGGCCAAACCGGCTGCGAATCCTGCCACGGCCCGGGAAGTCTTCACATCGCGGGCGGCGGCGGGCGGGGCAAGTCGATTCTCAATCCCGGCAAAGACCCAGCCCCCTGCTTTGAATGCCATCGATCTGTGGAAGCGGAGTTCCACCTGCCCCAAAGGCATCCTGTGCTCGAAAGTAAAATGAACTGCGCCCAATGCCACGACCCTCACGGAAGTGACATATTCAAGGCCGCGAGCGGGTTGGCGATGGCCCGGCTCAATGAGGCCTGCGCGCAGTGCCACCGGGAACAAACGCGCCCGATGGCCTTCGAACATCCTGCCCTCCGCGAAGGCTGCACCACCTGTCATTCGCCCCACGGAAGCATCAACGCCAAATTGTTGACTCAGCGCGACCTCAACCTCTGCCTCCGCTGCCACGCCCAGACTCCCGGGCCAGGCGTGTCCCGCGGCAGCGTCTACATCGGCAACGTCGATCACACCAGTCTCATCCGCCTCGGCGCGTGTTGGTCCTCCGGATGTCACACCGCCGTGCATGGCTCGAACGTGGACCCGCGACTGCGCTACTGAATCCCGTCCATGAGGCCAACCGCTCCAGATCGCTGCTTTCCTGCCTGGATCCCGATCTGGCTCTGGGGAGCCACCTTCCTCAGCGTCTCCCCGCTCCGCGGCTACGCCGGAACTGCCCCGCAACTGGACGAAGCCAAACTCCCTCCTCCCGCAACCAACCAGGTTGACTTCGCCCGCGACATACGACCCCTCATCGAAGGTCACTGCTACAAGTGCCACGCCGGCGACAAACCCAGGAGCAACTTCCGGTTAACCAGTCGTGAAACGGCTTTGAAAGGCGGAACGCAGGGGACTGATCTTGTCCCGGGCCGAAGCGCCAAAAGCCCGCTCATCTATTACGTCGCACGGCTCATACCGGACATGGAGATGCCGCCCGAAGGGCGGGGAACCCCGTTGACAACAGAAGAGGTCGCTCTGCTTCGCGCCTGGATCGACCAGGGGCTGGAATGGGTGCCCGGCCAAAGAGAGTCGCCCGCTCTCCTTACGATTAGTCCTGTCTTTGGCGGCACTGCCGTCAGCGGCGACCAGCATAAATTTCGCGAAGTGACACGGCAACCGGCGGGTTGGAACGGCGGTCTCGACGACTTCCTCGTCGAGCAACACCCGAATCCCGATACCAGGATCACTGCCGCCGGCCATGCGCTGAGAGACGACTATAAGCTCACACTTTCCGCTCAGCGAAACGATCTGGGATTCGCCCGGTTCGGCTGGACCCAGTTTCGCACCTATTATGACGGCACCGGCGGTTACGACCCTCAGTTCCTGCCGGCCCCGCTTCAGCTTCACAACGATTTGTTCCTGGACACCGGGCGCGCCTGGGCGGACTTCGGCCTGACACTGCCCCGCGGTCCCCGAATCGAGGTGGGTTACGAATATCAGTATCGTCGGGGAGAAAAATCCACTCTGCAGTGGGGACCGGTCAGCAACGGGACGGACTTGCGCGCTATTTTCCCCGCCGCCGAAGACATCTCGGAGAAGGTCCATGTGTTAAAGTTCAAAGCTGAATACGAGGCGCTGGGAATACTGCTCAGCGACGACTTTCGCGGTGAGTGGTATCATCTCGAACGAGATCGCCAGAACGATATCTCCTATGCGGCCTCCTCGGGAGCGATCGCTCTCACTAAAGCCGATGAGAAAGCGAGCTATTTCCATGGCGCGAACGTCTTCCATGCCGAAAAGCAATTCACCGACTGGCTCTTTGCCGGCGGCGGCTATTTATACAGCAAGCTGACGAGCGATGCGTCGATGGATGTTCAAACGCTCAACATCGTGGCCCTGGATCCCGCCCTCGCCGCCCCCGGCTGGCATTCGCCGCGCATCGATCTGAAGCGTGAATCCAACGTTTTTAGTCTCAGCGCCCTTCTTAGACCATGGCAAAATCTCAGCCTTTCGCTGGGAGTGCAGAACGAGTGGACCCGCCAGGAAGGGATAGGCGCCGCCGAGGTTGATCTGGCGGTGCCCTTTGACCCATATCTCATCACCAATATTCCTCCTCAACAGCTCAGCTCGAGCCTCGACCGGGCCGTGTTCAGCCAGAACTGCGGATTGCGGTTCACCGGCATTCCGTTCACCGCCTTGTTTGCCGAAGCCCGGTTCCAACAGGAGGACATTGGTCAATACCAGGAAGAGGATGGCGGTCTGACGCCCTTTCTGCTGCGAGCCGACGAGTCCCGGCGACTCCAGGATTTCCGGTTGGGCTTCAACACGTCCCCCTGGCGCCGCGCCGAGTTTAGTGGCGAATTAAGGCGGTTCGACCAACACAACGACTACAATAACTCCCTGCAAGAGATCCAGGGCCACCCGTTCCAGGCTTATCCGGGCTTCATGCGCTCTCGCGAGGTGCTCTCCGACCAGGCGCAAGGGCGCATCACCTTGTCGCTTGCCCCCTGGGTCAAGGCGGCGCTGATGTATCAATGGATTAATCGGAAGTACCATACTGCCACCGAAGAGGTGGATGACCCAGGCCCTCCCGTGGTTACCGGAGGTTTCGCTAGCGGGGCCAACCTGCTCGCTGGCACCTACCAGGCCCATATTCCAAGCGTGAATCTGACCTTCACGCCCGCACGCCGCCTGTTCCTGTCCACAACCTTTGCCTATCAAAACGCGCGGACCGCCACCGCGGACAATGGCAGCCCCTCGGTCGTGCCTTACCAGGGGAATGTCTACAGCGCCATCGCCAGTGGCAGTTATGTCCTCGGCCCCAAGACCGACCTCGTGGCTGGCTATTCGTTCTCGGCCGCGGACTTTTCGGAAAAGCAGCCGCAAGACGGCTTGCCCCTCGGCATCAAGTACCAGCAGCACTCAGCCCAGGTTGGAATTAAACACCAGTTCACCCGGAGCACCGCCGCTTCGCTGCAATATCGTTTCTACCATTACGATGAGCCGAGCAGCGGGGGCTTCAACAACTTCAATGCCCATGCGGTCTTTGCGACCGTGACTCTGACACTGCGCTAGCCCACAGACCATCCCCGGGTTTGGCTGTCTGGCTCGTCAGCCGGCTCTTGAATGGCCCCGTAAGCGGTGATCTTTGTATTCGCTCAGTCTGGGGTCGGAGCGCCGATTTTTAATCGGCTTAAGCGCGCCGACGGCGGCATGTAAGCCGAGTGCAACTCGGCGCTCCGACCCCAGACTGAGCGGATACTGATCGCTTGGGTTACGTCTGGCTTTTCTTCCGCAGCACCAGCACCAGGTTGTCAGCCAAACCGAACCAGCCCAGCATGGTTTCGGTCATCTGGTATAACGCCCGCAGGCGCCTGAGCGCGCCGCTCTGTTTGTAGGCGGTTGTTTGCTGCAACAGCTCCGCCCGTTTTTCATTTGAGACCTCGGCGCCGCCGCACCGCCAATCCTGCCAGATCACGATCGGATTGAAGTGTGTCGAGCGCAGGTGGATCACCTCAAAATGCTTTCGCGCCAGAGTCATGAAAGTCGCCCTGGTGAAATAGTTCAGGTGTTGCGGGTAAATATAGCGATAGCGCGCTCCCAAGAGACGGGTCGCCAGCGATCGCAGGTTCGGAACCAGCGCGAAGCAGATGCCCTCGTCCTTCATAAGTGAGGAAGCCTTCTTAAGGAAAGCGCCAGGGTCCGCCACATGCTCCAACACCGCCCAGAAAGTCACCGCCTCAAATCGCCTCCCTTCGAAATCCTGCTTCAGAAAATCCCCCCGCACGACGGCTAGCCCTCGCTTCTCGGCATAGTCAAGCGCGGGGCCGCTGGCGTCGGTTCCCACAGTGGCATAGCACCCCGGAAAACGCTTGCTCAACTGGTAGAGAAAGGCGCCCGACGAGCAGCCCACGTCCAGCACTTTGCCTCGCTGGCAATGCTCGCGAAAAAGCCGCAGCTCCCGCTCGAATCGCACACTCGCGTAATCGCTCTCCAGCTTGGCCGGGGACAGATAATAATCGGAGGCTTCGCGGTCGTAGTATTGGCCCGACACAAACTCCCGTCGCACGGGGCTGGCATACACCATCGAGCACGAACCGCAGCGCACCAGACGCAAATCCTGTTTGCGAAGATACTCGCTCCTCTCGCTGGAGGCGCAGACCGGGCAGCAGCGGGCCACGTCTTGCGAACTGAATGCGGTTGTCGACATTTGGTATGCGTTGTCTCCGCCAGAGTCATAGAACCAAACCGGACTGCAAGCACAGAAAAGCCTCGAAGGGGCAGCCCAAGCAGGGGCTGGCGCCTAACTCCCGCTGTCTCCTAGCGATTGCACGCGCGAGCCTAACGAGGCGAACGCTCCCACGACTCCGAGCGTTTCGCCTCGTCACGTCGGTGCTTACAGCCTGTAATCCCCATCCAACGCTCGGCTTTCACCCTATTCAACCCCGCCGTCATGTGTCGTCCTTGGGCCACACGGCGTCACGTCCTTCCCAAAGGCCGGGTTTGTTCCCCGGCATCGGCTGGGGATCGCCGCCGTTGTCCTGTGCGTCCTCGCCGACCGAGTAGAGCAGAAAATCGCCGTTCTGGCCCGGCCGATATTGCAGCGATCCTCCGCTCATTGGATCGTAAGTTGGAGTCTTGAGATACTGCGGTGTGAGGGACGCCAACTCCGGTGGGAGCAAGCCGTGGCAAAGTTGGTGTCGTCTTATGGCAATCGCTGTCAAGGCGAGTTGCCGTAGCGTCTCAACCCTCACTGCGCTTTGCAGCACCTGCGTGTAAGCGGGAAGGAAGCTGCTGCTGATTGCGTACCGCCAGCGGATCGGAGAACCCGAGATTTGCTTTATTTTGGCTGCATAGTCAGCCTTCGACTTCGCCTGGTCCCAAGGCCGGTGCGCGCGGATTTGCCTCGCGTCATCAAT
>DATDCV010000763.1:0-6091 GCA_036524155.1 Verrucomicrobiia bacterium
GCTCGCGGCTGTCCTCCCGGTCGTAAAGTTGCTCCGCTGTTGCGGTGTCGAAAGACAGGTGACTCCGCTCACCCCCGCGCTTCTCGGCCCGCGCCTTGTTCCATTCATTGGCCAGAAAATGATTCAGCCCCGCCAGGAGGAAGCAACGGAACCGGCCGCGACTGGAATCCGCCGCGCTCAGCGAACCGTGCGTCAGCAGGCGGGCGAAGAATGCCTGGGTCAGGTCCTCCGCGTCCTCTCGCGAATACCCGCGGCGCCGCACGTGAGCATAGAGCGGATACCAGTAAGTCCGGCAGAGCTGTTCCAAGGCGGGTTGAGCATCGGATGCGGAGCCGTGCCCGGCCGCCCGCACCAAACTCCAAAGCGTCGTGGCAAATGTGCCCCCGTTCACCCCTGGACCGGAATCTGAGTTCTCCGTCCGCACGAAGGCAATGGTAGCAAACGTCGCGCCACCTTAAAGACTAAAATCGAGCCGAACCCGAGCGGTCCCGCCCGAAGCAATTGTCGCCCAGGATCTCAAAAACCCTGCAACTCGCGGCTGATTTTCCGTTAGTAAGAAGAGGACGGCGAAAATTGCGCACTTTCCACGCTCAGACGCCGGGGGGTTCCGGTGTTGAGCGACGTGCTCAACTCGCGCCAAATCAAACAACAGCAAGCACGGGAAGGGGATACCATGACTATGAAATACTCAGCATTACAAACACAGTTGTTCAAGTTACCCGGTAAGGGGCTCGCCCTGGCTGTAATGGGGGCGTTTTTGCTGCTCGGTTTTGTTTGCAGTGGCGGAAACGAAGCCGCTGGCGGGTTCCCGGCATATATTCCCTACGACAGCAGCCAACACGAGACTGCCGAAGGAGTCGCCGTCGACAAGGTCGGGAATGTTTATGTCAGCATCGGGGGAATGAGCGGGCCGCGGGGCGAGATCTACAAGTACACGCCCTCGGGCGAGAAATCGGTTTTAATCGACTTTGGGACACCGGGGGTGGGTGGACTGGCGGTGGACGCCATCGGCAACGTTTATGTGACGCGAACGGTCCCACCCAATAACGGCGTGTACCGGGTGGACCGGCAAGGCAACGCGGTTCGCCTTCCCGGCACGGAGAAGATGGTGTTCCCGAATGCTTTGGCCTTTGACTCCGAGGGCAACCTGTTCGTGACCGAGTCATTCTCCTTCGACCCGCCCCTGCGGCCGTATCCGGGCCTGGCGAATCCCTATGGGCTGGGCGGCATCTGGCGCATCCCGAAAAAGGGCGATGCGGAGCTGTGGCTTCGGCACGAACTGCTTTCCGGCACGGGCCTGTTTTCGTGGATGTTTCCGTTCCCTGTCGGCGCCAACGGAATCGCTTTTTATCACGGTGCCCTTTACGTTGCGACCACCGAGCGAGGCATAATCGTGCGAGTGCCGGTGTCGCCGGGGGGCGCGTCCGCAGCCGAGCCCGAAGTGGCGGCGGTTGTGCCCGACCCGGATCCCCGCTTGGCGAGGTTCGGTCCGCCAACGCCGGACGGACTCGCGCTTGATGTCCACGGCAACTTCGTCGTGCCGGTAATCAATCGCCATGCAGTGGTCCGGATCAGCGCCGACGGCTCGAATTGGGAAACCCTTGCGACGGTAAACGATGGGCTCATCGCCCCGCCGAGCGTTGCCTTCGGCACGGGCAAAGGCGAGCGCACCAGCCTTTTCGTGACCAGTATGGGCTTTCCCGGTTTCGGAGGACCGAGCCTGATTAAGATCCAGACCGGCATTCCCGGCTTGCCGCTGCCGTAAGTAAAGCCAAGGCCGCCTCTGTCCCATGCAGGGGCCGAGGCGACGAGTCAGCACGTCAAAAACACTGCAACTCCTGGCCGATTTTCCGTTAGTAAGGAGCAGAGGCGGGCGAAAATTGCGCGCTTTCCACGCTCCGGCGCCGGCAGCGTCCGGTGCTGGGCGACGTGCTCGACTCGCGTCCAATCAAACAACAACAAAACACGGAAGGGATACCAGGACGATGAAATGTTCAACATTATATCCAATAGTGGCGGGGCTTGTTCTCGGTGGCATGCTGCTACCAGGGACGGTCTTAGCGGAGAAGAAGACGCCGTTCACCAGCACGTACACGGAAACGGATACGCCGCGTCCAGGCGACTGGTTCGTGACTGACGGCTGGATGTACCTGTTCGATCGCAAGATCAACATCATTGAGTACGCCTCGGATTCCCGGGTGGCCGGGACCGGGTGGTATTCGCTCTACACGGCTATCGATTCCCAGACCGGTGCCAGCGCCGTTTGGGGTGCGTGGCACATCGAAAATGACAATGGAGCCTGGGACGGCTATTGGACGGGGACCATGGCTGAAATGACCGCAACCCTCGTCGGCAGTGGGGATTATGAGGGCAAGGTCTCCCGTTGGAAGTGGGCCGCCGGTGACAGCGGATGGAGCGGCTACATCGTCGAGAACGGTCCGGGAGATGTGCCGGTCAAGATCAGTGGCTGGCGGGATGAGCAGTTCGTGCCTATTATGATTGATGCCAATGGGAATCTTGTTTACGCTAAATCATCCTTGGACGCTGGCGGCGGGCAAGCCTCTCATATCGGTCTCTTTACCGATGTCAAGAAAACTGGACTGGTGAATTTGCGCGACGGTTTATTTTCGGCCACCGGGACTTTAGAAGCACCCAATGGGGACCTCCTCAACTGGGTGACATTCGGCGAAGTCGGGGCAGAAATCCAGCCATCCGGACTCAAGATTTTCTTCGCCGGGGGAACCGGTCGCTTTGAGCATTTGGTGGGCTCCGTTGCTGGCCAAATGGAATACCAATCGCTGCCGGTTTCCTACACGTATCAAGCCACAGGCACAGTCCGCTACTGAAGCGACTCAACGGAGTCAAAGGGATTGTCCCATGCTGTCCTGTGGCAGCATGGGACCTGCCTTTTACAGGGGGCAAAGCGAAGTGATTCTACTGAAAAACCTACGGGCACAAATCCGCTACGCCAGCCGTTGGGTTCTAAGCAGTAAAACCACATGGAAAGAAAGGACCGCAATGAAAGCTAGTTTCCTGCTGCTCGGCGCGTTTATTCACGGATTCTCATGCTGGCTAGGCGGAGCGGCTTTGCCGCCCACCCAGAACTTCGAAGCTCTCTACGTATTTGGCGACTCGCTGGATGCGACCTACGGAGGGCCGTACTGGCAGGGTCGGTGGTCTAACGGACAGATGTGGCCAGAGCTCCTATCCACGAACCTGGGGTTCCCCTACCGGGCAGCGAACAACCGGGCCAGCGGCGGAGCCACCTCCGCCCAGATCCTTACCCAGGTAAGCGCATTGCCGGCGCCAACCAACGCCGGCTCGGCGTTGTTTGTGGTCGATGTGGGACATCAGGACTTTTTGAATCAAACTCCGCTCACCATTAGCAACACGCTCCGCACGGTGACCCTGAACCTCTCCAACAGTGTCGTCGAGTGCCGCCGCAAAGGAGGACGGGCCGTCGCCCTCATGAGTATGTGGGATCCGAACCACTCGCCCAGGCTGGCGCGACAGATTACCGATCCTGCCTTTATGCGCGCGCGCACGCAGCAGATTAATACCAATTTTATGGCGTTGGCAGACCAACTCTCCACCAGCTACCCGGATCTGAGGCTCTGCTGGATTGACCTGTTCGCCCTGTTCGATGCCATGGTGGTCCACGCTGACCACTTCGGGTTTACCCGCACCGATATGGGTGCCCTGGAGGATCCCGCATTGACCGACAAGAGCTACCAGGGACCGGGCCGCGAATACATGTTCTGGGACTCCAGCCACTTGACTTCCAAGGGCCACGCCTTGGTGGCCAAGGTGTTCCTCGCCACGCTCCGTGGCAGCAATCTGGGGATTAGGCCGGAGACCGACGGATTTCGACTGGCCTTTGATTCCCTGCAAATCGGAAAGACCTACCACGTGCAGCAGAGCCCTGAGCTCGCCCAATGGGAGGATCTCACATCCTTTTACGGCCTGGATCCCAGTTACGAACTGGTGGTCAGTCCGAATCCACCTCGTCGCTTCTATCGACTGCTCTGCGAGCAATAGTCCGAGTTCAGGATTCACCCGTTGCCTCAGGCAGACCCCGAATCATCACAAAACCTGCAACTCCTGGCTGATTTTCCGTTAGTAAGAAGCGGACGGCGAAAATTGCGCGCTTTCCACGCTCCGGCGCCGGCAGGTTCCGGGGTTGGGCGATGTATTCGACATGCAACAAAACAAACAACAGCCAAAACACGGAAGGGATACCAGGACGATGAAATACTCAGCATTGAATTCATTAGTAGCGGGCCTTGTTCTCGGCGGGATGGTGTTAGTCGGAGGGGCACCGCCGGTGGCCGCGCAAGCGCCGTTCACTGTCCAACCGCTCGGTCCTGGCGTCTACGTGGTCAAGCTCGCGGTTCCCGGGTTCAACATGAACAACCTGCTCGCCGTCGACGGGGACCACGTCGTCCTCGTGGACACGCTGCCGATGCTGGGAGCGCCCCTCGCAGCCGGGTTCCGGGCAACGATCCACGCGGTCACCTTAGGCCGCCCGGTTGACACCCTCATCAACACCAGTTGGCATTTCGACCACGTCGGCCTGGACGCCCTCTTCCGACAGCCGGCACCGGCAGGCGAGGGGACGCAGGACATCCTGGCGCACTGGCGAGTCGAGCAGTTCCTGCCGGGGGGCCGACCCATGCCGGACCTGCCGGTTGGGCTCTTCAATCCTCCGCCGCAGACGCCGGGAGCCGAGCCGACCTTCGCCATCCATGGCGAGAAACGGCTGGTGCTCGAGAACGAAACGATCGTCCTGAAGACGGTCGAGAACGCGCACAGCGGCGCGGACCTGTTTATCTACCTTCAGAAAGCCAACGTCCTCTATGCGGGCGACATCTATTTCGGAGGCATCTACCCGATCACCGACCGGGCGAGCGGAGGCACGATCAACGGCACCCTCGCCGCGCTCCGACAGGTGCTCGCCTGGATCGATGACGACACGGTGGTAGTGCCTTCGCACGGCCAGGTCGGAAACCGCGAGACCTTGATCGACTCCATCGAGATGCTGGAGGGCTGCCGCTGGCAGGTCCGGCAGCTCATCGCGAAGGGGGCCACGGAAGACGAGATCATGAACGACGCGTCCTTCGCGGCGCTCGACGCCCAGTGGTTCAACCCGGCAACGCCCTTTATCAGCGGGCCGCAATTCAGGAGGATTCTGTATCGGGATCTTCGCGGGAATGGAAATCCATAAAAGGTCTCTGCCCAGGGCCGGCGATAAGCCGGTGCCAGTCGGCTTCGAATTATCAAAAAACCTGCAACTCCTGGCTGGTTTTCCGTTAGTAAAAAGAGGATGGCGAAAATTGCGCGCTTTCCACGCTCCGGCGCCGGCAGGTTCCGGTGTTCAGCGACGTGCTCGACGCAAGGAAACACAACTGGGAAATATAGACAATCAGGGCATTGTCCCTCAAAAGGAAACGAAAACCGTATGACACCAAAAACGAACAGAAAACTGAGTCTGGGCCTTGCAGCGCTGCTGTGCGGCGTGCTGCTACAATCCGCGATGGCGGAGAGCGGCAAACTTCAAACTTTTCAGATCAAGATCCACCAGGGGTTTAACACGCTTACTCCGGTAGACCCGGTTAACAAACCCGGCCTGTTCAACATGTTCGACGTTGGCGAAGCTACGCTTCTCGGGAGGTATGTTAACACAGGTCTGGTTCAGATGGTTCCGATTCCGGTTCCTCCAGGTTTCGCGATTTTATTCGGCGCTGGAACCTTGACCGCTGCCAATGGTGACTCCATTGGATGGGAATTTCAGCCTACCCCTGAGCACCCCGACAGAATTGTTATGCTTCCCGGTACAGGCACTGGTCGTTTTCTGGGCGCGACAGGCTACATCGATAGCTTCGCCGTCTCTGTTACGCCTAATCCGGACGGCAGTGTCACCGGCACTCATTGGGGGAAAGGCGAACTCACTGTTCCCAAGAACAGTGTTACACGACCGGTGAAAATGCAGGCCCACAGCCAGATGGTGCTGAATTTGGCCAACGGCAGCTACAATTCCAAAGCCGAGATAATTTCTTCCCATTGCGGCAAGTCGGTTGGCCTGGGGTGGGGC
>DATDCV010000764.1:0-2708 GCA_036524155.1 Verrucomicrobiia bacterium
GTAATAGTGCCGGTTCTACTATGGGGTGATTTGGGGCCATACCGCCACATTCTATTTGTCACACATGGTTGTAGCAAATCGGGATAGATGTGGTGCAAACGGGCCAGACGTCAAATCAATGCTTGGCTAAAAATCTCTGCCGAAGGGGTGACCTGTGGATAGCAACCGAACTGCCCTACCCCTCCCTATTTGTTGTTTTTCAGCGGCGCGGCGGAGGACGTCTATCAGCAATCGTGCGACTGGCGCGCCGGTTCAACAGGCGAGGGGATCAAGCGCGCGCCGCCGAAAAACAAAAAATGGAAAGTCTGGCGACCCGCGTTCTGTCAACACCTGCAACTGAACTTGTTTCATTAGGACGCCCGGCATAAGATAAATCGCAACAGCCACTTCGCTTATGATACCTGACAGGGATCGGGAGGAAGCTGTGTTCCGCCAGGCCATCCAGAGGCCGAAGGGGCCGGAACGCCTGGCGTTCATTAACCAGGCCTGCGCGGATGATCCGGTGCTTCGCGCCAGGCTCGGCGCCCTGGTTCAAGCCCATGAAGGCCCGGCTCCTTTTCTGGAAGGAGCCACGCTGGCTCGGACGCCCGACGAAGGTCCGGGCACCCTGATCGGCCGCTACAGGATTCTGGAAAAGATTGGAGAGGGAGGCTTCGGCATTGTCTATGTCGCTGAAGCGAGCATGTTCGGAGCTGAATACGCCATGCGCGTCTGGTTGGACCCGGACAAGCTCAATAGCTACGGGCTGACCGCCAGCGATGTCACGTCTGCCATTTCCGCGCAGAATACTGATGTGTCGGTCGGTCAGCTCGGCGACCTTCCGGCGATTGGCGGCCAGGAACTGAATGTGACTTTGCGCGCCCAGTCCACCCTGCGAACACCGGCTGAGTTTCAAAATATTCTGCTCCGGGTGAACCCGACGGGCTCGCGCGTCAAGCTGCGTGATGTGGCCCGCGTTGAAATGGGAGGGCAAAGCTACAATATGGCGGCACGCGCCAATGGCCAGCCAGGCGTGGGGATAGGCATCAAGCTCGCCTCCGGAGCCAACGTTCTGTCCACTGCCACCGCCGTCCAGACGCGCATGCGGGGGTTGTCCAGGTTCTTCCCGGCCGGCATCGCGGTAACCTACCCGATGAACTCTTCCGACTTCATCAAGATCTCGATGGCGTTCTTCAGCGGCTCCGTCGGAACGATCTACCGCCAGTTCTTTGTTGGCGGCTGCCTTCCTCTTTTCTGCCCGAGGAGGACCAGGGCTTCTTCATGAGCAGCATCCAACTGCCGGTGGGCGCCACCTCCCAACGCACGATCGATGTCTTGAAGGAAATTGAGGACTTCTATCAACAACAGCCCGAAGTCGAAAGCTTCATGTCCGTTGTGGGGTTCAGTTTCGGTGGCAACGGCCAAAACGCAGCGGCCTGCTTTGCCCGCCTGAAGACCTGGAACCAACGGCGTGGGGCCGGGCATTCGGTGCAAGACGTCGTCGCGCGGGCGAACGCCCGGTTTTTCGGCATCAAGGATGCGATGGTGCTCGCGCTGGTTCCCGCGCCAATTACTGAGCTGAGCCTGCAATCGGGTTTCGATCTTGAGCTGCAGGACCTCGGCGGGCTCGGTCATGAACAATTAATGGCCGCTCGAGATCAGTTACTGGCCCTGGCCGCGAAAGACCCGCGGCTCTCGGGCGTTCGCGTGCAGGGCATGGATGACGAACCGCAGCTCAAGATCGACATCGACAAGGAGAAGGTGAGTGCACAGGGGGTTTCCCTCAGCGATTTGAACTCTGTGCTGTCGAGCTGCTTCGGCTCGGCCTATGTAAACAATTTCGTGAACGGCAATCGCATTCAGCGTGTCATTGTGCAACTGGATGCCGCCTTCCGGATGAAGCCGGATGACATTGGCAAGCTCTATGTGCGCAATACCTCCGGCAAGATGGTGCCGTTGTCGGCTGTTACCACGTTGAGGTGGAGCTACGGTTCGCCCAACCTGAAACGCTACAACGGTTTTCCTTCGGTCGAGATTGTCGGCACGCCGGCTCCCGGCCACAGCACGGGCGAAGCGATGACCGCGATGGAGGAGTTGGCCAAACAATTGCCGGCCGGCATCGGTTATCAGTGGACGGGGCAATCTTACGAGGAGCGGCTATCCGGTTCTCAGGCCCCAATGCTCTATGCGCTCTCGATCATCGTGGTTTTCCTCTGCCTGGCCGCCCTTTATGAAAGTTGGTCGATTCCCACCGCAGTGTTGCTGGTGGTTCCTCTGGGTATCATTGGCGCGCTGGCAGCAACGTCGCTGAGGGGGCTGTCCAACGATGTGTATTTCAAAGTCGGTTTCCTGACGATTATCGGCTTGTCTACCAAGAACGCGATCCTGATCGTCGAATTTGCCAAGGACGCGTAAGAACGAGGCTTGGGGCTCATACAAGCCACCCTCGAAGCGGTGCATCTGCGGGTGCGCCCGATTTTGATGACTTCGTTTGCTTTCATTCTCGGGGTCACGCCCCTGGCCGTCGCGTGGGGCGCCGGTTCAGCCAGTCAGAACGCTATCGGCACCGGGGTAATTGGAGGCATGCTGACAGCCACCATTCTAGCCGTATTCCTGGTTCCGGTCTTTTACGTCGTCGTCCGCAGAATTTTCAAAGGCGCCACCAACCCATCCACCCAAAGTATCAATGCGCCGGTTGTGGGAGTTACCCCTCCGCCTGCGACGACTTG
>DATDCV010000765.1:0-12184 GCA_036524155.1 Verrucomicrobiia bacterium
GACGGCGCCGTCGGCGGCATTGCCAAACGCGCCGGAAAAAACGGTCCCCATCAAGTGTCCCGTCGCCGGTGATGTTTTCCACGGCATCGCGGGAATCGAGGCCGGCTGCGCGAAGAGGGCGGGCGTAACAGAATCGTAAGCATTCGGAGTGCTCGTCAGATACTGGAGGAACGTCCCAAAGGGGATCGAATCGGCGTCCGGCACCGCATACGAGTAGCCGCAGACTCCCCGAACAGAGTTGCCGGACGGAGATGGTGTCCGTGCGTAGCGCATCTGCCGGATCGCGTCGGCCGTTCCGTTCAGGTAAAGGCCCGGCCCGATCACGGCGTGCCGACCGTATTGGTTATCGCGGATGAAATCACACCAATTGGTCCAATCCTGCGTGTAGGAGCCGGCCTGGTTGAAATAGGCCATTGGGATATTCAAGTCCAGAATGCCTTCCTGCATCCAGGCGCGCCAATCCTGCAGCACATCATGGTAGGCGCGGGCGGAAGCGTACCATGCCGAGAGATTGGCGGGGCCCGGCGCCCACGTGATGGTGTCCGCCGACACTTTGACGTTCGGCTTCCTGGCGATGGTGTTGAGATACACTTTACGGACAAACGCGGTTACCTGGTCGCGGCGGAACTGGAGCCAATTCGGGTCCGTGCTCAGGGGATTTCCCGAGCCGCCGTACCGCGCGTGGAACCGGCTTACCGCTGTCGGGTTGTAACCCCAGGTGTTCCCGGCGTAGCGCACGTAGTCAAAGTTGATGCCATCAAGGTCGTAATTCGTGACCAGACTGATGGCGATGCGAAACGTGTGCTCAAAAGCGCCCGGATGGCCCGGGTCGAAACAATACTGGTTGCCGTTCCAAGTGGTTCCCGAAGTGTTCTGGGTGAGCCATTCGGGATGACGGTTGTACGGGTGTTGCGGATTGGACGGCGCCGTGGTGCTGCCCCAGATGGGCCAGGTTACCAGCCACGCATGCACCTCAACGCGGGCTTTGCCCCCGCTGGTGTCATGCGCCTTCCCGACCAGGTCCGCCAGGGAATCGAAATTGGCAGGGTCGGTATCCGTAGCGTGCGGTTCGTAATCTGCATAGCCGGTGTCAGGGGTATAATAGGCATCGCCCCGTTTGCGAATCTCGACCACAACCGCGTTGCAGTTGGCCTCGCGGACGGTGGCGATGAGGGTCGTAACCTGAGCGCTGTTCTTGAAGCCGGCGTGAAACGCGTCGACCCAGAAGGCCCTGAATTCCTGCGCCTGGGCGCCCGCCGGCAGCGGTTGCACCAGCGCGGCCGCAACGGAGACCAGCACCAGCGCGGTGAGCCGCCGAACCGAACGAAGAACAAGACCGATTCCCAACATTTCGACATCTCAGCATTCCGGCTGCTGCCAGAACGGTCAAGGGATTTCACTGCTTAGGGACTACACATAAATATGCTAGGAGCAGATAAATGTCGGGCCTTTGGCCATGCGGGCGGCTATATTGGCACCAATGCGGATCGGTTCCCTGACGGTCGAATCCAACTTGTGCCTTTCGCCATTGGCGGGATACACGACGCTGCCTTTCCGGCTTCTGCTGAGGGAAATTGGCGGGCTGGGCCTGACAACCACGGACCTAGTCAACGCGCGTTCGTTGCTGGAGAAGAAATCCAAAGCGTTAAAACTGGTTGAGACCGCCCCCGCAGACCATCCGCTGGCGGTGCAATTGTTTGGGTCGGTCCCCGAGGAGATGCGGGACGCGGCGGTTTTTGTGGAGTCGCTTGGGGTGGCAGCGGTCGATATCAACATGGGGTGCCCGGTGCGAAAGGTTTGCCGTGTCGGCGGTGGCTCGGCGATGATGACCGAATTGGCCAAGACCGCCGCGCTGGTGAAAGGGATGGTTGAGGCAGTGAAGATCCCCGTCACCGCGAAGATGCGGCTGGGCTGGGACGACGAAAACATCACCGCGCCGGACCTGGCACGGGCGCTGGAGGATGCGGGAGTCGCAGCGATATTCATTCATGGCCGGACGCGGCAGCAGGGGTTCGGTGGCATCGTCAACCTGGCTGGCATTCGGGCGGTCGTTGAGACAGTGAGGAGTATTCCGGTCATTGGCAACGGCGATGTCACCACGCCGGTTGCGGCGAAGAAGATGCTGGATGAGACGGGCTGTGCGGGCGTGAGCATTGGCCGCGGCGCGTTTTACGATCCCTGGATATTCCAGCATACCCGGCATTACCTGGCTACAGGCGAACTGCTGGCCGAACCGGGGTTTGAAGCGCGGGTGCAGGTGATGTGCCGTCACCTGGCGCTGCTGGTGCAATTTTTTGGCGAGGAACACGCTTGCCGCATGTTTCGCAAAATCGCGCCCTGGTATGCAAAACGGTTTGGCCCCGCCAATGAGTTTAACAAACGTGTCGTCCGGATTTCGACCCAAGCGGAGTTTGCGGCGGTGTTGGAGGATTACCGCAAGTGGCGCGAGCAGTTTATCGGCGAGGATGGCGAACTCAAGCCCCGGTTCCGACCGCCTCCATTGACCTCCTCGTTTATGCAGGAGCCTGGGAACGCCTCGCCTGGCCGGATCCCGGTTCCCAAAGGGCCGGTCGAGGTGTGGTGAGCAAATTCCACCGACCCAGCGACGTCGCTCGGAGCGAGGGGACATATCAGCCGTAGAGCCAGGTATTGACATGGTGCCACGAAAGTAATACCATAACTCACGATGCAAACGGTAACAGTCAAAATGCCAAAGCGGCATGTAGCGCTGCTGAAGGACCATGCGCGCGCCCGGGGTTGTTCGCAGGCCGCTGTGATCCGCGAGTTGGTGGAAAAGCATTTGATGCCTCGCCACGGTCTGTCATTGCATGAACTCGCCAAAGATCTCTGCGGCTCGGTAAGTGGGTCGCGCGATTTGTCCACCCGCAAATTAAAGGGTTATGGCGGCGACTAAGGTTCTGCTGGATACGGGACCGCTGATTGCTTATCTGAACTCTCGGGACGCACATCACGACTGGGCGGCGGCGGCCTGGGCGAGCATCTACGAACCGCTGTCCACCTGCGAATCGGTCCTCTCGGAGGCCATATTCTGCCTCGAATCGGTGGGGATCGGCGCTGAACCGATACTACAACTCATGGAGCGCGGCCTTATTGGAGCCGAATTTTCCTTCGAACAGAATCGCGCCGACATTTTCCGACTTCTGCGAAAATACTCTGACCAGCCGATGAGCCTGGCCGATGCCTGCCTGGTGCGCATGGCGGAGTTGGCACCTTCGTGCCAAGTGTTCACGACGGACAGAGACTTTCTGGTCTACCGCCGTAGTGGTCGCCAGGTCATCCCCCTTTTGGCGCCCTTTCAAGGATGAGTTGTTGCGCTTTCCGTTCGCCAAGGGCAAAGCAGGGCTCCGGCAGACTAGGAGCGAAAACCAAGGGTCTCATTTACTTAGGTCACTTGTTTCATCAGCCGGGATGTCGCCAGCGCCAGTCTCAGATTGCGTGCTCCTGCTAATCGGGATAAAGAAGAGCTTGCGCATTTTTCCCTCGGCGTCCTGCCGAGATTGATAGAGCCCGAAAAACAACGAGATCTTTTTTGAATCCGGCCGCACATCGCGGCGGTAAAGATTCCAGAGCAGCGACTGGCTGGCCGCGCCGGTTTGCACATTGCGCTCGTCGCGCCAGAGCGACCACAAGGGCGAATAATCACGATCGATTTTGTGGGTGCCGGGCACAAGCGGTTCGAGTAACGCCAAAACCTGAAGCCGGGTGTTGCCATTCAAATCGCGTTTGCGCGTGAAGAAAGGCCACATTTCGGTGCGCCGCCGGTAGGCGCTGGTCTCCGTGTTTTTCTCCGTAACATCCGAGTAGAGGAAGAAGCAAATACGGGTGCGGCGGCGATCCAATGCGCCGGACTGGAGCCGGTTGTATTTGTAGACCGGCCAGAGGAAGAAATCGCTCTGCAGGTTCGTGTTGTACGCGTGACTGTAAAACGGGAATACCCGGCTGGTGTATTTCCCAGGTCCGCGGGCAAACACGATGAGCGGCCAGGGGGCATCCCACTCGAGGTAACCTTTCTCCCGATCATCGATACGGGAGAAGAAAGGCCATAGCACGGTAGTGGAATCGCGCGCCGGGGAACGCAGGAGGCTGTAGGCGGGAATGACGGCCTGCTCCTTGGCCTCGTTGGTGGTGCCAATCCCGGTGGTCTGGTTGAAGTAGATCGGCCAGAGTACAAATCGCTTTTCGTGACCGGGCACCATCTCGAGATCACCGAACATGTTCGTCCGGGTGGTTACGGTCTTTTGCTCGTGCCCGGTGAGCGGCCAGACCTGCCAACCCTCCAGGCCATCGCCATGACGCAGGTGGAAGAACGGGTAAACATAGTTCCGGGTGACAACGTCTTTCTTGCGCGTCTGGCTGTAGAACGGGAACATGACATAGAAAATCTCGTCGCGCATCAGCCGGTGTTTCAGGTGCCCATAGAAGGGTCCATACGCGGTGTAGTTTTCGTTGGTGTCTGAAGAGCGCTGGCTGAAAAAGAGCGGATACAGGGTGAAGCGGTTCCGATTCGTTTCGGTCTGGGTCGGACCTCCTGCAAAACTCAGGAGCTGGAACAATTGCCAGCGGTACTGATCTCCGTAGCGGTCGTATGTCAGGATCGGGTAGACAAAATCGAATTCCTCCATTTCCAGATCGGGATTGCGTGCGTACGACAACAGCGGAGGGATGGCCCAAGTGCGCTCAGCTTCCTTTTCTTCTTCGTAGAAAAACGGTCCGGCGGCTTCGACGCGCTGGCCCGGGCTGAGTGTGAGTTGGAACTCGTCGTAAAGAGGGCCAGCTCGAAAGGGCTCGCTTCCCCACGCGGCGGCACTGAGCGACAGCGCGGCCATGACTGAGGCGGGCAGAGTGCGCGCCTTACACGATCGGATGGAGCGTGCGGTATGCGTTAACGTTATCGACGCTTCGTTTCGCTTCAAATCGGCCAAAAACTTATACGTTGACACTAAAACTCGTTCTCCTTATCCTATTTCAAACTTGAGGTTATTGACCTCGGTTCCTCCCGACCCAGTGTCGATCGTGCATTGTCGGCACTGGGTTGTTTTGTCGCTTTCTGGGGTCGCGTCAACAAGGAAAGCAGTGCCGGAAGGAAGGTCAGGCCTGCGATCATGCAGGTGGCGAGCCCGACGGACATCACGTAGCCCAGGCTCTGGATGCCCTGGTGTTTTGCCAGGATCAGGCTGCCAAAGCCGGCGATGGCGGTTAGCCCCGAAACCAGCACGGCTTTGCCTGTGCTCCGTGCCAGGATACTTGGGGTCTGCTCTTCGGCGTAGCGGTTAAGTATGTGAATGCCGTTGGTTACTCCGATCCCGATGACGAGCGGAAGAGTCATGATGTTCGCCGGGTTGAGGGGAACGCCAAAAACCGCCATCAACCCGCTGAGCCAGAGAAACCCAACCCCCACCGGCACGAGGGCCAGCGCGACGCAGAGAGGACTGCGGAAATGGAAAAGGATTAGAATCACGATGGCGATGAGGGAATAGCGAGCGGCCTCCTCGTAGCTACGCTTGAGCAAATCAGTATAATAATAGAGTTGGACCGGCGTGCCCGTGACGTTCGGGTAAAGGGCCTGCACCTGGTCAATAAATTCCTTTTGGTTCTCCCGCTGCCAGACGTCTTTCTTGGGATAAACCATTAGGAGGTGCTTGCCGGTGACGCCGATGAAGCGGTCGTGCAGGGCTTGAGGAAGGTCCTGAACGCGCAAGGGCGCATCGGTGTCCTGGTGCTTGAGCGCTTCGAAGGTTGTCTGCACGTCAGTGAAAAACGCCCGCTGGAAGGCCGCGAGTTTGGCTGACCGGGTTTGGACTTCCTCCGGGGAGCCCCGGAGGATCTCCTTCCGCAGGGCAGCAACCGCGGCGTGAAGGGAGTCGAACTGACTGGCGAGCCCAGGGTCTTCTTTCTGCACCTCCGCCTGGGCGCTACCCAGATATCCGTTCAACGAGTAAAGGGTGGTGCTGAGCGCGGTGACGTCGACCGGACTCTCATCCGGGTCGCGGAAGGAAACACTCGCCAGGTCCGCCTTGATTTCGCGGACTGTCTGCAGCTTGATGGTCTGGTCCTCACTCAGGAAGCGCGTGATCGAGTCAACGCTTGCCACCGCGGGCAGGTTCGTGAGCTGTTCCTCGAGAGCCGCCGCCTGGGCAAGATTGGTCGCGGTCACTGCTCCGAACAGCACGGATTTGTCCGCCGAGCGCAGGAGCTTCTTCTCGAATTCGACTGCCGGCAGGCCGGCGCTTTGCATGTGGAGCAGATCGTAGTCAAAATAGACCCGATGCACTTGAGTCGCGGCCACCGCACACAGCACGAGGATGATAGCGGTGACCCACACGGGCCGCTGCAGCCAGAGATTCTCGAGCCGGGCCCGTTTGGCGGCGACGTCCCCCTGTTCGTGGTCGATCACATTCTGGCTCCCCTTTAACAAGAGCACGGGCAGCATGGTCATCATCGGCACCAGGCAGACCAACAGGCCGCCGCCGCAGATGATTCCCATTTCCTGAATGCCCTTGAAGTCCGTGAACGACATCGCCAGGAATGCCCCCGCGGTAGTAAAGGCCCCGGTGAAGATCCCCTGTCCGGTATAAACGATCGCCTTGACCAGCGCGGCCTGCTCGGTCCGGCCGCGACGCAGTTCTTCCTCATACCTGGAGATGAGATGCACACCGTAATCGATCGCCAGGCCGATCAGGATCGGCACGAAGGTAATCGTCAGAATATTCAGATGCCCAACGGTCGCGGTAGCGAACGCCATCGTATAACCCAAACCGATGATGAGGCAGAAGGTTGCTTTGACCGGGCGGCCAGTCTCCTGGTAGCCGTAAATGAAGATGAGAGCGCAAACGAACAGCGAGACCACACTTGCCACGACGGTGTCCTTCTCGGATTGCGCCATTTCATCGTGCTCGAGCACTGGTTCTCCGGTCAACCCGACGTTCAGGCCAGGCACCTCCAGTTGGGTCTGGGCCACCAACGTTCGCAAGCGTTTGACCGAGTCGCTGTTCAACTCCTCCTTCGGCGCCTGCGCGGTCACCAGGTAGATCCGTCCCTTGGCGAAAGTGACATAGATCTGCTGTTCGGCATCTTCGCCGGAGCTGAACAGGGCATTGATGCCCGGTGAGGGGGGAGTGCCGGGGCGGCGAAGGCTGACGGCTGCTTCATTGACAATCCGCTCCAGAGCAGGAAACGCTTTGATCAACGACTCGGTTTCGGCGTTCTTCTCCCGCTTCGCAGTCCGGAACTGCGCGTTGACCATACTGAACAATGACACCAGGTTGGTGGCGTGGGTGAACTGGCTGATGAAAGGCTGATAGATCTCCAGCGTCTTCTTCAGCTCGCCCAGATCAGCTTCAGGGACAAAGAGCAGGGCCTTGGTCCCCAGCATTTTGAGATCGCCTTTGTAAAAAACGTCGTGGAAGAGGTCCGGTTCCGCTTCCAGGCGGGCGCCCAGACGTTCCACAAACTGCCGGTTCTTGGCCGGGTCCTCGCTCTCAACCACGACGACCAGGTCGTCCTGCGTGGGGAATTCCTTTTTGAAGGCGAGAAAATTTTGATGGTACTTTTTATTGGCGCCGACCAGGTTGTTCCGGCTGGTATCGAACTCCAGGTTCTTGATCGTGTAGCCGACGCAGACCAGGAAGAGCGCCAATTGCGGGTAAAAGAAAGCGGCGCGGTGACGGTACACCGCCGCCGCGAGCCACGCCAGCGCGCGCGCCACATACGAATCCTCCGTTAACCTTTTGATTCTCATCCGCGGCGTTGGCACCCCAGGCGAAGCGGGACGAGCGGCCAGGCTTGTCGGCAACCACTGGCGGCGGTAATCGACACCTGTTTTCCGCTAATAATCCGGCTCAAGGCTTCACCCGTTCGCTCTGGCCGCATCCTCGGGGAACTCGGCGTTGGAATAGACCTCCTTGACATCATCGTGGTCTTCGAGAGCGTCGAACAACCGATTAACCGCCGCAACCGTGCCCTCGTCCGAGAGGGGTACGGTGACGGTCGGCAGTTCCGTGATTTCCGCGACCGCCGGCTTGATCCCCTTGGCCTCAATTTGTTTGTGGACCGCTTCGAAGTGGCCGGGGTCCGTCAAAATCTCGTAACCGTTGGGGTCGGATTTGAAATCCTCCGCTCCGGCTTCCAGGGCCACCTCCATCAACGTGTCCTCGTTGGCGCCATCGCGCGGAACGATGATTTGGCCTTTGCGTTGGAACAAACGGCTGACCGATCCCTGCGTGGCGATCGTGCCGCCGTTCTTGGTCACGATGCTCCGGATTTCCGACGCCGTCCGGTTTCGGTTATCCGTGCTGATGGTCACCAGCAACGCCACACCGTGGGGCCCGTAAATCTCGTAGGTTAGATCGTCGAAATTCGCCGTCTCCCCGCCACCGACGCCTTTCTTGATCGCGCGGTCGATATTGTCGTTGGGCATGTTGGCCGCGCGGCACTTGAGCAGTACCATCCTCAATCGCGGATTCATCCCGGGATCCGGGCCACCTAGCTTCACCGCGATGCTGATCTCCTTGCTCAGTTTCGAGAATATCTTGCCGCGCTTGGCGTCGACCGCCCCTTTGAAGTGCTTAACTTTGGCCCATTTGCTGTGTCCAGACATATAATTCCTGGTGCTTGAAAAATAGGAGCGTTGTCACTTGGCCGGTTCAACAAAAACCGCCGTGCCATAACAGAGCACTTCGGTAATCCCGGCGGAGATTTCAGTGGCGTCATAGCGCACTCCGAGGACCGCGTTCGCGCCCAATTGTCCGGCATGTTGGAGCATCTCGTTGAACGCGTCACCGCGCGCCTGCTCACACAACGAGGTATAGAGCGATATGTTCCCACCGAAGAGACTTTGCAGGTGTGCTCCAAAATTGCCGACAATGGACCGCGATCGCACGATGATCCCGCGAACCACGCCGAAGCTCCTGGTCACACGGTATCCCGGCAGTTCAAACGTGGTCGTGGTCAATGGATGCGTTTGGCTCATTACCTTCGACTATTCAACAGGAACGCGCCCGTAAGAGAAAGCTCGTTTTTCGCGCCACGCGCGGGGCATTTCCAAAATTTTCTGTCACCTCTTGCAGCTTTTCGGGTGCTTATAGGATGATATGATGACAATCGAAGCGATGCAGAGGGCAGAACTCAACGATGCCGAGCTGGTGGCCGAAAGCCTGGACGGGAATCGCGATGCGTTCCGGCTGATTGTTGAGCGGTATCAAACCTTGATCTCGTCGCTGGCGTATTCTGCCACCGGCAACGTGAGCCGGAGTGAAGACCTCGCCCAGGAGACCTTTGTGTCCGCCTGGAAGCAGCTTGGGGAATTGCGCGAGCCCGCGAAGTTGCGGCCCTGGCTGTGCAGTATCGCCCGTTTTCTCATTAGTAAGGAGTTCCGTCGCCAGGGACGGGAGCCGGATTATGCGGCCGAATCGCTGGACGTGATGGACGAACGGGTCGCATTAGAACCGCTGCCTTCGGACCAGGTGATCAGCGAAGAGGAGAAGGCGATTCTCTGGCGCGCGCTCGAACGCATCCCGGAAATCTACCGTGAACCCTTGGTGTTGTTCTATCGCGAGCATCAATCGATCGAGGCTGTCGCGCATGATTTAGGTCTCAGCGAGGATGCGGTGAAGCAACGACTCTCGCGCGGGCGCAAACTGTTGCAGGAACAATTCCTCGCCTTTGTCGCCGGCGCGCTCAAACAAACCAGTCCGGGCAGGGCCTTTACGCTGGGCGTGATCGCCGCCCTGCCGCTGCTGGCCACCACCGCCAAGGCGGCGACGGTCGGCACGGCGCTGGCGCAGAACAGCAGCGTGGCAGCCAAGACAACGACGCTGGGTGGATTCCTCCAGGCCAGTTCCCAGATCCTACTGAGCTTCGTTTACTGGCTGGCGCCGATTTTGCCGGTGGGCGGGTACATCGGTTACAAGATGGGCGGCGATCGTCAGCACAGTGAGCGGGCTCGACGGTCCGTCGCCACCTTTTGGCGCGTGATCGGAGCCAGCATGCTGCTCCTCGTCTTTCTGCCTGCGCTGCTCCTGGTCTTCTGGGGGAGGGAGCAATTCTCTCACGGGTCCCGCGCCGCAACTTTCTATGCGTTCGGACGATTTTGGATGGACTTCCTGATTCCTACTCTCGTCTATGGAGTGGCACCGCTGTCTCTGGTGATCTGGATTTGGCAGCGGCGGCGGCCAATTGCTCCCGAAACGGTTGGCGGCACGGGAATCTCCGGTCGGGCTGGAAAATCCATTACGCTTTGGGTGGTGCTGGGGATGACCGGGGCTCTGGTTTGCCTGTCATTGTTCTTTTGGTTCGCGGTTGCTATGTCCGGCGCAATCTCCCGAAATCCTAATCTCATTCCAAAAACCCAGTACCTGTCTACCGCCGAAGTGCAAAACCTGATCGCTGGTTCCCAGAGCAGCAATGTCGACCTTTGCCTGACCCAACACAGAAACGGATACCGCTATCTGATCGGCGAGGTGCGCGAAAAAGGCAGCGAACGGGTTATTCAGGCGCCGGCAGAGAACAGCACCATGGCGCTGCTGGCCGAAAAAGGCATCAGTTATAAAACGAGAATGGAAGGCCGGGACTTTGCCTTCAGCATTCGGACCGTGTTGTGGTTGCTCGGCCAATGGGCGATGCATTTGTTGATGCCGGCTTTTTGTTTCTTCATCGTCGTCGCCGGCGCGATGACCTTGTTGCGCCGGCGCGTCCGCCCGCCATCCGAGCCGCCCCCGATCGCTGCCGCAAGGAGCGAACGGCGGGTGGACCAGGCCTTTGCCGCGTTGGCCGCGTGCGGATTGGTCGCCCTGGCTGTTTTGCTGAGCCTGACCACCGACTGGAAGGTCCGCCGCGTCACCGCTGCGCAGCTCCCGGGCATTATTGCTCAGCACCAGAACGCCCGGTTCGAGGTGTTTGAATACCGGGACGGCTCCCGAAAACTGTGGATCTCTGACGTCCGCTCTCCCGAGTTCATCGCCCCCGCCAACGAGTCCACGCTCGGGCTGTTGGCTCGACGGGGAATCACGTACCAGACGTTCCTGGCGGATATTGATTGGTGGTACCGGCCCCGAGGCATATTAGTGCCCCCTGGCGCCCAACCACAACCCTCAGGCGGCGGCCGCCTCGGGCTGAGCCAATCCGCTTCCGCGCTGGCCATCTTCGTGCTGGCGGCGGCGGCTGGAAGCGTTTTGTGGTGGGTGGCGAAAAGCCGGGTCGTGTCCGCCTCGCGCATCTGACATTTGCTGGAGCGCATGCGATCGTCCGGCCAGACCAAAACCCAAAGCCGCAACCAACGTGGAGCAGGGGTCCCCGAAGCCACCCAAGGATGCTGCGAGAGAATTGCTGGATGGCGGAACGCGTGCCGACGGGATTCGCGGAGGCAATGCGCGGAATTTCGTGTCCGGGAGATCTTGGGCGGACTTCGGCCTACCGCCGCTTGTCAGGTTCGTTGTTCAGCGGCACCTTGGTTTCTGTGCCCCGGCCTCAGAAAGTGCGAGTAAGAATCAGGCGTCCGACCCCGGCCGACGCGCCGGCATTCATCGCGGCGGTTCGGCGCAGCCGTTCGTTGCATCATCCCTGGGTTTCACCGCCCCGCACGAGGAAGGAATTTGCCCGTTATTTGGAGCGCGCGGCATCGGAGTCTCATCGCTGTTTCCTCATCGTCCATCGTGGAACGAAAGAGATCGTTGGGGTGATCAACGTGAACAACCTGATTCGGGGCGCCTTTCAGAATGCGTTTCTGGGGTACTACGGCTTCCTGCCGCATGCGAAGCGGGGTTTGATGTACGAGGGAATGCGGCTCGTTATCAACTACGCCTTCAAAAAGCTCAAACTCCACCGGCTCGAGGCGAATATCCAACCGGGGAACCGGGCGTCGATTGCACTGGTGCGTAAGTGCGGCTTTGTGCGCGAGGGCTTTTCCCGCCGCTACTTGAAAATTGCGGGGCGGTGGAGAGACCACGAGAGATGGGCGATCTTACGTGAGGGGATGGGATCTTAACGAGACGTAGCCGCCGACGTAAGAAGGCGGAAGCCACAAGCAACACCAGCCTTCCGCCTCCTCACGTCAGCGGATACAGTTTGTGCGGAGGTGGTGCAATCTATGAAACATTCGGCTCAGGAGCGCTCCGGTTGGCGATGGCCGCCCTCTTCGTTTCGGTTTTCACGGTGCAGGAGCGCGGGC